>JAWOGU010000398.1:0-3533 GCA_046496595.1 Chloroflexota bacterium
AAATCGACGTGCCCCGGCGTGTCGATGAGATTCATCTCATATCTTTCACCGTTTTGGGCGTCATAATACATGCGCACGGCCGAGGCTTTGATAGTAACGCCTTTTTCGCGCTCTAAATCCATGTTATCCAGCACCTGCTCTTGCATTTCCCGGTCAGACAGGGTACCTGTCACCTGGAGCATGCGGTCGGCCAGGGTAGATTTGCCGTGATCGATATGGGCAATAATGCAGAAATTACGAATGTTCTCTTGTCTCATGGTATCAAGTATATCAAAAGTGGGCGCAGCAAACAGGTGACAGTCACTTCCGCCGTGACTGCCACCTGAAATCATACGCTTATGGGTGAAAAGTTGTCTTGTTGGCTGGAGTAATTTTTTAGATTGGACCAATCTTTATGATTGGTCCAATCTCGACTACTGTTTTAGAACAAACCGACGACTTTACCTGTTTCCAGGTCCAGGTCTACATCATAATAGGCGGGCCGGGTGGGCAGGCCGGGCATGGTGCTCATGGTTCCGACCAGCGGGTAGATGAAGCCGGCGCCAATGCTGGCGCGTAGGTCACGAATGGGCAGGATGAAGCCTGTGGGCGCGCCTTTTAACTGGGGATCGTGGCTCAGGCTGAGGTGGGTTTTCGCCATGCACATGGGTAAGTTGTCGAAGCCATTTTGCGTGTAGAGTACGATCTTCTTTTCGGCTTCTTCGGAATATTCCACACCAGCCGCCCCATAAATTTGGGTGGCGATAGTTTCGATTTTTTCTTTGATGCTCAACTCATTGGGGTAGAGGAAGGTGAAGTTGGCGGGTTGTTGGCAGGCTGCCATGATGGCTTTGCCCAAGTCTACGGAACCGGCGCCGCCTTCGGCCCAATGGTTGCTCATGACAGCATCGTAGGCGCCTGCTTCTTTGGCATGGCGGCGCACGAGTTCAACCTCGGCCGGGGTGTCGTCTTTGAAGCGGTTGACGGCGACGACGACGGGCACGCCAAAACGAAGGGAGTTTTTGATGTGGGCTTGCAGATTGTTGCAGCCGGCTTCCAATAGTTCGAGATTTTCTTCGGTGTATTCGGGGGATAACGGCCGTCCTGCCACTACTTTCGGTCCACCGCCGTGCATTTTCAGGGCGCGGATGGTGGCTACTAATACCACGCAGTTGGGAATCAGACCACTGTAGCGGCATTTAATGTCGAAGAATTTTTCCATGCCAATATCGGCGCCGAAACCGGCCTCAGTGAGAACGTAGCCATCGGGACCAACCAGCTTGAGCGCAATTTGGTCGGCGACGATGGAGGAGTTGCCATGCGCAATGTTGGCAAAGGGGCCGGCGTGGACAAAGGCGGCGGTGCCTTCCAGCGTTTGCATCAGGTTGGGCATGATGGCGTCTTTCATGAGCACGGTCAGCGCGCCGCCTATGCCTAGATCATCGGCGGTAATGGGTTCGCCGGCTTTGTTGGTGCCAATGACCATGCGCCCGAGCCGTTCGCGCATGTCGGCCAAACTGGTGGTCAGGGCGAGGATAGCCATGATTTCACTGGCAACGGTGATGTCGTAACCGGTTTTGCGCGTAAATTTTTCATCGGGTCCTTCGCCGATGGTGATGCCGCGCAGATAACGGTCGTTGGTATCGACGACGCGCCGCCAGGTAATGCTGTCCGGATCGATATCCAGCCGGGCGAAGCGGCTGCGTTCTTCCGGGGTGAGTGTGTTGGGGTCTGTTTTGTCGATGCCTAGTTTTTTGAGGCGGCGCAGCATGACGGGCGCAAACTCGCGATTTCCTTGTTTGTCCGGCGGGCATAAACGGTTGAACAGCCCTTCGTCGGATTGGGTGGATTCGTGGTGGACACGGGCGTCTATGGCGGCTGCCAGCAGGTTGTTGGCGGCGGTGATGGCGTGGATGTCGCCGGTCAGATGCAGGTTGAAATCCTCCATGGGAATGATCTGGCTGTAACCGCCACCGGCCGCGCCGCCTTTAATGCCAAACGTAGGTCCCTGGCTGGGTTGGCGGATGCAGGTAATGACATTTTGGCCTAAATGAGCGCCTAATGCCTGACTCACGCCGACGGTGGTGGTTGTTTTGCCCTCGCCCAGTGGAGTGGGTGTGATGGCTGTCACCAGGACATATTTCCCGTTTGGGACGTCTTGCAGACGTTCGCGGACTGAGAGGCGTACTTTGGCTTTATCATTGCCGTAAAGCACTAATTCTTCGGGCAGCAGTCCTATTTCATCTGCGATTTGGGTGATAGACAACGGGGCAACTGCTTGGGCGATGTCGATGTCGCTGGGGACGGGGTTCAGTAGGTTATTAAGTTTGTGGGGCATGTGGTTTGTGGGTCTCCTTGATTTGGTTGTTTACGACAAACAGCAGGCTGGCTGTGATGCACCAATGCTTTTGCAACCTGCTGTTAGTTTATTTAATTGCCAATAAAAGGATTCATGATTTGGCTTAGTGGGAATTTTTACTGTAAAGGGCATCACTAATGTTCAGTTTTGAATGCAGTGAGTATAAAGCACAATTTGGGAATATCCTATTCTGTTGAGAGGATGTGTAATTTGGGATGCTCGATGGTTTCAAACGCGCCGCAGTGGAATTTGATGGAGAAACCTTGCTGCAGGATGGGGTATTGGTCCACTTGTGCTTTGGTGGTATTGATGGCGTAATCGATCAGGTCTAAAAACCGGTTTCGATCACTTTGTTTTAAATTTTCTGTCGTGCCTTCTTCATAGGTGATGGCCAGCCAGTGGACGGCCGCTTCCGGATGGTTGTTGGCGATGAGGGCGAAGCGTTGGTTGTCATCTTGATGGATGATGATGCCGGGTTCTATGCCTTGGATGATGTTGGTAAAGGGGTTGTTTGAAGTCATATTGAAGCCTCCTTAAATGTTGTGTGGGATATTGCTGCCTGTGAAAAACGTCACAGATTTATTGTAGCATGTTGGCGAGATTTGGGTCAACGCAGAGGGGGAGGGTGGCAGAGTGGCTTGGGAAACGACCGGGGGTTTTGCCACTTGGAGGTGTAATTGGGATAATTGGGTTTTGGCACGGATATTCTTATGTTTCTTTTATGGAAGGGGGATATGATAACGGCCGTTAATCCATTCTAATTTCTAACTGAGGGTTGTTGAGCGGCAAAGCCGGCTCTCACCATTTCCAAATCGCACAAATACAGAGGTTTTTGTCATGACAACAGAAGAAAAACAAGCCACTTATAATTTTAAAACCGAGGTCAAACAAGTTTTACAGATTCTCGTTCATTCGTTATACAAAGATCGGGACATTTTCTTGCGGGAGTTGATCTCCAACGCCTCAGACGCCTTGACCCGGCTTCATTTTGAGACTCTGACAAACCGGGACATTTTAGACCCGGATGCGGAGTTAGCCATTCGCGTCATCGTGCCGGAAACCGGGGAAGATGAACCCAAAAAGCTGATCATCAAAGACAGCGGCCTGGGCATGACGGAAGAGGAATTAATTCGGAATCTGGGAACGATAGCCCAGTCTGGCGCCCGTGAATTTCTGGCAAAGATCAGCCAGGGAG
>JAWOGU010000471.1:0-11187 GCA_046496595.1 Chloroflexota bacterium
CCTTCCTTTTATTCTTTGTTGTCTTTAACGCGTGCGGAGCAGCGGGCGATTTGATCATGGTGATTTAGCTTATGCGGTTTTCTTCCGACACATTAATAGAGGACAGCACCTCGGGTGTGATTATCTATGGACCAAAGAGAGACAGAAACGCAGCCTAAAAATCCGTGTACGCGGACGGCTGGATTCTCGCCGTCAAATTGGCTTTATCGTGGTCTTTGTCCGTTTCGTGGTCGAGTCCATGCCCATCCAGCCGCCGGTAACGCGAGCCGTTATCTTACGCTGTTACTGCTTATTGTAGGCATCCTGGCTATTTTTCTAGGCCGGGCATCGCTATCTGCTCACTTGAGCATACCGTATACCTTTCACCTGTTCGATACCCTGACCATAACGGGTTCGCTCTTGATGCTGACGAAACGCCATTCAAATCTACGCCGGGGAGATTGGACCATTGCCTTGTGCCTGGGAATGGTGGTTGGCGTGGGGATGCTGTTTGCCACGCTCTTTTCGCCTTATCCGTTCCTGGGATTTGTGGATAATAACCTGGGGCAGGCCATCCTCCGAGGGGTATTCACGGCCGTTGCCACCATGGGCGGACTGGTTATTATGCGTCAGGGTGGGCCGGTGCAATTCCATGCTGCCGCTGGAAACTGGCGCATTGCAGGCCAGGGTATTCTAGTAGGCCTGGTTGTGGGATTGCCGCTGGCGGTTTTGAATGCCTTTGCGTTGCAGCTTACACAGGGACAGACGATCCAATGGCAGAATCCATTGGCCGCCATGTTGGACGCTCTGCAGCCGGGTATCGTTGAAGAAGCTATCTATCGCTTTGCCTTATGGGGTTTATTGTGGCTTCTTTTGCGGAAAAGTCTTCCAGGTCATGCAGTCTGGCTGGCGGGGTTACTGGCAATGCTGGTGCATAATTATTCCCACTTCGACGACCTGTTTATCCAGTCACCGTGGGCTGCGCTGGGAATGGGCGCTGTCCTGGCGCTCATCTGGGGTATGCCGTCGCTCATCCTTGCCCGCCGCCGAGGTCTCGAATCCGCTGTCGCCTTCCACTGGATTCAGGATGCCGCCCGTTTCCTGGCGGGTTTCTAATTGTGGATTCTAAAGAGTGTGCATTGATGAAAAAATATCAAATTCTTATCGAGACTGTGACTATTACTGCCGTGACCCTGTTGGGAATGCTGCTCATTCCTTCTGCAAAGACGTTCTTTGCGCTCTTGCCGATCGTATACCTTCTGATCGAGCGCCGTCTGCGCCAGCGTACCTGGAGCGAATTGGGTTTCAACGTCCGCGCCTTTGGGGACGATTTGCGCGCAAACTGGGTTTTGTTCATCCTGTTGGGCTTTGTCATCCAACCCCTGGTTGTTTTGTGGGCGAAGGCGTTTTTTCCTGCTTATCTGGCGCATGTTCAGGCGCGCTTGCCATTTGAGACCGGCATTCCCTGGAGTGTATTACTGCCGCTGTTGGCCGTTTCCCTGATCGGCGAGGAGATGACTTACCGGACCATGATTCAGGGACGATTGGCGCCTTTTATCGGAATCCCAGCGGCAATAGGGGTGGCCTCACTCTTGTTCGGGCTGGCGCATTTCGCCCCGGGACCAGGGCTGGTCGTCTTAACGGATGTCGGTCTGATCATTTTCGATTCAATTTTGTATGGTGTGATGTTCGCCCGCCGCAATAACTTATGGGTGGTCTGGCTGGCGCATCTGCTTGGGGACATTTTTGGCCTGTTGGCGCTGGCTTCCATTTGATACCGGCCAACGCCCTGTGCACCGGGAACACAGCCAGTTTTGCCGATGACAAAGTCGTCCTGATTGGCGGCGCACAGGAGCGTAGCGCCGTCTATCAACAAGGAAGCCCTCTTCTCGCTGCCCATGTCTTTACCTTGCTTCGATCTTAATTGACCACCTTCCTGTCATCTTGATACAATCGCCCTGTCGTCAAGTAATCAACACAAATCCTGTATCCACACCTAAGGTAAGGTTCAAAACGTGCAATCATTTCTCATCAAAACTAAACTGCAAATTCCCCCGCCGCCGCCGGATGTGCTGCCGCGCCGCCGCCTGATACAGCGATTGGATGAGAAATCAAACGCCAGATTAATCCTGGTCTCGGCGCCGGCCGGTTACGGTAAAACAACCTTACTCAGCAAATGGACGGCAGACCACGACAGGCCGGCCGCCTGGTTCGCCATTGACGAAGGCGACAATGATCCCACGCGCTTTTTCACGTATCTAATCAGCGCCTTGCAAAACATTGAACATGAGCTTGGGCAGTCGGCTCTGGCCGTGCTGCGTGCTCCGGCCATGTCTTTAAGCGGTCCCGCCTCCGCACCGGAAGCCAGTCCCTTGGAGTTTGCCCTGGGCGCTTTGATTGACGACATTCTCTGGCAGCCAGACCCTTTCATGCTGGTGCTGGACGATTATCACCTTATCCGGTCTGAACCTGTTCATCAGATGATGCGCCTGCTGCTGGAGCATCTACCGGTCCATATGACCCTGGTCATCAGCGCCCGTGAAGATCCGCCGTTGAATCTGCCCCGCCTGCGCGCCAGAGACCAGTTGGTAGAAATTACCGAGCGTGATCTCAGTTTTACCCATGATGAAACCATGGAGTTTTTGCAGTCACTCCAGCTTTCTTCGGATGTGATTGAGGTTTTGGAGACGCGCACGGAGGGTTGGGCGGCCGGGCTGCAACTGGCGGCCTTATCCCTGGCCGAATATGACAGCGCTGAGGTCTTCCTTAAAGCTTTTTCGGGTGAAGACCGGCAAATTGCCGACTACCTGTTTGACGAGGTTTTCCGGCATCAGCCAGCGGCGGTGCAAGATTTTTTGCTGCGCACGTCGGTGCTGAGCCGGTTGAATGGGGCGTTGTGTGATGCGGTACTGGGGGTGGGGGAGGGGAACGAACCCAGCCAGATTTACCTGGAGAAATTGGATCAGGCTCAATTGTTCCTGATATCTCTGGACAACAAGCGGGAATGGTACCGTTACCATCATCTTTTTGCAGATTTTTTGCAGGCGCGTTTGCAAAAAGAACGGGCTGAAAGGCTGCCATTGCTTCATGATCGTGCCAGCCATTGGTATGAAGAGGCCGGTGATATTTCCGCCGCCGTGGAACATGCTTTCCAGGTTCCAGACGTGGAGCGCGTCATTCACCTGATGGAACAACACACCACGTTGATGGTCTATAGCGGTCAAATCGCCACCTATTTAAGCTGGTTGGAGCGGCTGCCCCAAGAGGCGCTTTGGCGGCATCCATACTTATGCGCCGATGGCAGTTGGGCGTATGCGCTCAACTATCAGATTGAGAAGGCGGAACGCCTGGCGCTGGCAGGCCAGGAAGCGCTGGCGGATATGAAGCCATTTTACGTGGGGCTGCGCGGCCAGGTTATTACGCCGGATGAGGTGTGGGGTGATCTTTTGTCTGTGCAGGCTTTTTGCGCCCGGCTGCGCGGCGATTCTGAGGGGGTGATGCGCTATTCCACAGAAGCGCTGCGCCGTCTACCGGCGGCGGCTTATACGGTGCGCGGGGCGGTGGCGCTGAATCTTGGGCTGGAGTATTTTGGGCAGCGGGATTGGGACGCGGCGCAGGAGGCTTTGGGGGATTCGTATCAGATGTCGTGCCGGTCTGGTGAGAATATTTACGTGGCGATTGTGGCGCTGGCGATGCAGGGGAGCATTCACGTCTATCGGGGCGAACTGGACAAGGGCGCGGCGCTTTTTCAGCAGGCTATAGAGCTGGGTTATGAGCGCGCGCCGGTGGACGCCAGCGGCATACCGGCTATCTGTCTGGGGTACCGGGGGCTGACTGAAATTCATTACCACCGCCATGAACTGGCTGAAGCGGTTTTGCCGCTGGAGAAAGCGTTGGCGCTGGCCCAGGGTACGGGAAACCCTGACATGGAGCAAAATGTTTTGCGGCTGCGTGTTTTACTGGCGATTCAAGCGGGGGATGTGGCGCAGGCGGCAGCGGATTTTGAGGAGTCGACGCAGTTTTTGAAGAAGCTGGCGCCGGCGGAAGTTCATCCAGACATTGTGGCGCTGCGTGGTGAACTGCTGCTGGCGCAAGGGCAGGCGCAAACGGCCGTTTCCCACCTGTCAGAAAAAGGAATCACCGTGGAAACGGCCGTTCACGGAGACCTGGCTGTCCACTATCTGCCGGCGTATGTGCTGTTGGGGCGCGCCTTGCTGCTGTTGGAACGCCGCGAGGAAGCGCTGGAATTATTGGCGGCGCTGCTGCCCCCTGCCGAACAAGGCCAGGACCGGGCTGCCGCCATTCAGATTTATGCTTTACGGGCGGTGATAGAGGGGCAGAAGGGAAACGGCCGTTCCGCCCAACATTCCCTGGAGCAAGCCCTGCTTCTGGCGGAACCCTCCCGGTTTATCAGCCCATTTCTGAGCGTAGGCCGTCCCCTGTACGACCTGCTGCGGCAGCTAAACCTGGCCCGCGATCTATCCTCGCCGTTTGCCCAAAAAGTGTTCGCGGCGCTGGCCGCCCAGGCGCAAAAACCGGCGCAGCCCCTGTTTACCCCCACCCAAACCCATCCGGCGGATTCCCTGACCCGCCAGGAAACCCAGGTGCTGCACCTGCTGGCGCGGGGCCTTTCTAGCCCTGAAATCGCCGCCGAACTGGTGATCGCCGTCAGCACCGCCCGCTCTTACATCAAAAACATTCACCGTAAATTAGACGCCCACAGCCGCGACGAAGCGCTGGCGCAGGCCCGGCGTTTCGGTTTTCTCTAGCAGGTTGTCGGAAAAGTACCCGTAGCCGCGGTTTCTTACCGCGTCTTCCAGAGGCGAGGTAAGGATACCTCGGCTACAAAAAGAGGTTCTCCGATAGGCTGTTAGCGCCAAACCCCCTACCTAAACCCCCTACCTGGATGTAGAAATCACCCGTACTCGCTGCTATGCTGGCAGCATCTTTTAGTGATGCAAAAATTGAACGAAGACTACAAAAGCCTCAAGACTTTTGTAGTCTGACGTGATGAGGTATTGTGAAATGAATAAAAACATCCTGTTGTTGGGCCTATTAATTTTATTGCTGGCGTGCATTTCTACCGGTTTTGTGCTGGCGCTGAGGCAGAAAGCAGAGCGGAAAAGTCTGTACGTCACCATGAGCGATGGCGTACAGATCGCCATAGACGTGTGGCTGCCGGCCGGCTTGCAGCCCGGAGAGAAGATTCCCACCGTGATGCGCTCTACGCCTTACTGGCGCAGTTATGACCTGGCGCCGGTCGGCAAAATCATGGAAAGGCTGCAACTGCTGCCGCCCGACATGCAGGAAGGTTCGAAATGGACCGAAGCCGGTTATGCCCTGGTGATGGTAGATGTGCGCGGCAGTGGGGCCTCCTTTGGGCAGTGGGAAGTGATCTGGTCTGAGCGCGAGATTGCCGATCTGGGGGAGATCCTGGATTGGATCGTGGCCCAACCCTGGTCCAACGGCAACGTGGGCGCGTATGGCGTTTCGTATGAAGGCAACACGGCGGAACTGATGGCCGCGCTGCAGCATCCGGCTCTCAAGGCGGCCGCGCCACAGTACAACGACTTTGATCTGTATAACGTGTTGGTGCGCCCCGGCGGCGTTCTGAACCGGGGCTTCATGGAAGCCTGGAACCAGTTCCATGGCGGCCTGGTGAAAAATGACGTGTGCGCCTTGGAAGCGGCTTCCGGCGTGCCCTGCGCACAGATGCGCTATCTTATGAAAGGGGTGCGGCCGGTGGATGTGGATAGCAACGGCGAGATGCTGACGCAGGCTGTAGACCAACATCAGGAGCTTGATGTTTACCAGATTGCCCGGGACATAGAGTATAGCGATGACACATGGGCGGACACGGGTTTGACGCTGGGGGATCTCAGCCCTTATTCGCACAAGACTGCCATTGAAAACTCCCATATTCCGCTGTATGTCTGGGCTGGTTGGCTAGATTCGGCCACAGTTGACGGCGCCTTGGGCCGTTATCAGACCTTCAGCAATCCGCAAAAGCTGTTAATCGGTCCCTGGTCGCATGGCGGCGGGCATCACATTGACCCTTTTCTGGCGGCGGAAACGGCCGTTACGCCCTCAGTCGAAGAACAGTTCCAAATGCTGGTTGATTTCTTTGATCTTTATTTGAAAGACGGGGGAAACCCGCAGCCGGAAACCGGCGTCACTTATTACACGCTGGGCGAAGGAACCTGGAAAGAAACCCAAACCTGGCCGCCCGACGGCTTCACGCCGCAAACCTGGTATTTCGGACCAGACGGCGCGCTGTCGCCAACCGCGCCAGACGCCGGGGCGGAGGCCGACGTGTACCAGGTGAACTGGGAAGCCAGCACCGGCGAACTCAGCCGCTGGTTTACGGGCCTGTTCAAAGCGGATGTGGTCTATGGCGACCGCGCGGAAGCGGACGAGAAGCTGCTGACCTATACCAGCCAGCCATTGGAAACGGCCGTTGAGATCACTGGCAGTCCAATTGTTGTCCTGCACGCGGCCTCCAGCACACCGGACGCCGCCTTCCACGTCTACCTGGAAGATGTGGCGCCCGATGGGCAGGTAACGTACATCACCGAAGGCATTCTGCGCGGCAACCAGCGCCAGATCTCCACCGAAACGCCGCCCTACGTCCGGTCCGGCCCTTACCGCACCCTGGCCAGAGCCGACGCGCAGCCTCTGGTTCCCGGAGAAGTGACCGAACTGCACATTCCTCTTTACGCCACTTCCGTTTTAATCCAGCAGGGGCATCGTCTGCGCATCGCCATTGCCGGGCACGATGCAGCCGCGTTTGAACGAATTCCGCATGACGCCACGCCGACGTTCAGCATTCAGCGCAGCAGCGTAGCCCCCTCACATGTGATTTTGCCGATGCTGGAAAGATAAAAGAAAACGCGCTATTTACACCAATCCGGCTAATTTTATGTAAATTACACGCGGGATCTCTGTTAGCTTGCTGGTCGGTAGGCGTAAGCGGGACAACAGCACGGATAAAGATAACGGTAACAGCCGTGTCCGCCCCAACCTTGCTGTTATTCACCGGGATCACCTGCGCTACTGCCAAATGTCCAACGGGGCGCACATCCAAACTGAGCGATTCACGCAATGGCAGCTTGTTTTCGCCCAAAGCCTGTGAGCTAAGCTGCACCTGATAACTGGACTGCCGGTTCAAAGCTGCTGACTTAACGTCAATAGGTATAACCTTTGTAGGCGTAAACATCACTGTATCAGGGCGCGGCCAGGTAAACGTGCCTTCCAGTTGGTCATCCTCACTGCCCACCTGGGCAAAGTGAAAGGCTGACCCAACGGAGAGCTTGTCCGTCGGCTGATCAAAACGGATCGTGATGGTCCCATCCAATGGCAACTCCTCGCCGGGAGCGGGACTGGTATAGACTACCTGAGGTGACCAGGATAGTGGGGTAGATGTGGGTTCGGAGACAGAAGTGACGATAACGGTTGGAGAAGGGGAAACGGCCGTTTGACAACCAACAACCCTTCAGACTAAACTAACATCTTGGCTGTATATACTCAACACGGTCATAATATGACATTTTTAGTTGAGAGGGATTTCATCTCTGCACTCGACTAAAAAGCCAAAAATATCCTTGTTCACAAAATGCCAATTTATGCCCGTGAGCAGTATAGCTGGGCAGGTAAACTATCTGTTGATCCCCCAGGCAAGGAATTGTTACACACCCAACCAACCACACTCTGACAACGATCGAAATCTATCTCGCCCGCCCCATGAAGGAAATATAGATGCAAAATCCGACAACCAAGCGGACCCCACCGCCCATTGCTGGCCTAAGCTGGCGACCCATCAGCGCCGCCGATTTAGAGGCAGTCAGTGAACTCGCCCGCGCCTGTCATCTGGCCGATGGCGGGCTGGCCTTTATGATCCAGCCAGGTAACCTCCAGAATCGCTACTTCCCGGATGCGCCTGGCACGGCCATTGGCGCCTTCACCCCTGAAGGCCACCTGGTCGCCTGCGCCACCGTCCACCGCAGCCGCGATGCAGATACTCAGAAGGCCAGGATTACCGGCCAGGTGCGGCCTGATTGGCGGCGCAGAGGCATCGGTACCTACCTGCTGCATTGGAGCCAGGAGGCGGGGCGGTGGCTGCTGGCGGAAGCAACGGCCGGGCTGCACGTGCTGCAAATCGCCACCGAATCCCTCACCGCGCCCGCCGACCATCTCTACCGCGCCCGCGGTTTTGCCCCCGTGTTTGAAGAATTGGTCATGCGGCATGACCTGCACCCACCGCTGCCTGATGACGCGCTGCCATCAGACGTAACGCTCACCAGCTGGCAGCCCGACCTGGCGGAACAATTCTTCCAGGCTTATGACGCTTCCTTTCGTGACCGGCCCGGCTTTCCCGGTTGGAGCGCAGCCGAATGGCTGGCCTGGATCGTGGACGACGACTTCCGGCCTGAGTGGTCCTTGCTGGCGCGTGTGGACGGCGTACCGTTGGGCTTCCTGATTGGCACGGCCGAGACGCCAGACGGTTTTGTGCAGCAAGTGGGCGTAGCGCCGGTCATGCGCCGCCGCAAACTCGGCTCGGCCCTGATGGTTGAGGCGATGCGGCGCATGAAAGCTGATGGCGCTGCATCCACCCAACTCACCGTCAACACCAACAACCCTGGCGCTATCCAAACCTACACCCGACTCGGTTTTGCCACCATTGGCCGTCGCGCCCGTTACGAACAACGAGAGACAGAATGAAAAGTGATTAACCCGTCCCCGAGACCATAAATGAATACATCATCCACAAAATTGTGGTGTTTTGGGCAGTGTTTTGGGCGCAGGAAAATCTGACTAAAGGGGCGACCAAAAGGAAAAAGAAAATATGAATAAGAATCCAGACAGTCAGACGTACATCGCCTTCGCTTCTACTGTCATCATTGGCGGCGCGAACTTCATTGCCGTCAGTTTCAGCAACCAGGAATTGCCGCCCTTCTTCGGAGCCGCCTTGCGCTTTGGCCTGGCGACCCTACTCTTTTTCTTGCTGGCCCGGCTGATGAATGTACCTCTGGCGAGGGGCCGGTCGGCGGTGGGTGCGGCCGCTTATGGTCTGCTCAGTTTCGGCGTTGCTTACGCCCTCATCTATTACGCTCTGGTTGGTCTCACGGCCGGAACAACGGCCGTTATCATGGCCACCGTGCCCTTGTTTACCCTCTTGATCGCCGTCCTGTTCAGGCAGGAACGTCTTTCTACGCGCGGCGTTATTGGCGGCATCCTGGTGATCGCCGGCATCGCCATTTTGTCCCTGGGTACACTCGGTGGTGATCTCAACTACGTCTACCTCATCGCCGCCATTCTGGGCGCTGTGGCCGCTGCCGCCTCCAGCGTGGTCGCCAGGGGCCTCCGCCACGTCCACCCCATCAATATGAACGCCATCGGCATGGCAGCCGGCACACTTCTACTGACATTTAGCTCCCTGCTTGCCGGCGAACATTGGGCGCTCCCCCGCGAGACACAAACGTGGCTGGCGGTTAGCTGGCTGGTACTCTTAGGCTCTGTGGGCCTCTTCCAACTCTTCCTTTACCTGATCAAGCGGTTGACCGCCTCGGCCACCGTTTACGCCCTTGCCGGGATGCCGGTAATTGCCGTTGTACTGGGGGCCGTTATGCTCAACCAGCCTATCACGCTGGAAGTAGTGGCGGGTGGCGCCCTGGTTATAACGGCTGTCTACATTGGCGCCCTTTCTGGGATGAAAGGGGCGCCCCACGCGCCACAGCCAGAAACGCAAGAGCGAGCTACCGGTTCGGCGGAACCGGGAGATAACTGATGGACTGGCCTGGATAGTGATGCCTTTGTGGAGCGCAGGTTGGCCTGGGGCGCCATGTCATCGCCGGGCAAGGTAGCCTCGATTTCGTCCTCAGCCGCACCCCACGTTTTCATCCAGGGCCAGAGGAAGAGCAGGTAAACGGCCGTTACCACCGCCCACACGCCCAAAACGAGCGCCAAAATGCGGGCAAAACGGCCGTTACGCCACTTCTTTTCTGGTATATCTGAAGTTGTTGGGATAGGTTGAGATGTCATGAAAAAGTTCCTTATGTTTAGTTGGGAGTAGACAGGCTAGTTTGCTCCAGGCCGGCAATGCGCCATCGCCCCTGGCGCAAGGTAGCACGAACCGCTTCACAAGAAGTTTCTAAAACGTGGGCGATCTCGTCAAAATTCAGCTTGCAGCCATAGCGCAAAGCCAGTGCCTCCCGTTCGGGAAGAGGCAGGTTATTAAACAAAGTTTGGGTGGCGTCAACGGCCGTTTTACCCTCATAAACCCGGCTGGCCTGCCACAGTGCCAGACAGCGGCGGTGGGCGGCGGCCAATACGTCCAGCAAAGAAACAACCGGGAAATGGGGGTAGACCTGCTGGAAAACCGCCGCTGCCGCGCATTCAGCCAGGGCCATATCTGCCAGCATCCGATAGCAGAAGGTAAAAACGGCCGTTTCATGCGCCTGCACAAACTGTTCAAAGGAAGCACAATCAGCCTGTAAACCCGATTCAATCTGCTTTCGTTCCCCTGCTCGATCAGATGTGAGAAGCACACCGCACCTCCAAACACTTTTGCCTGACAATAAACATTGCTGTGTAGATATTCTTTCCCCTACCCATAGCCTTTGCCGGTAGGATAGCTTACGGCGCAGTGGTCACGTTGAAACTACTGTTTAACTCGGCCAACAGCTTTTCGCTGTCATCAAATGCCCAGACGGTCCAGGTATAGCTGCCCGGTTTTACGGGGGGCGTCACGACCAAAGAAGTGTCGGTTGCCGCCGCATCCAGGACGACGACGGGCGGGTAAGCCGCATCGTCTACCACGACGACCTGATACCGGACTGTGCCGGGGTAACTTTGCCATTGCAGCACCGGTTCCAGACTGACAGCAGCGCCATCCGCCGGGGCGACCGGTTCCAGAACATCCTTGACGAAGAAAGCGCTGTTGAGTTGAGCGAGAACGGCCGTTTCCCCATCCTGCGCCCAGACCGTCCAACTGAATGGCCGGGAGCCAACGGCTGATCCACCGCCAACATGGGCTCTGTTACGGTCTGATCAAGGGCGACTAGCGGCGGGAAGGCGGCGTCATCCAACACGACGATGTGATAGCTGACAGCGCCGGGGAATGCTTCCCACTGCAAAACAGGCTGGCTGTCTACCGATTCCTCGTTTTCAGGCCAGGTGAGCTGCAAAGTGGGATCGGCCGTTATACACAAC
>JAWOGU010000540.1:0-5017 GCA_046496595.1 Chloroflexota bacterium
AAGCAGGTTGTGGCGCCATTGGAACGTATGCCAGTTTACGCCAGGTACGGCGCTCAAATACCAGTCTATCCATACGCCGTTCAATGCACCGATGAAATGAATTGGACCAAAGTGGAGAAGATCGTTTTTGATGATAGTTACTCCGGGTTGTCGGGGTCTATTCTTGGACAGATGATTGACTTATAAAACAGGATGAGTTTCTGCGCGAATTTCGCGTCAAGCTGAGCGCCGGTAAAAGCCACGATGGACCCTAACCGGCTTTTTCCCAGGCAGCCCTGTCAATGACAATTAGAAATGCCCCGCGCATTGACTCAAAAATAATCGTACTTTGTGTCGTCTCATAGGATGGATGTGGTTTCCTCCAAACACGCTTGTGGTTAGATGCAATGAGGGCATTAACGATTCCCGGATTCACGAAAATCAGGAAACTAGCCAATTCCGTTCCATAATCTTCGGGTCATCAAGGCCTCAGAACGAGACCAGGAGGGCTGAAAACGGCCGTTTTTAGCCCCCTTCGCTTTCTTGATCCATTCACTCGTATTAAACGGCCGTTCCCCCACCCCCTCTTTTCCTACCTGAAACGCAAATACGGCTCCGCCTGGCCGTTCAGCTGCAACGGCAGGGAGAGATACGGGATTGGTGGGAAACTGCCGTTGCCTTACAAAAAATGTGCCAGATGCAGCGTCTGTTTGTTTGACCTTGACGACTGGGGCGAACAGCCGTCGGCAAACAGAAAAATACCTCATGTCGTTGGCTTTTTCCTCACGTTGCGCCTGCATTTACTCGGAGGTTGGTTGTGTTTCACTTTTTGGCGGCACGCAGTAAGGCGAGAATAATGAGCCAGACGACGATGCGTACTGTCATGGCCACCAGGCTGTCCGGAGCAACCACGTTACCATAGGCAACCAGCAAGCCGAGCATGACCAGGACGTGGGCGGATAGCGTGGCAATGGCCGTTGGCCAGGCATAGCGGCTGTTTTTCCAGATGAGAACGGCCGTTACCAATACCGTTATCATCCCTACCGTGAAGTTGTAAACCGGCAGCCAGTCAATCACGTAATAGCCGGGGTCAGCCCCTAACAGTATCCGCCTGCCCGCAATGACAGCCATCGCCCCGATAATGAAGGCCAGAATGGCTGCGATTTTAGTGAGTTTTGTGTTCATGGTTTAGCCGTATCAATCGTTACGCAGATTGAGCCTGTCGAAACCGACTGTGACAAGCTCAGTCTGCCTAATCGCTATATGTTTTCTAACGCAACGGTACCATCATCCAGACGAGCCAGCCCATCACGCACAATACGCCACAAAGTCAAGACAATGGGAATCAGGGACAGTGTCCAGAAAAGATAGGCCGCCCCATGCAGCGCCGCCTGGTAATCGAGCAAAAAGATGCTGGCCCACAGGAAGAAGCCGCCCAGATTAACCGTAACCAGACTAAACCAACTGCCGCCGAGCCGGGCCGGTTCGTGCGGCAGGAACATACGGTAGAAGAAGAACGGAATAAACGCATAACCAAATTGCAGCACCCAGCCGTAGATGAGAGCCTGCGGCGCGTTTTGTTCAATGCCCACACCGGGAAAGCCGGGTACTTCCAAAATGATCAAGGGCGCTACCAGCACTGGGGCCATAATCCAAAAGTAGGCCATCACCAGATGCCAAATGCCCGGTTGTGACCAGGCCGCCTTGTCACCCCACAGTGGTTTGATGACGTTCAGCAGCAGCCAGAACGTGGCTGCCAAAAAGAGGATGATGCCAGGCACGGAAAACCAGTTGGATTTGACCCAAGGGCCAAGCACCAGCCCCAAAGCGCCAATGGTTAACATCCAGAAGATGGGGGTAATGCTGCGCGGCCAGGCCAACGGCCGTTTAGCCCACGTTGGGTACATATCGACCAGCAGTCCGGCGAAAACCAGGCTCAGGAAGCCCCAGTTATTGGCGTGGATATGCACTTCAACCGGCACCTGGATTCTGAGCCACTCGCTCCAGCCCAGCCACAAGCCGGTACCCACGATGATGCCCAGCAAAAAATAACTCAAACCGGCGATGTAGAACTTACGGCCGTTATGGGAACGGCCGTTCTCATTGGCGGCGTTTTCAGATTTCAGCGTATACAGCCCGGCTAACTGGATAAGCAGCAGCGTCGCCGCGATAAACACCAGCGTACCGCCCACGAAAATGAGCGCCTGATTGACAATGGGAATGGCAACCAGCAGCGTCAGCAAGCCGAGATTAAGCGTCAGCCAGATATCCCAGCGAAATGCGGGCCGCGGTCGGCCGGCGCGAATAGCCACAATGAGCGGCAGCAGCCCGAAAAGCGCTTCCGTCATTGCGCCCAGCGTAATCAAATGCACCCGCAGCCAGCGCAGCCCGTTGAACCAGGGCACCAGCGTAAAGCTGGTCAGCGCGGCATCGGCAGCCATCAAAGAGGCCATCAGAATAAAGATTGCCGTCATCAATAAATATAGATTCATCAGGAGTATCCTTTTGCAGATTGGTTCAATCTTCAAGATTGAACCAATCTACCCTTTGCCTAAAGCGGCCAATCGCGCAGCATCCGTTCGGTTTCTTCCGAATGGCCGCTTTCGTCGCGGACAACATCTTCCAACTGCACCGTCAGCCCCTTGTCGCCAAATTCTTCGGCTTCGCGGGCGCGCTGCGTATAATCTGCCATTGCTTTCCGTTCCGCGGTCAGCACCGCTTCCAGCATTTCCCGGTTGGAGTTGGCCGCCGGTACCGGGCGAGGCGTTGTTGTGGGTTCGCCGCCCAAAGCCACAATTTTATTGGCCAGGAATTGGGCGTGAAGCTGTTCATCGGCCAATTCGGTGAGAAAGGACTGGGACAACTGCGGCCGGTAAGGGCCGGTGGCTTTGGCAGCGTAAGTCAGGTATTGAATAATCGCTCCCAACTCTCCGGCCAGGTCTTCGTTCAGGTTATCAATTAACATTTGTTTGTTCATGATTGTTTCTCCAATTGATTGTCTAATGCTGGCTGTAATTTCATTTGTGTGACAGCGACCCCCAGCAAGATAGTCGCCGCCAGGATGGATAGACCGCCGATGAGTACCAGGATAGGCGGCAACCCCAGGTAGATTTCGCTGAGAATACCCAGAGGCATGAGCAAACCGGCCAGCGCCAGCCAGGAGGCCCATTTTGCCTGGGACGCCTTCACCGGGAGTTTTACCAGCAGGAAACCAAAGACGATGTTGAGGAAGGAGAAGAGATTGCCGTGGACATGCGCCAGACGGGCTTCAAAGTGGGGGCTGACGTTGTAAGCGGCAATCCAGGCTTCCTTGTCGGGAGCAAAGTCACGCAGGTAAATTAAAACAAAGCCGTAAATCATAAAAGCGGCCATCACCCACAGCCCGATACCGATATTCCATTTGCCAATGACTGATTTATTGTTCATGGTATTTCCCTTTGGGAAAACTATTCCCTTATGTGATGCGCACGGCCAAAAAGGCCAGGCGCGTGTCGGCTTCCATACCGCGCACCGTACCGGCGGGCATCACCACAGTCGCGCCCGCAGTAATCGGCAGCCGGTCGTCGTCAACCAGCATCCAGCCGCTGCCTTCCAGGATGTGGTACATGGCGGCCACTTCCGGGTGTGGCGGTATTTTTTGCCCCGATTCCAAACCGGCGACGATAATTTTGACTTTTTCGTCGGCCATCAGCGGCTGCGGTTGAGGACCTTCCGCCGAGTAGACCACTTTTTCGCGCCAATCAGCGTAGAGAGTTGCTTGTGTCATGTTATTTCCTTTATATGTTCCTATGGTTACAGATCTTTAGTACTGTTGGTTTCGTTCACGGTTGCATTCTGGGCGGCAACCCTTGCTTTCGCCCGCTGGCTGCGCTGCCATTTGGCAATGTAGGGAATGAAATAAAGGTAGGTACCACTGATTACCAGCAGCAGCAGCAAGATAGATTGAAATTGCTCCAATTGCGGGGGTAGATGTCCGGCGGCATCGCCGGTGAATTTGGTGATGACGGCAACGGGAATGATGATGATCGTAGGTATTGCTATCCAGCGATGAAAGATGCGCGCCCATTTATTAAAAAATTTTGTCATTTGTTTATCCATGTTCTCTAATTTTGGTAGACCTCGGTTCAAATTTATAAGCCGCAGTTTTTAATCACCCGGCTGGTGGATGGGCAGCACGGCGATCTGCTGGCGCGTGGTATGCAGCCAGATGCGATCTCCGTCTACCCGATCCAGTAAATCCAGAGGAATGAGGCGGTAAACGGCCGTTGGCGGCACTTGCCCCAACAACAGATGCGTGATGGTTCGGGTCGGGCCGCTCTGCACCACGGCGGCGACCGCGCCCACCATGCTGCCATCCTGGGCCAGCACCGGCATACCGCGCGTGACTTCGCCGCCCACCCGGTCAATCCGGCCACGCACCAGCAGGCGTTTGGACAATGTAGTCATGGTACGCACCTCCAACAGCTGCATCTCGTTAAGCGCCGGCCTGCCGCCGGTAGCCGAGGACCAGGACGGAAACGGTAACGGCCGCTGCCACCACATGCATAAAGGCAGTGACGGTGCTGGCTAAAAAGGTTTTGTACTCCACCGGCAGCAGGTAGTCGGGGATGATGCTGAGTACCAGCACCACGGCGGAGATAACGAGAAACGTGGGTACCGGGTCAGCTTTGCGGCGGGACAGCCAGGCAAACAGGGCTGTGGCGGCCACGGCGGGAATAGCGGTGAAAACGGCCGTTCGCGCCAGGCTGTCCAGCGGTTTAAATAAGGCAATCTCTGGCCAGATGGCCATGGCGGCAATCTGGACAATGAAAACGGCAGCAACACTGGCAACGGCCGCTATCAACCCCAGTTTTAGCCATTGATTCCGGTCAAGCTGTGTATTTGTTTGTATATTCATTGTTGTCATTTCCTCAACTCCTTTGGGGCTTTTGCCCATATAACAAAAATGCTCACCTGATAGACTAATGCTATCAGGTGAGCAATAAGCAGTCGCCGACTTTTGTCGGGTTTTGCGGCCTGGATTTGATTGTGCGGCTAT
>JAWOGU010000048.1:0-6217 GCA_046496595.1 Chloroflexota bacterium
CTTGTGCAAATCCTGGCGGATCAAACGGTCGTGGCTCTGCAAAACGCCCGCCTTTATAGTGAACTGGGCAAACAAAATACGCAAATCAATCAACTGAACGTGGATCTGGTGCAGCAGAATGAGCGCCTGGAAATCATGGATCAGGTCAAATCGGACTTCATCACCATTGCTTCTCATGAATTACGCACCCCGCTTACTCAGGTGAAGGGGTATGCCGATATTCTGTCTGCCATGAACGAAGATAATGCGCTGAGCCGGGAGCAAACCCGGGAAATAGTAGGCCATATTAACCGCGCTACCATGCGCCTGGAAGCGCTGATTACGGCCATGTTAGACGCCAGCCAGATCGACGTGGATGGGATGCATCTCACCTTCATGGAGGCCCGCCTGGATACGATCGTACGACTGGCTATGGAACCGCTAAACCAGGCAATCCGCGAGCGGCGCATCTCATTTTCTACCCAAAATCTGGAGACGCTGCCCGCTATTCAGGCTGATTTCAAACGATTGGTACAGACCTTTACCAATGTGTTGGGTAACGCCGTCAAATATACGCCGGACCGTGGCAGCATCAACGTGGAAGGATATCTGATTCCGAGTGAGAACGGGGAAGATGATCACGTGGAAATTGTGATTGTCGATACCGGCATTGGCATTGACCCCAAATATCATGACCTCATCTTTGAGAAATTCTTCAGGATAGGTGATCCGCAGCTGCATTCCACTGGCAGTACCAAGTTTAAGGGAGCAGGTCCAGGCTTGGGTTTACCGATTGCGCGCGGCGTGGTCGAGGCGCACGGCGGGCATATCTGGGTGGAATCGGATGGGGAAGATGAAGCGCGTTTGCCGGGCAGCCGTTTTCACATGACGCTGCCGGTGTGCCCCGCCGAAGCCAAAATACAGAAACAAAAAATGGGTGGCGCAGAACGGCCGTCCTGGTTGATCGGTTAATGTTCAAGGAGAGTGATCATGCCATCAGAAAGTCGTAAACGAGCGTTGGTTTTGTCCGGCGGCGGGGGGCGTGGGGCGTATCATGTCGGGGTGCTGCGCTTTCTGGAAGAGCATGAGTGGTACCCGGACATTGTGGTGGGCACTTCCATTGGCGCCGTGAACGGCGCCGCGATTGCTTCCGGGCATACCGCCTATTCCTTGTGGTCGTTGTGGAAACGGCTGCGTACCCGAGATGTGCAAAAAGCAAACTTGAACCCGGCCAACGGCAATTTCTTGCTGGATACTTCACCGCTGCGTGAAACACTGCAAAAAGAGGGTTGGGTGAACTTTGAACGGCTCAATTCAAACGAAGCGGCTGTACATTTACGGGTGACGGCCACCGAAGTCAATACCGGTCATTTGCATGTGTTTGGCAATTCGCCTGACATTTATCCCAGTAAAACGCAGTTGGAACCCATTGAATTAGACCATATCATTGCCAGTTGCTCCATTCCCATTGTTTATCCGGCCACAAAACTGCACAACAATTTATATTGGGACGGGGCTACGGTGGCTAATACACCTATGGGTCCGGCTATTGATGCTGGCGCGGAGGAGATTGTGGTGGTGATCATGACGCCCTGGGAAGAGGACGAATTGATCGAGACAGAGACGCCGCAAAATTTACTGACGACAGCCAGCACGATGTTGGAATGGGCCTTGTTGGCTTCTTTTCAATCGGATCTCAAAATGTTTCGGCGCATCAACGATTTACTGCGATTGGAAGTGGAAAACGCGCGACTGCGGGCGGCCAACCATGTGCTGCTGGCGCAGGCCAGGGGCGAGAAGGTGGAATTTGAGGACGAGGATGGCGACGGAGTGCCTGACATTTTGCAGGAAAAGTATCATCAACTGCCGGATCCCATCATTGTGGCCCCCAGACGGCCGATTCCGGTGGAACAGATTGTGCGCTACAACCTGGAAGGGCACGAAAAGCTGTATGACATGGGTTATGAGGATGCCAGCCGCGCCTGGCGGGCGGCGGGGAAGATGGTGGAAGGGGGATAACCAGTTTTTAATTAATCGGGAATTGACCGGCATTGATGAGTTGCTGACGTTCCTGCAGGCGATCAGGCTCATTGAGTTGCAGAATGGAAGCAGTAACACGACCTTCTGCTGTAAGCGGCACAATATTTGTGCCGTCCAGGTAAAAATGTTCTTGCCAGTTTTGGGTACGGGGATTAAAAAATGGTGTGAGGAATCCTGTTATGGTATCCAGCGATCCCAAATCAGAACCTTTACCCCGATTACAATAGGGGCAGGCCAGGGCAAGATTGTTGTCTTCTGTTTGGCCTCCATGCTTTTCAGAGATAATGTGTTCCATCTCAAAGGTCAACAGGGAAGCAGACTGTGGAAAAAGGCAGTATTCACAACAGTTGTTTGCCCGTTCGATAACGAGCCGACGAAGATCGGTCGATACATAGCTCATTGTTTCTGGTTAAGTTGTTTGTAAGCATGGGCTTTGGCTAGACGTACTAGATGTTCGAGGGTCAAGTACCGTTCGAGTTCAGCTTCTTCCGGTCGGGTGAGCGGTGTAGTTTTGTTTTTGGCAAGGAGTTCACTAACGCGGGCTTGTAGTTCGGGAGATGGCCGTATTCCTAATATCTCTTCAGGCGTTGGCTGTGAGGCCAGTAGAACCATAATCGTCTGTTCATCTTCAACGCGACTGCTTTTTTCGCTTCGTAAATCGCGTAATCCGCGCTCAAGCACCTCCGGCAGCCGATCCTGGAATGGTTGCAATTGTTTACCTAATTCATTAGGGACATCAATAATTATTTGCATCATTTGATTTACTCCTCGCCGGAGATCTTTTATCTGGTGCCGGAGATCTTTTATCTGGTCGAACCTGATTTTGCATGATTCCATTTCCTTAATGGCTAAATGATATAACTGGTAGATAAGCTGGTCAATACAGCCATCGGTGATGATGTTTTGGCGCTGGAGCAATGTTGTCTTGCGTTTTAGTCGTCGTCCGGGCGTTTGAGCAGCAGGAAAAGAGTCAGGATAAACACTATCACAATCAACAATATCTGGAACAGTTGAATGGAGGGCGAGTTGAGCGCCGACAGGGGCTGCGTTTTGGCGGCGGGCACGGCTTTGGGGGCCGGGAAAGCGGCGCTGGCGTCGCCGGGCAGGGGGGCAGTGTCGTCTAGCTGATCGAGCAGATAGGCGACCATCAGCTCGATCTGGCCTGGGCTGAGGCGGCTGGTATAGTCGCGGGGCATGATGTTAGCCAGACAGGGACCGTTGGGGCAGTCGGGCGTGATATAGGCGTTGGGATCGACGATAGATTGCAGGATGTAGTCCTCGGCCGACATGCCGGGGATGCGCCCGGCGGCAATGTTACCAATGTTTGAGAGGTCGGGACCGACTTTGTGGCCTTCACCCAGTTCGCCAATTTTATGGCAGGAGCCGCAGCCGGAGTTGAGGAGGATGTCTATGGCGTCTTCGCCTTCTACGGGGCGGGGGGTGCTGGTGGGGGCGGGGGTGGGCATGTCGGCGGGAACGGTCGTTGCCGTAGCAGTGGGCATGGCGGCTAATTCTTCTTCAGTCGGCTGCACCAGTTCACCGGCGGGGCGCGCTTCCAATATCGTTTCGCACATGTTCATGCCAGGTTCCGGGTCCGGCTGGCACCAGATGGGGTTGCTCTGTTTGGTCTTCAACAGCGGCACCCACCAGATGACCGGGTCTTCGCCGGAAACGGGATCGCCGTCGATCCATTGGCGCGGCGGCATAAACACGTCGCCGGGACCGGGTGGAACGGGACCGTCTCCTTCACCTTCTTTGAAATCGACCAGGAAGACGCGGGCTTCGTCCAGGCCGAGCGGGTCGCTGCGGAACATTTGCCAGCGGTAGTGGGTGTCGCCGTCGAAGGTGGCCAGTTTTTCGTTGTCGGGCGAGAGGTCATCGACGAAGGGGTGAAATTCCATTTCCTCGGCGACTTCGACCCACTGGTTGGTGTCCCAGGCCCAGACTTCGTCGCCGCCACGGCCGTTTAAGGCCAGGTCAATGCGGTAAAAGGGGCGGTAGACGGACAGGTCATCGCAGCCGGGACCGTGGGAGACAAAGCCGATCTGGAAACGGCCGTCTTCGTAAAAGCGCATGAACTCTTCATAGCGGTAGCAGCAGATGCAGTTCGGCCAGTGAGTGAACTCCGTAAACAACTGGCGTACCTCAAAGCCGTCGCCCAAATCGGCGAACTCGGTAGGGCCATAGGGGGGCACCGAGCCGCGAAAGCCGATCTCGTCCCGGTAACCGCCGGGCCAGCTTGGATACCAGGCTTCTACCTGGCTGATTTTGACGCTTTCCAGGATAGGCGTCCCCTCAAAAGCGGCGCCGTAAAAATTGACGCCGTCGTTGGCGGTCATTTCCCAGCACACGTCCCAGCCATATAGGTCTTCCCGGCAGCCGTCGCTGAAATCAGAGCGCTGGGGGGCCGGGGCGGCGACGGGCAGGTTGGCGCGGCCGCGGGTGAAGAAGGTGCGGGTCACTTTGTCCTGTTCCATATTGATAAAGATGTGGAAGATTTTGCCGCTGCCGGCCGGGTCGTGGTAGGTGAGGTTGACGCACCACTGTTCGCGGCATTCGTCGTCGGCCAGCCAGGCCGACATGGGGATCATGGCCGGTTCAGGATCGCCCAGTTTGCCCAAGACGGCCTGCACGCCGGGATCGGCGGCGGCGATGGCCATGGCCTTGGGCAGCACGTATTCACTGCCGCCGGGGAAGGCTTCCGTATCAAACCAGCGGGCGACGATGACATTGGTGTCCAGGTTGTAGATGGCGTTGAGGGCGCCGCCGGCGTCGTAGTCGTAGAGGGAGAGGTGGGCGCAGTTGCGGGCGGCACAGCCGGCGTCTTGCCAGGCGGCGGCTTCACCCGCACCCAGGGCCACGGCGTCCAGGAAGCCGAATTCATGACCGGCGAGCGCAGCGGCGATTTCGGGATCAGCCAGCATAACGGCTTGCAGTTGGGCCTGGTTCAAATTCTCTTTGGAGAAGGCGGTCATGTCGTAGATTTGTTTGCCTTTGGCGACGGCGACAGCGATGGTGGCCTGGTGGAAACGGCCGTTTCCCCAAAAGCTGAGAGCCAATAAACCCAGGCAGACGAGACTCAGTTGCAAAATACGGCGCTGACGTGTTTTCACAGGAAACTCCAAAAAGAGAAGGATGAATGATGAAGGATGAAGGATGAATTGTGGGGGGATTATACCGCGTGGGGATAAATGGTGAAAATGGGTCGGTTTTCGCCATCTCTGGCGTTCCTTGTTACCATTCTGCCCCATGTCTGAAATAAAACTGATTGCACTTGATTTAGATGGCACTTTGTTGTGCGACGATGGCTCGGTTTCTGAGCGGAATGTGCGGGCGGTGAAAACGGCCGTTTCCCACGGCATCCATGTCATCATCGCCACCGGCAAGACGCGCGGCTCGGCGCTGAAGGTGATTGCCGAACTGGGCTTGACGACGCCGGGCGTGTTTACGCAGGGGCTGGTTATTTGTAACGCCGATGGCTCCGTGCGTTATCAAGAGGCGCTGGACCGGGAAACGGCCGTTCAGCTCATCCAGTTTGCCCAAGAAAACAACCTGCCGCACAGCGCCTACAGCGGCGCCCGCATCTTCTCACCACGAGAAGATTACTACCAGCGCCTGCTGCAAGAAAAATATCACGAACCGCCGCTGGTCATCGTGGGATCGCTGCTGGAGAGAATCGACGAGCTTGGCATTAATAAATTCATGGTCAGCGACGAAGTGAGTAACGACGCCACCCGCCGCCGCTTAACCGACCTGGTGGGGCAGCGGGCGGCGGTGACGCAGGCCGTGGCGGAATTTATTGAAGTGCTGCCGCCGGGAGCTTCCAAAGGGCGTGGCGTTAAAATGTTGCTGGATGATTTGGGTATTTTACCGGCAGAAATGCTGGCGGTAGGCGATGGCGAAAACGACCTGGGCATGCTGCAAATGGCGGGTGTAGGGGTCGCCATGGGCAACGCCAGCCCGTCGCTGAAAGCCATTGCCGACTACGTGACATCGGACCACAATCACAGCGGCGTCGCCGAAGCGATTGAGAAATTCGCGTTTGGCGCATGAATCCCTATTTCAGCCTCCTTAAGCAGCGTCCTCAATTCCGCTACCTCTGGCTGGCGGCGGTGGTTAGTTTTGCCGGTGACTGGTTCAACACCATTGCTTCCGTGATTTTGGTGAACCGCTACCTGGACTCGACAACGGCCGTTGG
>JAWOGU010000070.1:0-18702 GCA_046496595.1 Chloroflexota bacterium
CCCAGATCGCAAATTTCGCCGCCGTCCCAGTCGTCACTGAAATTGCTGACTTTCGGGTACTGGGTGTCGGCAAACAGCACGATGATGCGATCCTGCGCGCCAACCCAGATCATCACGCCGCCTTCAAACGTCTGTTCGGCCGCCGGGGAGTATAGCGGCGCACTGGGGCAGCCGCTGGGCGGCGGGTTGAAGAACCAGGTGTCGGGACAAATGATGTTGATGGTAACGCCATCTCCCACATAGAAGCCGGTCTCAGTATGCAGAGCATAAAGCGTAAAAATGATGGGATTGCGTTCCCAAATAGGCACCGTGTAGGTTAACGTGCCCATGAGAGGCAGGTCTTCCCACCATTCGGCCGGCCGGTAATCCCAATAGCGGGTCAGCTCCACCTGGTCGGCATCCTGGACTTCCCACGAAAGCGTCACCGTTTCGCCGGGATCGACCGTGTCTGGTTCAACCGTAAAGGAAAGGATTTTTGTTTCTGGCGCCCGGGTCACGAGCGGCAGGTAGGTGAAATAATCAGGCTCTTGGGCTGTGAGATAGTGGGTGGTAACGGCCGTTGTTGCCAGCAGCAGGGCAACCAATCCCCCTAAAAATATAAAACCACGTTGCCTCATGACAACCTCCTTGGTAAGTGGATAGTTGTTGGGTCGAGTTGAGAATAGTCAGGAGGAGTGCGGCCCGCGAACGGTAATTGCTTCCACCTTGACAGTATAGATCGCTTCTTGCTGCACTGCGTTAAAGTGGGGTGAAATCTGCCTGTCAAATGCGCCATGTCAGGATGGCGCATTAGTAGTTCAGGGGTTTGATAATCACTGATGCGTGATCAGAGCGGACTCACGCATCACACCATATCCCATGAAATCCCTAAGCCTCGCTGTGATTTCTGCACATTTAGCCATACGCAGGAGCTGGCTGATTGCGTATACTTGGGAGAATATTTTCCTGATTTTGGAGTTTTATGACATCGAAGTTACCCATTGCTATTGTTTTGCCGCATGGCGGCCTGGAAATCCCTGCGGAACTGCGGGGTCGCGTGGCGCTGACGCCGGAACAAATTTTTAACGAAGCCGACGCCTATGTGGATGACATTTATGCTTATCAAGATGACGTGCTGCACTGGCTCAATTTCCCCTATGCCCGCGCCATTTTGGATGTAAATCGCCCGGATGACGCCGCCATGCACCATCGCCTGGGGGACGCCGCGGTGAAGCTGCAAACCAGTTACGGCGCGCCGGTTTTTCACGAAGGGCAGGAGCCGGACGTGGAACTGGTGAACCTGTTAATCACCCACTATTGGCGTCCGTGGCATGAGAAACTGGTAGAAATTGTCAAAGATCCGGCGGTGAAACTGGTGGTGGACTGCCACAGCATGGCTGCCATTGGTCCGACAACTTATGAGGAACCGGGTGAACTGCGCCCACGTGTTTCATCCAGTAACATGGGTGATGAGTGCGGGGAGCCACGGGAAAGCTGGGCGCAGATCAGCGCCTCACCGGTGGCGGCGCGCCTGTTTGGCGAGCGTCTGGGCGCGCTGCTGGCCGACATCCCGGACCTGACGGCGACGGGAGCGGCTTATGCGATTAACGCGCCTTATCTGGGCGGCTGGGGGATGCGCCTGTACGGCGGGGCGTATAAACCCTGGCTGATGGTGGAGCTAAACCGGGGTCTCTACATCGGTGAGCAGCATGGTGACAGTCCGATTGCGCCGCCGGACCACGACCTGCTGCGCCGCATTGGAGGGCGCGTGTGGCAGGCGATTGAGGCGGTACTGCCGCTGGTGTAGGACAAGGTCATAACCAGGTTTCGATGGCGTTTCGCGTTTGGGGCCAGGTCTGGTGGTGGATGGCGTGCAGGCCGGCGGCTTGCGCGCCTGTGACATTTTCCAGAATGTCGTCGATGAAAACGGCCGTTTCCCCCCTCACGCCTAACTCGTCCAACGCCTGCTCATAAATGGCCGGGTCCGGTTTCACCAGCCCGACTTCATTGCTCAAAATGACGCTGTGGAACTGGCCGAACTCCGGTAGGTGCGCGTGCAGCCAGGCGGCGTGGGCCTGGTTGGTGTTGCTGACGATGCCCACTTTGACAGCCGGTCGCTGCGCCAGCGCCGCGGCGTAGGCCAGCGCCTCTTCGTCGCGCTGGATGTGGCGGCAAAAGGCGCGGTGGAAGGTATCGTAGTCGGGCGTCATGCCCAGGTTGTTGACGAGGTAGTGGTGGAACTGACGGCCGTTTAGTTCACCGGTTCCAAGCTGCTGGATGATGTCCGGCGGAATTTGGGTGTGGAGATTGGGGGCGGGCTGGCAAACGGCCGTTATCGCCGCCAACGTGGCTTCATGATCATACCGTACCAGGACTCCGCCCAGATCAAAAATGATTGCGTTCATGTTGTGCTGCGAATTAAGGTATTAGCAAAAAAGATATGACAGAAGAGTAACGATTGTCAGATGAAACGGCCGTTCATGATTTTTGTACTGCGAATTGGCATAAAAGTCCAGTTATTCATGAGGCGCTCGCTCGTGGGTGCTGCCGCCTGGCGCCAAATCACCGGCGCAGCGCCGTTTTGGCTGCGTGGAAGCCACACATGCCGTGCACGCCTCCGCCTGGCGGCGTGGCCGACGAGCATAAGTACACGTTCGGCAGCGGCGTACTGTACGGATTTAAGCGGGGTACGGGACGGGTAAACAACTGCCGCCAGTTTTGCACGCCGCCGTTGATGTCGCCGCCGATGTAGTTGGGATTGTACCGCTGAAAGTCTTGGGTGGTCATGGTGTGGCGGGCCAGAATGAGGTCGCGGAAACCAGGGGCGAAGCGTTCTATCTGGCTTTCGATGGCGGCGGTCATGTCCTGGATAGAGCCGTGGGGGACGTGGCAGTAGGCCCAGCCAGTATGTTTTCCGGCGGGCGCACGACTGTCGTCGAAAAGGCTCTGTTGGGTCACGAGGGTATACGGTCGTTCCGCCACTTTTCCCTGCCAGACCAATCTTTCACTCTCCGCAATCTCCGCCAGGGTGGGTCCGAGATGCACGGTTCCCGCCCGGCGGCAGGCTTCGGCTGACCAGGGGATGGGGCCGTCTAGCGCCCAATCCACTTTGAACACGCCGGGGCCATAGCGATATTTTTGCAGTTGGCGGCGATAGCGAGGCGGCAGGTCGTCGCCGGCGATGTCCAGCAGTTGGCGGGGGGTGACGTCCAGCAGAATGACGCGGGCGGGTGGCAGATCACGCAGGGACTTAACCTCGTGGTTAGGAGCGATGGACCCGCCCAGCATCTGCAAATAAGCAGCCAGGGCGTCGGCGATGGCCTGGGAGCCGCCGCGCGGCAGCGGCCAACCGACGACGTGGGCCAGGGTACCCAGCATCAGGCCAAAGGCAGCGGTGGTCGGCCATTCCAGGGGCATGATGGCGTGAGCGGCCAGTCCGGCAAAGAGGGCCTGAGTTTGCGGCTGGCGAAAAACCAGGTTGGCAGCCAGCTTGGCCGGCCACACGGCTCGCAAACCAAATCGCGCCATGGTCAAGGGATGGCGCGGCAAGCGCAGGGGGCCTAAAAACTCGTGGGCCAGTTCATCCCATTGGGCGACGAGGGGGGCAAACAAACGGCCGTAAGCCGCGCCATCTTCGCCCAGATTGGCGGTGGTGCAGTCCAGGGAGCGGTGGAGGGCAACGGCCGTTCCATCATCAAAAGGGTGCGCCAACGGCAAATCAGGTTGAATCCACTCCAGGCCAAATTGGGCCAAATCCAGGGAACGAAAGAAAGGCGACCCCATGCCCAGCGGGTGAATGGCGGAGCAGATGTCGTGGTGAAAGCCGGGCAAGGTGAGTTCGGCGGTGCGCATCCCGCCGCCAATGGTTGGTTTGGCTTCCAGCAGCAGCACGCGCTGACCCTGCCGCGCCAGGGTAATACCTGCCGCCAGCCCGTTGGGGCCGGACCCCACGATAATTGCGTCGTATTCAGCCATAAAAAATTATGAGTTATGAAGGATGAATTATGAAGGGGGCGACCTCTTCATAATTCATCCTTCATCCTTCATCCTTCATCCTTTCTTAAACACCCGCCTGGTCAGATGAATGGGCAGGTAGACGGCGGAGCGAATGGCGGCATTATGCCAGATATTGCCCGCTTCTGCCCACTGTACTTTTTTGTCTACGCAAACGGCCGTTAACGTCGGCTGGCGGTTGGGCGAACCAAAGTGGGCGGCCAGGTTGCTGAGGGTGTCGAACCAGAATTTGTCTTCCGCTTTGTGGCCGAAGCCGAGGCGGAAGGTGGTCTCGTACATTGGGTCGCTGGCGCGAATGAGGGCTTGAATCTGGATGACCGTTATGCCCTCGTCGGCGGCGCTGGAGTCAGCGCTGGCGCTGAAGGTGATCATGCCGGCGAACATGTGGCCCTGCGGCGTCATGAAGGAGAAGGATTCCTCGTCGGCGTAGATGACGCGCACGCCGGTGGAGAGCTTCATGCCGCCGGGGGCGCTGAGGTTTAGGACGGCGACTTCGCCCGGCTTGACGCCTTGCAGCGGACCGTAGAAGTTGTTGCCTTTGGGCCAGAAGTCGGGGAAATGGGCTTTCCAGTCGCTGATAACGGCCGTTGGCGTCACCGTCACCCCTTCCAGTCGGATGCGGTACGTTTTCTGCCACATCTGGCCAAAGCCTTGCAGCGGACTCATGGGGCGCCGCCCCTGGACGTTCAAGTTCATGGCGCTGGTGGGGATGTCGTGGACGTCCATGGTATCCACCGGCTGCGCCCAGTTCGCTTCACGGGATTGTTTGTTTTCGTTCATCGGTATTCCTCCGGTTTGGGTTGGCGGCCGGCAAGGTAAAGCCAGATAACCGCCAGACGGTTCTCTTTACAGGTTGTATGCGGTTGTCTAAATTTGGGAATCAGGCAGGGGTGGCGGAGCCTGCACTGAGCGACGAAGTGGCCGTTAATGCCGCCTGTTCACTGTCAAAAATCGTTATCGCTTCATTCAAACGGGTCAGTTCAAAAATCTGCTGGTAATGGTCGCTCAGACCATAGGCCAGCAGGCGTTGTTTTTGGCGCTGCACCCGGATGAGCAGAGTGACGAGCAGGCCGATGCCGGAGCTGTTCATATATTCCAGGTTGGTGAAGTTGAGGATGATGGTTTGGGAACGGCCGTTACTGGCCTGCGTGTACGCCTCCATCAGCGCTTCCTCGCCATAGCCATTTAGCTCTCCGGAAATATCAATCACGGTCATGGTATCGGTCACTTTACGAACGTGGGTAATCAGGTTATTGGACATGCGCGATCTCCTTTGAAAATGGTGCGCGATTTGGCAAATCGCGTTACTGAATCTGGATAAAGTCAGACAGCCGGGTGATGGTGAAAATCTCCCGGTAATGGTCGCTGAGGCCAACGGCCGTTAATGGAATGTGCGCCGCCCGTGCTTTAGCAAGCAGCCCCACAATCAGGGCGATGCCGGTACTGTTGATGTAATCCACTCTGTCAAAATCAAGCGTAATGACGGTGGGCTGCATCTGGGCGGCGGCGGCGTAGGCGGCGGTTAGCGCCGCGTCGGCGTCCTGGTTAATTTCGCCGCGCATGAGGATAACGGCCGTTTGCTCTGCCAATTTCGTTTCCGCTGTAAAGGCGGCCTTCTTCTCTGCCATCTTCGTTCTCCGTTTTTTCCGTTATCGGTAATCGGTAATCCGTTATCGGTTCACCGATTACCGTTCACCGGTGCATGACCAGTTCAATGGTATGGTGGTGGTCGTCTTGCTGTACGCGCATCTCGTCCACCATCGCCTGGATGAGGAACAATCCCCAGCCGCGCGGCGACTGTTCTCCGGCGAGTTTAGCCGTCAGGTCGGGCGTCACGGCGTCGGTTTGCGGTTTGCCCTGCCCCTGATCGGTGATGCGCACGGTAACGGCCGTTTCACTTAATATCACTGCAATCTTCACCGGTTTATCAGCGGCATAGCGGTTGCCATGTTCCATGGCGTTCATAGTGGCTTCGGCAACGGCCGTTTTCAATTTCTCCAACCGCGCCGCCGGCAGCAAATCACCCACCACCTCCGCCACCCGTTCCATCGCCAGCCGCTCATTCCCCGGCGCGGACTGAATCTCAAAACTCGCCGCTCGCCACTCGCCACTCGCCACTTCCCTCTGCACCGTCACCAGCGTCACGTCATCCTCCTGCTCCCAACCAGGGCCGGTGAAGGCAGCCAGTTCAGCCAGCAGAAAATCATGGAGCGTCGCGCCGTCGGCGTGGGTAGCCAGCAGCGCTTGCAGGTGCGGGAAACCAAACATGCCGCGGGCTGGATTGTGGGCTTCCACCAGACCATCGCTGTAGAGCAGCACATAGTCGCCGAGGGCCAGCGTCGTCTCTTTTTCATCGTAACCCATGCCCGACATGAGACCCAGGGGCATCCCGGTGGCCCGCAGTTCCACGACGCCGTCGCAGGTGTAGTGGTACGGCACGTCATGGCCGGCGTTGGCGTAGCGCAGATGGCCGGTGGCCGGGTCCAGGATGGCGTAGAAGCAGGTGACAAACATCTTGGGCGGGATTTCCTGCACCAGCACATCGTTGGTACGGGCCAGCACCGCCCCCGGCGCCTCCAGCCGTTCGGCGGCGGCGCGCAGCAGGGTGCGGGTGGTGGCCATCACCAGCGCCGCTGGTACGCCTTTGTCCGTGACGTCCGCGACGATAAAGCCCACTTTACCATCAGGAAAGTAGATAAAGTCGTAAAAATCGCCGCCAACGGCGCGGGCGGGTTGGTAGTAGGCGGAGACGCCCCAGCCAGCCAATGCAGGCAGTTCTTGCGGCAACAAGGTTTGTTGGATGAGGCGGGCGACGCGCAGTTCCTGGGCGATGCGTTCCCGTTCGATGGCCTCCAATTTTTGCTGCTGTACCAGTTGGGCAATGCGCAGCGCCGGGGCGGCCTGGGTAGACAGGTCGTTCATGAGCCGGTGATCGTCGCTGGAGTATTCCTGGTCGCTCATGCGCTCGCCCAGATTGATCAGGCCAATCAGTTCGCCCTGGCTGACCAGCGGCACCACCAGCCGGACGCCGGCCTCGCGCATGGCTGTGACGGCCGGGGAGTTCAGCTTGAGCTGCGCCGCGTCGAAAACGGCCGGGTTTTGCTGGATGTAGGCCAGGAGCGGGTCGTTGGGGGCGATGTCCAGGTCTATGGGCATGAGAACGGGGGGTGGGGTAACGGCCTCTTCCACTGTACTCAGTGCTGGCGTTACGGCCGTTGCCGGTTTTTCTTTTGTTTTATTGCGCCAAAACTTTCTAAATGTTGTCATGATGGCCTCATCATAGCAGGGTATCGTCTGCTAAACGTTACGAAACGGGAAGGATGATGCTGATTTTTCGGAATGCACATTGTAGGACGAGTTTGAAAATTGCCCTCTATGATACAATAAGGCTGGAGGTATCTGAAAATGAACACCTTAATGTTAGAGCTTACGCCTGATCTGTACTCCCGTTTGCGGCAAGAAGCGGAGCGGATAGGCAAACCCCTGGAAAAAACAGCCCAGGAACTCCTGGCGCAGCGCCTGGAATCCGCGCCAATCGTTGAAAAGAGCGAACGTGAGCGTGTGCGGGAAGCATTACAGGCGGCCGGGCTGCTTACAGAACTTGGACCGGAGATGAAAAAACGCGCCCAACAGGCGACAATGACTCTGGAAGAAGTTCGTGCGGCATTGGATAAATCTGAGGGAGAGCCACTCAGTGAACTGATTTTGGAAATGCGTGGACCAAAGGAATGAGTAACTATTTTCTTGATTCCAGCGCGTTGGCTAAGCGGTATCTGACTGAAGCAGGCAGCGGTTGGATTCACGAAATCACCAGTCTCACCACAGGCAACACGGTAACAATTGCCGAAATCACTTTGGTTGAGGTGGCTGCGGCTCTGGCTGCGCGTTGTCGCGCCCCAAAAGGAATCACTCGCCAGGAACGAGATGCTGCGGTAAATCTGTTGGCAAAGCATTTCGAAACGGAATATCAGCTCGTGCCGGTTAACCGGATTGTTCTGGACTATGCCGTATATTTGACCCAAAATGATCACAAACTGCGGGGATACGATGCCGTTCAGTTGTCTGCTGCCCTGGCCGCTAATCAAAGCCTTCTCCAGGCTGGGCTGTCTCCCTTGATCTTTGTTGCCGCTGATCGTGATTTGCTCGTGGCTGCACAACAAGAAGGATTGACAGCCGATAATCCTGACGACCATTTGTCTTAACTCCACTTTATTTCTCCACCGGTTTCATCCACACAAAAACACTCTCCGGCTGCATGGTTTCCTGCACCACACGGATTAATTCCGCCGTCAGCTTGTCCATATCCGTCTCATCCCGCGCTACCACCGCAAATTGGGCCAGCACCTGTTGGGCATCGTACTTTTGGCGGTAGAAGCGGCGGTCAACGGCCGTTTGCACCCGCTTTCTTAGTGGCGCGAACAGGGCGGCAATCACCAGGGTGGAAATGACGATCACCACCGGAGATTGCTCGCTGATAATGGAACCGAACGCACTTTGCAGCAGGATCACGATGCCAAAATAGACCAGCGCCAGCAGCCCGGACAGCAGCAAATAAACCAGCGTCTTGCGCACAATGACATCAATTCCCCACAGCCGGTAGCGCAAAATGGCAATGGTGATGGCAATGGGCAAGAAGGGCAGGGCGAAATAGTCCGTGTAAACCATCCCCACCAAATTGGCGATGATGCGGGACCTGCCATCCGGTGCCGGCAGCGCCCGGCCAAAAACGAGCACCCAGGCAATGACGCCGGTGACAACGATCACAACGCCGAGAATGATCCATTTGGTTTGCTGGCGCTCGACGCTGTTGGCGTCGCGCAGGTAGCGATAAACTTGCAAGCTCCCGCCAAACAGCACCAACGCCACCATGGCGGTACTGACGAGCGTCTGGGCGAGGTCGGAATGGGGCATCTGATCGGTGACTTGAAATTCCAGCCCAAAAATCAGCAGGAGAAATGTGGCCAGCATGGGGATATAGGCCCAGCGGGGGGAGAAACGGCCGTTTGGCACCAGATACAAAAACAAGAGCATGATCCCATTGCCCACAAATGAGGCCACAATAGCCGGCCAACCCAGGTTGGGGTGTATCGCGCCAAAATTACGTGACCCGGCAAACATGGTGTACGGGATGACGATCAACGCCAGCGAAATCGTCAAGCCCAACCAGTTCTGCCGCTGCTGCCATAACAGCAGCACAGCCAGGGCTGTATATACCAGAAATGTAAACACCGCGCCGCTCAGCATGATGACGGCATAGGTCTGCAAGGACAAGCCCCACGATGTCCAAACAGACACCTCAGTCGAGGTCAATGATAAAAAATTGCAGTCGTTAAAAACCCCCGGCGCCCCCGCGCAGGGAATGAGCAGATCGAAATAATCATAAACCAGATCTACCCAGAAGAGACCGATGCTCAACAGGGCGATAACAACCCAGCCGACCAGCGCCAGGCGGTACAAAACCGGCCTGCGTTGACTGGGTAGGGTGGTAGTTGGGCTATTGTTAATCATCTCTTCCTTTTATAGCAGGGTGATAAGGCAATCAATCAGGCAAACGGCCGTTCACTCTGTACCGGCTTCAACCAAACAGAAACTTGCTCAGGCTGCATCGTCTGCATCGTCTGCTGCACCACACGCAGCAGTTCCACTTGCAAAGCTTCCATGTCCGTTTCGTCGCGGGCGGTTTGGGCAAATTGGGCCAGCACCTGTTGCGCATCGTACTTTTGGCGGTAGAAGCGGCGATCAATGAACGCCTGCACCCGCCGCCGCAATGGCGCAAACAAAGCCGCAATCAGCAGCGTAGACACCACAATCGCCAACGGCGATTGGGCGTCCGTGGCCTGGCCAACGGCCGTTTGCAGCAGCACTACGTTGCCAAAATAGGCCAGCGCCAGCAAAGCTGACAACACCCCATACTGCACCGTCTTGCGAATAATGACATCAATGTCATACAGCCGGTAGCGCAAAATGGCAATGCCCACCGCCAGATAGAGGGGAACGATGGCCGTTGCGCCGAGCAAGTACCACCACCGCCAGACCCCGAATCCCAGAAGCGCCGGGGCAAAATTGAGGATGACGTGGATGACGCCGCCAAAAACAAACCAGCGCAGTTGCAGCCGCACCACCTGCCCGGCCGAACGGTAACGCAAAACAAGGGCCACCAAAGCCAGAATGGTGATCAGAACGATGGAGATGAAGCCTGAAAAGCCAAAGTAAAAATGGGTGACTTCCGGCAGCCAGCCAAAAGGGTTGTCAATCACAATGCCGCCCGCCGATTCGCCGCCATTCCAGTTGGGGCCAGCCATGAACCAGCCATAACCGATGGCCGCCGCCGCCAGAAACAGCCAGACGTAGAGAAAGCGCCAGCGGCGCGAGGCCAACTGTCCATCGGGAAACCAGAGAATGAGCAAAATCAGGCAGATTAAGTGGGTGATATTGGCCGGTTCCGTAACCCACAGGAGAAAATATTCGAGGGCTGAATAGCCGGTGGGTTGGGAACCACCATAAAAATAGGTGGCATGGCCCAGGGATCCCAGACCGGCCGCCAGGCCATAGATGATCCACAACCAACCGATGCGCTGGCGGGATTGTTTGTGCAGGATGAGCAGGCCGAGAATCGGTGCGCCCAAGGCGCTGATCGCTCTTACCTGAACATACTGCCAAAACAGGGTGGTCTGGCCTGGCGCCAACCAGATGATGACGGTGGAAATGGTGAGGATGATGAGGGAGAAAACGGCCGTTCCCCACCCCACTCGCCGCAGCCAATGGTCACTCATAAAAACCACCCCTCAGCCATCCATGTTATAATGGCATTGAATTTGCAGGGACTTCTACGCTCGATAGAGATGAAAGGTAAAAACTGATGAATCAGGCTCAATTGATTGACCACTCCTTAATTCGTCGCACTGTTCTCGAAATTGCCACTCTGCCAGACGATGATCTGGCGATCCTGCTGGATATTGTCGCGCTGCTCAAGCAGCAGCGAGCCAAAGCGACAGCCGCCGACATTCGCCGGGCGGCCAGACAGCGTGTGGCAACTCTCCAAAACATGCCTCGTGAACAACTGGCTACCCAGTTCCAGGAAGTTGGCGAGAGGATACGCAGCCAGGCCATTGCCGAGGGAACGGCCGTTGAGGGAGACTGGGAAGGTGACTTGATCGCCTTCGCGCTGTGTTCGACACCAATGTATTTGTGTCCGCATATCTGAGCAAAAACCCGACAAGCCCGACCCAAGAATTGATCAATCGCTGGCTGGTCGGCGAGTTTACTTTGTTGGTCTGTGATGCCATTGTTGATGAACTCATCGAGAAGCTGGTTGTTCGGGGGATCGGCCGCGCGGATATTGAACTTTTCATAGCCTTGCTCGACAGTCTGGCAGAATGGGTGGATGTGCCAGATGAAGCTATTGTCCAGTTGGTGCCAGCCGATGCCGACGATGATGTGGTGATAGCCTGTGCAGTAACAGGTGGCGCTGATTTTCTAGTCACGTATGATCCTCACTTTGCACCTCTTGGAGAGGCCTACCAGGGAGTGAAAATTACGAAGGCACTGCCCTTTCTGTGGGCAGTCCGGGGTGATCAACCACCCACTGAAGTTGTTGGCGGTTGACGGTTGTTATTGTCTGGCGACTTGCCAAATCCTTTGGCAAGTTCAGGTGAACGCAACCAGATGCTCACCTGCTCCGGCTGCATCGTTTCCTGCACCACGCGCACCAGTTCGGCCGTTAGCTTGTCCATCTCCGTCTCATCCCGAGCCACCTGGGCAAATTGGGCCAACACCTGTTGGGCATCGTACTTTTGGCGGTAGAAACGACGGTCAACGGTCGTTTGCACCCGCTTTCTCAACGGCGCAAACAAAGCCGCAATCAGCAGCGTAGATACCACAATCACCAGCGGCGATTGAGCGTCCGTGGCCTGGCCAACGGCCGTTTGCAGCAGCACCACGCTGCCAAAATAGGCCAGCGCCAGCAAGGCCGACAACACACCATATTGCACCGTCTTGCGGATAATCAGGTCAATGTCATACAGCCGGTAGCGCAGGATCGCCAGACCGACAGCCAGATACAGGAATATGCTGCCAGAAAAGGCGATGGCATAAAACAGGCGGCTACGATTTGTTAAAAGCATTGAGTCATCAATAAAAAACAGCGGCCCAAAATTCAGCAGTATAAACAGGAAGCCGCCCATCACAAACCACCGAATCTGATAGCGCACCACCTGTGTGGCTGAACGATAGCGCCATATCATGGAAACGGCCGCTAAAATCGTACTCAGCAACAATGTCATAAACCCCGGAAAACCAACGGTAATGGCATCCATTTGGATAAAGCCATACGGATTCTCAATCGCAATTCCCCTATTCGGGTTATCACCATTCCAGTTTGGGTCTGCCCCAAACAACCCTACAAATAGCAAAGCAGAAGCAATGGCTACCGTCACATACAGGAATCGCCAGCGGCGGGACGGCAGCTGACCATCAGGAAACCACAGGAGCAGCAGGGTCTGAATTACCAGAGCCGCAACATTCGTTAGCTCTGTGAACCACAACAAAAACAGTTCTAAAGGCGAATAGCCAACCGCTTGCGCACCATTGCCAAAGTAGATGGCATACCCCCATCCTCTAAAACTAACCAACACGCCCAAGATCAAAAACAGCCAGCCCACTCGTTGGCGCGGCTGCCGACGGACAATAATCAATCCCAAAATGGGCGCACCCAGATTCACAATTGCCCTCACCTGAGGTTCCAACCAACTCAAGCGCGTATAATCGGCCGCCCAAAACAGCCAAACGGCCGAAACAACGGAAACAATAACGGCATACAAAGCCAAACCCCACGCCAAGCGCCGCAGCCAGGTTTCATTCATGCGACACCTTCCGTTCGACTGTTTTGAACCACACTACCATACTTTCTGGCTGCATCGTTTCCTGCACCACGCGCGTCAATTCGGCCGTCAACTTGTCCATATCCGTCTCATCCCGCGCCACCACCGCAAACTGCGCCAGCACCTGCTGGGCATCGTACTTTTGGCGGTAGAAACGGCGATCAACGGCCGTTTGCACCCGCTTTCTCAATGGCGCAAACAAAGCCGCAATCAGCAATGTGGACACCACAATTACCAGCGGCGATTGGGCGTCCGTGGCCTGGCCAACCACTGCTTGCAGCAGCACCACGCTGCCAAAATAGGCCAGCGCCAGCAAAGCCGACAGCACACCATATTGCACCGTCTTGCGAATAATCAGGTCAATGTCATACAGCCGGTAGCGCAAAATGGCGACGGCAATCGCAACGGGCAACAGCGTCATCGACTGGTTGCGCAGCGCCACCACAAACTCGTTAATTGGCCCACCCAGCGAGTTGGTGAACAGGCCGATGAGGTAAACACCGGCAAACAGGGCAGCCGCGAATAGCAGCCACCTCATTTGCTCTCGCTCAACCGCTCCGGCACGGCGATAGCGCACGACGAGCGAGACGACGCTCAGCACGATAAAAACGAGCAAGCCGGCAAACCAGAATTGATAGGGAAACGAATCGAGCGACAGAAAGCCGATTGGATTGGGCGCCGGAGTCGGCCAGTTGACGTTTCCGGGGACAAACTCCTGAGAAAAAGATGCGAAAAACAGAAAAAGTGCGCAGAGACCCAGGCCAAGTCCCACCACCCAGCGCCAGCGAGTGGATAGCAGTCTGCCCGTGGGGAAGAACAAGGGGATAAACAGCACCGGGAAGATATACCACAGCCACGCCCAGCCGTAGATCCAAAGGCCAATCAGGGTCAGCCACGAGGGGTCGGTTGGCGCTTGAATCAGGCTATCAAAATAGTCACCCATCGGAACGACGAAGGTGATCGTTGCTTCTAATAGCAGCAGCCAGCCGACCATGTTACGTGGCCGGTTCGAGACGACCAATGCGCCGGTAACCGCGAAGGCAGCACTCCAGGCCAATCCTAACAGGGCTTCGCCCACGCCGAAAATGGTGGGTTCGGCCGCAATGTCTGAAATAGCGATGGCAACGGTCGTAGTAATGACCAACACGCATACGATCCAGGCAAAGCGGGCAGCGGTTCTGTTGCTCATCGGCGGGCCTGCCTGTACCAGATTGTGATCTGCTCCGGTTGGAGAGTTTCCTGGATGACATGCTGGAGTTCGGCCGTTAGTGCGTCCATATCCGTCTCGTCGCGGCACGTCTGCGCGAATTGGGCCAGCACCTGCTGGGCGTCATACTTTTTGCGGTAGAAGCGGCGGTCAATCACATTCTGGACGCGACGGCGCAGCGGGGCAAACAGGGCGGCAATGACCAGCGTAGAAATGACAATGGCAAAAGGGGATTGTTGGCCGCTGACCGAATTGAACACGCTTTGCAGCAGGATAACCATGCCAAAATAAACCAGCGCCAGCAAGGCCGACAGCACTGCATATTGCAGCGTCTTACGGATGATCAGGTCAATGTCAAACAGCCGGTAGCGCAGCACCGCTACCGCCAGCCCCGCACCAATCACCACAGAACTGAGGCTGGAGAGAATGGAGAAGATATTTATCCGAAACAGATCTGTTACCCAACCAAAGGCGGGCGGAAAATTCAGCCCAAACAGCACTAGCCCCGCCACAAAACCGGTAATCGCCCAGCGCAACTGCGCCCGGCTCACCGCATCCCGCTGTGTTACACCCGCATGAGCTAGGCTCACAATCGTCAGGATCATCATGCCCATCGTACTCATCCAGCCAACCTCAGCGGGGCCTCCCAGCAGGAGGAAAACCAAGAGCAGTAACCCATAGGCAAAGGGCAAAAACGCCAGCCAGGGGTGGCGTTGAATGACCTGTTTGGGACGGGGAAACAGCAGCGCAAAAGTCAACAGTGAGGGGGCTAACAGCACGCCAAAAATGATATAACTGAAAAATCCGGTTAAATAAAAGGCGAGCTGATCGAACTGTACGGAGAGGCCATCCGGCACGATGCTGCTGATGGTACCCGCGCCAACCGCTGTACCAAACATGAGTAAGGCGCGGGCGCTGGGAATATCGGGGCGGCGCAGGAAAGTGAACCAGCAGATGAGGAAAAGCAAGATGGCCCCCAACAGATTTCCAATTTTTCCGGGTGTGGCGGTGTGGTAGCGCCAAACGGCCGTTCCCGTCCACGCTACCACCGGCACAACCACCTCCATCTCCGCCCCATCCCGCAAAATCAGCATCATCACCGTTCGGCCAATCTGCCAGTTTTCCGGGGCCGGGACATATGTATTTGTCGCGCTGCCAGAGACGGAACGGCCGTCTACCGCCAGCGCCTCATCCCACACCTGCAAATCCGACTCTGCTCCCACCAAATTCTCATAATAGACCCAATTTGCGTTTTCAATCTCTGTTGTAAGTACGCCCCAGCCATCTGTGGGCAGGGTTAAACGATAGGCAACCTGCGCCACACTCAGCAGCAGCACCAACGCCGCCGCCAGCAATACCAGCCACCCACTCCTATCCAACCGATGAGGCATTTTTTGTTCTGTCATGAGATCATTGTATCGTCAAATCGTCTGCTAAACGTTACGGGAATCATCAGGTCTTGCGATTCACAGAGATTCACCCTAAAATTGGAAATATGCAACAATTACTTACGACAGTCCCGGCTCATTTTGATGGGCAAGAGATAAAACTCGACGTACCAGTTACTCTGGAAACAAATAGTCGTCTGTTGGTTATTATTCTCGACCAGCCGGGCGTTCAACCAGACTGGCTACAGGCGGCAATGAAAGCGGCTGAACCTGCTTTTGCTCAAATCTGGGACAACGCCGAAGATGCCATCTACGACGATCTACGGCTCGGATCTCTCCATCGGCTTCAACCATAAACTTACGCTTTCTGGCTGCATCGTTTCCTGCACCATGCGCACCAATTCGGCTGTGAGTTTGTCCATGTCCGTCTCGTCGCGGGCGGTAATGGCGAACTGGGCCAGCACTTGCTGGGCGTCGTACTTTTGGCGGTAGAAACGGCGGTCAACGGCCGTTTGCACCCGCTTTCTCAATGGCGCAAACAAAGCCGCAATCAGCAGCGTAGACACCACAATAACCAGCGGCGATTGGGCGTCCGTGGCCTGGCCGACCACTGTTTGCAGCAGCACCACGCTGCCAAAATAGGCCAGCGCCAGCAAAGCCGACAGCACCCCATACTGCACCGTCTTGCGGATAATCAGGTCAATGTCATACAGCCGGTAGCGTAAAATGGCAATGCCAATGGATACCGGAATCAGTAACATAGCCACCATCCAAAGATAGCTCCAGAGGGCGGTATTTAGTCCAGAGTCGAAATCCGTCACCAGGAAGACCGGGATATAAGCCGCCGCGAAAACGGCCGTGGCCACAAGCAGCCACTTCATCTGTTGGCGTTCCACCCGCTCGGCACGCCGGTAGCGCACCACCAGCGACGCCAGGCAGAGCACAACCCACACAGGCATCACAGCAAAGAAAAAGGTAAAGATGGCACTCTCTTGAACTGCGTTGTACTCAAAAATTCCAATCGGATTGGGATAGCTCCAGTTGGCGTCACCACTGCCGGGCTGCATGGGCGTCACAAACGTCCCCAGCAGTAGCAAAAACAGCAGCAGGACAACGCCAACCCACATCAACCAACCCCAGCGTCGGCTAATCGGCCGTCCGGTAGGGAACAGCAGCATCAACCACATCAACGGAAAGATCAGCAGCGTCCAGTTCCAGCCGCTGTACCACAGCGCCAGCCACAGTCCCGGGGTCAGCGTGGGCGGCAGCGGCGCAAGGCCGTTGTTCAGCGGCAAGAAATAGGCATCTGTCAGTACGAAGGCGGATAGGCCCGGCATCATCAACAGCCAGCCCACGCGGTTGCCGGGCTGACGCGCCAGGATCAGCGCCCCCACCAGAGCAAACACCGGGCCCACCAGGTAGACGATCCAGGGCGGTGGCGCACCGCCCTGCCGCGCAACGGCCGTATCGAGCAGCAGTGCCCAAACAGAGATGAATGTAATCAGGCCAAATGCGGCCCAGGCTGCCAACGTTGTCCGTTTCATTTCTCTTGCCTCGTAGTAGCCGCGGTATCCTTGCCACGCCAAATCCTGCTTTAGAAGTTCAACTCCTCCGAAGAAGTTGAACTTTTAACTTCTGAGCGCGATTCCTGCCACAGCGCCAGCCCCACCAGGAACCAGATCGCCATCCACACACTTTCCGTCAGCAGTGTCGGTCCCTGCGAGGTGATGACGGCACGCAGCACCAGCAGCGCATAGTATACCCCTTGCAGCAACAGCACATAACGGCGCCAGCTCGACCATTTGTGAGCCACCGCCACCACAATACCCGCCATCAGACCAAAGATCACCATCGTCAACGCGCCCAACGGGATCAGCGGGCTGTCGGCGCTGCCGGTGAGTAAGTCGATGACGCCGCCGAGGATAATCAATCCCCAGCCAATGGGGAAAAGGGAGAGGGAGATGCGGGCGAAACGGCCGTTCCCTCCCGCCCTCTCCGCCCGCACAGCCCACAACAGCGCCAGAATACAGGTCATTGCCATAAAAAACTGAAGCTGATTCAGCGTATACAGCGTCCCGCTGCCCGGCGGAAAGAGTCCGTAATGGTACTCAATCAGCAGCCCCGCAAAAAAGAGCGCTGCCCCAAACATACCGATGCTGCTTGAAAAGCGAGGAGAAAATTGGACTATCATTGAATCATCTCCTGAATCCGCCAGGTTGGAGAGACGCAGAACTCTGCATCTCTCCAACTCTTTGAACTCCCTACAGTTGCTCCAAACCGGCATTTTGCAGGGCAACGGCCGTTTCCACCACCGCTTCCCGCAGTTGTTCCGAAACCATACCAGCCAACTGAGCCAACAGGGTCCCGCTCATGATCAAATCCAGCGGCGTCACCAGCAAATCGCGTGGGTCGGGGTCCGGACCAGGCCCAGGCCAGGGAAACGGCCAGCGCGGCTTGCCCGTCCCGCACCAATCATCCACCAGCGCAGCCAGGTTGTGGCGCGTTGCCTCCACAGCCTGCTCTTGAAACTCCGGCGGCAGAAAGCGGGAAGTGTGCATGGTGCGCTGAATGTCAGCCACAATCGCCTGTGCCATCAGCACAGACCAGGCCCAACGGGGCGGCAACGGCTGCGGATTGACCGCAGACCAAGCCCAACGGGGAGGCAATGGCTGCGGGTTAAGCAGCACGCTCTCCCACTGCGTCCGCCAGGGCTGCGGTTGCGGACCTGCCTCGGCCAACCCACTACGCGCCGCTGAATATCCGATACGGCCGTATATGGCCTCACGAATTATCGGTCCCCACGGCCCGTCTGGCAGCGGATCATCTGGATTGGGATAGTCACCCAGTCCGGTTAGGCTGGTCACCAAACGGACAAACTGCTTACGTGAAAGTGTAATCGAATCAATTGACTTCATGACAACATCTCCTTTTGCAAATGATATTGATGCGGTTAGTTTAGCAAACGGCCGTCTGTCAATCGTTACGAAGTCGGTCTATTTCTGGCATACAGCCAGAACGGTCCAATCTCGTCCCGGCTTGCTTTTTCAAACGCCATCCCAATTTTCTCGGCGACGCGAATGGAGGCCGCGTTCTCCTCATCAATCAGGCAAACCAGGCGCGTGAAGCCCAGCGTGTAAAAACCGTAATCCAGGATTGCTTGCGCCGCTTCCGTGCCCAATCCCTGCCCCCAATGGCTGGGGGCAATCGTGTAGGCCACCTCCACCTCATCCTGCCC
>JAWOGU010000075.1:0-10493 GCA_046496595.1 Chloroflexota bacterium
CACATCCTGATTTTCTGTGTTACTTCCAGGCTTCATCACAATGGCTGCCTCTCTTATCAACTATCCATACCGGCAAAGGTTACTCAGAAAAAATGGTGTACGGAGACCGCTTACAGTCAGTATCTAACTCTGGCTAACATCCAATTGTACACGGCCGTTTTCCACAAGGAAACCTGTTGCATTTCTAAGGAAATCGCGGCTGAACATAGCCGGGTCGGTCGCGGTTAAAAAAGCCTGGTGCGCGTGCTGGACGGTGTTGAGCAAAAGCGCGCGCCGCTGTGCATCCAACTCAGCTACCACTTCATCTAATAAGAGAATGGGCGTCTCCCCGGTCTGGCGGGTCATCCAATTGATTTCGGCCATTTTCAAGGCCAGGATGGCGGTACGCTGCTGGCCCCGAGAACCGAAACTACTGAGGGAACGGCCGTTTAGCAAAAACTGCCAGTCATCGCGGTGCGGCCCCACGGTGGTGGCGCCGCGGGCCAGGTCGGCTGCCAATGAGGTTTCCAGGCTTTCGTGCAGTTTGGCGGAAACGGCCGTTTCATCCTGCCCATGCTCTTGCCACCAGCCCAGCCACGCCGGTTCCCCGACGCCGCCATTGGCATCCGCGCTGCTGCGCCACAACCCGGGCCAATAGTTCAGGCGTACCGTCTCGCGCCCCTCGGTCAGATCTTCATAATGAATCCGATGCACCTCACGGGCCAATTCAGCGATAAACCGCGTCCGCCGGGTGAAAATCTGAGCGCCTAACCCCACCAGTTTCTCCGTATACACCGCCAACAAATCACGCGAACCACTGCCTTCCGCTACCTGGCGCAGAAGCGCATTCCTCTGTTCCAGAACTTTATTGTAATTTGAAAGATGCCGGCAGTAAAGCGCGTCAATCTGGCACAAGGTAATGTCCATATAACGCCGCCGCTTGCTAGGTGGGCCAGTCACCAACTGCACATCCTCCGGCAAAAACAGCACCACCCGCAAGTTACCCAGCAAATCCATCAATCGCACTTTGCGCTTATCCACCAGCGCCTCCCGCCGAAACGTACCCCGTTCCTGACGAATGCTCTGGCTGCGTTCATAAATCAGGCGGATTTCCACGCTGTGTTCACCCGCAGCAGTGACAATCTGCGCCACCAACCGACCCACAATCACCGGTTCTTCACGCTGCATTGCCACCCAGTTGATCAACTGTTGATCCTGATCCGCATGAGGCGAGCGGCTCGTCGCCAGATAATAAATGGCTTCCAGCAGGTTTGTCTTGCCCTGGGCATTACTGCCATGGATCAAAGAAGGTCCCAACGGCAGATCAAGCTCTAAACGGCCGTAATTCCGAAAATTAGTCAACGACAGGCGGGTAATATGCATGAGCCAAACAACGTAAGTAACTGTGTTATTGCCCCCTCCCAGTAGAAGAGGGCTGATTCCCTCTCCCTTTGGGGGAGGGTTAGGGTGGGGGTGACCCAAACCTGTAAGGTTTCAATAAGTTTCTATAAAAGCAGGCACATTCTAACACAAGCCAAAAAGGGTGTCATAACCTTGTTGCACCCCCCCTGCCTCCATGCTATCCTATCCCTGTGTACAGAAAGCCCTCACAAAAAGGTTGCAGCCATGTCTGAAGCAGACAGTTCCAATCGTTCTCCCCTTCGTCTTATCATCCTGTTCCTCCTGGTGGTGTTAGCGCCGCTGGCGCTTGGCCTATACGCCGCGCCGCGGCTCGTGCCCCAGCCCAAAGTCGGTGTTTTGCGCCTGAATTATGAGATTGGGGCCGAAACCGCCTACATCACCACGGAACAACTGGCTTATGCCCGGCGAGATCCCGCCATCAAAGCGGTCGTCATGCTCATCAACAGCCCGGGCGGTTCCGCCGCCTACAGCGAAGAGCTGTTTCTGGACGTGCTGCGCACCCGCCAGCAGATGCCCGTAGTGGCTTCGGTGGATTTGCTGGCTGCCAGCGGCGCGTACTACGCCGCCGCCGCCGCCGATGAAATCTACGCCAAACCCACGTCCAACGTGGGCAGCATCGGCGTCATCGCCTTTTTGCCCGGCGATGTCTTTATCGAAGAAGACCTGTTAACCACTGGCCCTTACAAAGCCTTCGGCGGTACGCGCGATGGCGCGGTGCGCCAGATTGAGCGCGCCAAGTTTGCCTTTCTGGAAGCTATCAAGACCGGGCGCGGCAGCAGGCTGCAAATCGATCCGGATGTCCTCTCGCGGGCGGAAATTTATACCGGCGTCCAGGCCCTGGAATTTGGTCTGGTTGACGGCCTGATCGCCAATGATGAAGTGATTAGCCGGGCGGCTGAACTGGCCGGGTTGGCTGATTATGAGGTGGTGGAGCTGTTTCCCCTGACTTTTGGTGATACGCTTGGTTTCCCCTTTGTTCAATATCAGCCGGAACCCATCGACGCCGCCAGATTGTGGGCGCACCCTACCAACATGGCCCCTGGCTTGTATTATCGGTATATTGAGGGGCCTGCCAGATAACGGCCGTTTACCCCCTCCCATGTCTTGTGAACAGCCATTCCTTTTCAATTTTCTGTCGTAACCATCCAGGTGCAGCCTGAGCTTGTCGAAGGCGAAACCGGATTTCGACAAGCTCAATTCTCGACGGGCTGCATCGTTACTTTCCGTCACAGGAATCAACCAGGACGACGTTATGCGTAAAGCCATTTTACTTCTAGTGATATTTTTGGCGCTGCTGGCAGCGCCCACCGTTTATCGTTATGTAACGTTCTACGACCTTTTTGGCAGCACAGAACCCGCCCCGCCGCCCAGGTATGACCCGGCGCAGATTGCGCCGGTGCCCACTCCTGCCTCTACCGCTTTCGTGGACAACCCGGTCACAGGGAATGGCCTGGTGCTGCTGGATGAAACGCATAACAACAATTTTGCCCTGGCAGACATCAGCCATTTAGACGGCCGTTTAGCCGCCCGGGGTTACGAATTACTCCACTACACCGGAGGCGATCTGGCCCGCCAGCTTCGGCCCGTCAACGCCTTCATCACCATCGCCCCCCTGAAAGCGTTTACGTCCGCCGAAATCCAGACCCTGCGGCAGTTTGTAAACAGGGGCGGCCGGGTGCTTATGGTGGGCGACCCCACCCGCTATGAAATCATTTTTGATGAGAGCGACCCCTTTGCCTTTGGCTTTGAGCTGAACACCAACGAGATCCCGTTAAACAGTCTGGCGAATGAATTTGACCTCATCTTCAACGGCGACTACCTCTACAACACCATCGAAAACGAAGGCAACTTCCGCAATATCATTCTGAAAAGGACCGGTTTTGCCGAAGACGCCCTGGTGGACGGCCTGGAGCAGTTGGTTGCCTACAGCGCCCACTCCATTCAAATGGGACCAGACGCTCAGGCAATCATTGCCGCCGATGAAAATACCTGGTCCTCAGCCACAGATCGGCCGGGCGGCCTGGTATTTGCCGCCTCCAGTGAAAACGGTCAGGTGTTGGCCCTGGGCGACGTCCACTTCCTCACCAATCCCTATTACACCGTCTACGACAACAGCCAGTTTATCGCCAACATCGCCGATTTCCTGACAACATCTGAAGAACGCGCCCTGACCCTGGTCGATTTCCCCTACTTTTACCAGCAGCCCGTCCATCTGATTTATACCGGTTCGCCGGATTTGGGCGCAGGGGCATTTGCCGACATTATTGATTTGCAAACAGCGTTCAGGCAGGCCAACATCCCGCTGCTGCTGGCGCAGTCGCCGCAGCCAGGGCACGATGTACTTTACCTGGGTTTATACAACCAGGCTGAGGAAGTAGCGGAGATTCTGGCTTCGGCCGGTATCAGCCTCACCATTGAGCCGCCCATTCAGCCAGAAATGGACACGGAGACTGAACCAGAAGAGACAGAAATAGAAGATGCGGAAGCCACATCCGAGGCAGAAGAACCGGATGAGCCGGCCGAAACCGAAGAAATCGATGCAGAAATCCGCCTGATTCATTCTGAATTAGGTAATGTTGAGATGTCTGGCACTGCTTTGGTGGTTCTGGATGAGAGTAACGGCCGTCGCACAACCGTCGTCTTAGCTGCCAGCCGGGAAGGCTTGGCTAACATGGTCAACGGACTGCTAAACCTGATTCCACTGGACGTCGATGCCGCCTTAGGCGGCTGCTTGCTGCAAGACCCCATCGCCCTCTGCCCTACTCTGATCCCAAATGAACCAGTTGAATCGGAACTGATTACCAGCGGCCTCGACGTGGAAAAAGCGGAAGCAGCGGCGGAAACGGAAGACGAGGACGTGGAACCAGGCCCGGAAATCGACGCCACTGACATGGGCCGCATCTCTCTGGGCGACACTGTAATCAACGTGGAAATCGCCGAAGACGAGAGCCATGGCTGGACCTTTAACGAAGGGCCGGTATTTCTGGATATTGTTCTGGAGACGAGCGAAACGATAGACGGGATTTTGGAAGTGTATGATCCCAACAATCTGCTCATCGCTTCGGCCGACAGCGGGTTTAGCGGCGAAGGCGAGAGCCTCTTTGGCGTGGAAATTCCCGACGACGGTGACTATACCATTGTGGTACGTGATTTCTTTGGCGATGCCGGCTCGTATACGCTGACGATCACGGAGAGCGAAGGCGCCGCGGAAGGGGGTCCCGCTGAAAACCAATCCATTTTCCTCTTCGTTGACGATGACGGCGAGCCGATTGGGTCCGGCTTTACCAGCGCCGACGCCCTGTTGGATCTGCTCGAACCGCGTTTCAGCGTGGATGTCTGGATCAGTTCCGTAGACGGACCATTGGAAGAAGATACGTTAAATGGGTATGGCCTCATCATCTGGGATTCAGGCGATTATCTGAATCCCGATGGCTTTTTTGACGAGGACGCCAGCACGATACTGAACCATTTTAATGATGGCGGCCGGCTGTTTGTCACCGGTTCTGCCCCGACTGTGTTTGGCGAGCTGCCACTGGCGCCGCTGGCCGACGTGCTGGTAGTGGGTGATGATCCGGTGCTGTTGAACGGCCTTACTACTGGGGAGGTGATTGTGCTGGATGAGGAGTTGGAAACGGCCGTTTCCGACACATTCAACGCCGCCCCAGACCCCAACACCGTCACCTTCTTCCTGCGCGGCCCGGAAAGCGAAGATGAAGACGCCATCGTCGGCTTCACCGTAGACGACCGGGACTTTGACCAGCAGTCCGTCTTCCTCCTGCTGCCCTTCACCAGCCTGCCCCAGGACGTACAACCTATTCTGCTAAACAACTTCCTCACCTGGTTTGATTTCACGGAAGAGTAATCCTGCATGACCCATTCCATTCTGATTGTTGATGATGACGTTCCCCTTAGCAAAACAATAGAAAGCATCCTGCAAACAGCCGGTTACCAGACCCTCGCCGCCTATACGGCCGAAGACGGCGTGTCCCTCGCCCGCAGCCAGAAACCAGACCTGGCCCTGTTAGACGTGATGATCCCCGCCATGGGCGGCTGGGAAATGTGCCGCCAGATCCGCGCCTTCACCGACATGCCCATCATCTTTCTTACTGCCATGAGCAGCGTCGAAAACGTGGTGCAGGGGTTGGAAACCGGCGCCGACGACTATATCGTCAAGCCCTTTGACCCGGCCGAAGTGCTGGCCCGTATCATGGCCCACCTGCGCCGCGCCAAACCCTCCGCCAACCCCGATGAACATTACAATTTCGGCCTGGGCGATCTGGAAATCGACGTTCATTCCCGCTCCGTTCGGGCATACGGCAAGGAGATCACCCTGACCAATCGAGAATTCCAACTTTTGCAAACATTGGCTGCCAGAGCCGGAAAAGTAATCACCAGCAGCGACCTGGCCCGCTCCGCCTGGGGCATGGACGACGCCTCTGCCATCGACAACATTAAACCCTATATCCACTACCTGCGTAAGAAAATTGAAGCCGACCCTGCCTCACCACGGTGGATTCAGACCGTAAGAGGGGTTGGTTATCGCCTGCTAACGGAGTAAAATAAGGAGTTGATGGATATGAGTTGATATGAACAAACCTGACATAATTTTTATCGTACTGGATACCCAACGCGCTGATCGCCTTGGTGTTTACGGTCATAGTAAAGCACACACACCCAATCTGGATCAATTTGCCGACCAGTCTACGCTTTTTGAACAAGCCATTTCCCCCGCCCAATGGACCGTGCCCAGTCACGCTTCCCTGTTTAGCGGTCTTTATCCCACAGCGCATCAAGTCACCCAATCCGCCCAAAGTTTAAGCCCGGATATTCCTCATTTGGCAGAAGTGCTGGCGCAAATGGATTACGACACCATCGGTTTTTGCAATAACCCGCTGGTGGGCATCTTAAACAACGGCCTCAAACGAGGTTTCAAGACGTTTTACAACTACAGCGGCGCTTTTCCCAGTTTGCCGCATTCGTCATCCAGGCTGCCATCACCGCTGAGTAAAGCGGCAGAAGCCTATACCCAATTTCTGCGCAAAATTTCATATCCGGTACAGAACTATTTCGCCCGTTCTGATCTGGCTTTTCACCTGTCGTTGTATAGTTGGACCACGCCTTTGTGGTCTCGTTTTGTTAATTTTAAGGGGCAAAACGCCCGGTCTGTGCGGGACGTCACTCAATTTTTACAGCAGCGCGAGCAGCAGACAGCCGAAAAACCGCTTTTCCTGTTTCTGAATCTCATGGAAACGCATCTGCCATTTTGGCCGCCAGCGCAGTTTATTGATAAAACGGCGCCTTATTTACGCAAAAGCAAAGAGGCCCAAGGCATCATGCACGCCTGGAACCGGGAAGCCTACCGCTGGGCAGCGCCGCTGGCTGAGCCGTTGGGCGACCTGGAAGCGCAGGTGTTAAGCGATTTATATGACGCGGAAGTGGCTTACCAGGATGATTATTTGGGTGATTTGTTGGCGGCGCTGAACGGCCGTTCCCGCCAAACCGACACCCTCACCATCATCGTCAGCGACCACGGGGATGGTCTGGGCGAGCACAATTTTTTCGGCCACGCCTTCGTGGCCTACCAGGAGTTGATCCACGTGCCGCTGATCATGAATTGGCCGGCGCGTCTGCCGCAGCCTTCCCGCGTAACCACGCCTGTCAGCACCCGCCGCATTTTCCACACCATCCTGGACGCTGCCGGACGCCTGCCCGACATAGCCAACCTGGATCCCGGGACCGTGCACGGCTTGAGCCTGAACCACACTATAAACGGCCGTGACCCGGAAAACGGCACGGCCTACAGTGAAATCTACCCGCCCATGAACTTTGTGAAGGCCATTGAAAACCGGCAGCCCCACCTGCTGACTCAGTTTCGCTGTCTCTCAGAACGGCGGGCTGTCATCAAACAGGGCGAGGCTCTGAACGGCGACGCACCCCACAAGTTGATTCATATAGACGGCGCACCGGATGAGCTTTTTAATTTAAGCGCTGATCCGTTAGAATTAGAGAATGCCCTGGGGGAACGGCCGGACCTTACCGAATCCCTACACGAAGACCTGAACCGCATGACCAGCCATCTCAACCACCAGCGCCACAACCTGGCGGCCGGCGGCGAAGTGGAACTAGACGACGCCCTCCGCCAGCAGCTGCGCGGTCTGGGCTACATAGATTAGTCGAGGATAGAGACGCCCCGGCGGGGCGTCTCTATCCCTAAAAATACACAAAACGCCAATCTTCAGAAACAGAGAGGGAAATTAATGTTAGATTCCATCCAAATCGACCCTGTCGCCTTTACCATTCCCCTTTTCGGCGGCTTCGACATTTATTGGTACGGCATCATCGTCACCCTGGGCATTTTGGCCGGGGTGTGGTGGGCTGCTCGTGAAATCGATAAACGTGGTCAAAGCGTCGATGACCTGCTCAACGGGGCCATCCTCGTCATCTTCTCCGGTTACATCTTTGCCCGGCTTTCCTATGTTATCTTAGACATGATCGGTGGGACCCGCTACGACTCGCTGCTGGACGTGATCAACATCCGCGCCGGCGGCGTGAACATATTGGGCGGTTTCATCGGCGCCGCCATCGTCGGCTGGATTTACGTGAAATGGCGCCGTCTCAAATTCTGGCACTACGCCGACGCCGCCGGACCGGCGCTGCTGCTGGCGCAGGCCATTGGCCGTTGGGGCAACTTTATTAACCAGGAACTGTACGGTCCGCCCACCGACCTGCCCTGGGGCATCCTCATCGCGCCGCAGCACCGCATTTTCCTGTATGCCAACCTGCAAGAATTCCCGCTGGAGACCCGTTTCCATCCCACGTTTCTGTATGAATCCATCGCGCTGTTTATTGGCTTTGGGCTGCTGGTGTGGTTAAACGGCCGTTACCGTGAAGTCTGGGCTCCAGGCACCACCTTTGGCCTCTTCCTGGTGTGGTGGGGCGGCAACCGCGCCTGGATCGAACTGTTCCGTCCGGATCAAGTCACTCTGGGAAATACTTTTATCACCTACTCCATGCTGGCCGCTGCTGCCCTGGCTCTGGCCGGCGTGTGGATTGTATTAGCGCGCAACAAAAAACTGCCCGCCGCCCTGACCCGCAAAAAACAGCGCGTGCATAAACCGAAACCGAAGCGAGAGAGCAGCTAACAGCTTATAGCTTTTAGCTTATAGCTGTTAGCTTTTAGCTATCGGAGATTGAGTGTGTCAATCTCCAATCTTCAATCTTTCTTAACGGGGAGAAAACTATGGACATTGAACAAAAAATATCGGGGCTGGCATTGACGTTTGACGACGTGCTGCTGGCCCCAGGCTATTCTGACGTACTGCCGGCCGAAGTGAACCTGCACACCCGGCTGACGCGGGACATCAGGCTCAACATCCCGGTGATATCGGCCGCTATGGACACTGTGAGCGAGGCGCGCATGGGCATTGGCCTGGCGCGCATGGGCGGCGTGGCGGTTATCCACCGCAACCTGTCGGCAGAAGACCAGACCGCTGAAGTAGACAAAGTCAAACGCGCCCAGGCCGGCATGATTGTGGATCCCATTACCCTGCGTCCGGACAATACCCTGGCTGAAGCCGAAGAGTTGATGAGCCGCTACCGCATTTCCGGCGTGCCCATCACCGACGACAATGGCGTCCTGGTGGGCATTCTCACCAACCGCGACAAGCGCTTTGTGACGCCCGGCAGCCAGCCTATTGCCGAGTTCATGACCAGTGAAAACGTGATCACCGCTGCCGTGGGCACCACCCTGGAAGAAGCCCAGGCCATTTTACACAAACACCGCATCGAAAAACTGCCTCTAGTGGACGATAACGGCCGTTTACTGGGCCTGATCACCGTCAAAGACATCCTTAAAAAGATTGACTTCCCTGACGTGGTTTCCGACGCCAAAGGGCGGCTGTTGTGCGCCGCTGCCATCGGCGTGGGCGACAAAGGGCTGACCCGGCTGGATAAATTGGTGAACGCGCAGGTGGACGTGGTGGTCATCGACACGGCGCATGGGCATACCGCCCTGGTGCTGGCTACCATCGCCGAAGCCAAACGGCGCTACCCGCACCTGGCACTGATAGGCGGCAACGTGGCGACCGCCGCCGGAACCCGTGACCTGATTAACGCCGGGGCCGACGCCGTGAAAGTGGGCATTGGCGCCGGTTCCATCTGTACCACGCGCATTGTGGCGGGTTCCGGGGTGCCGCAGTTAACGGCCGTTATGGAATGCGCCGCCGAAGCCCGCAAACACGACGTCCCCGTCATCGCCGACGGCGGCATCAAATACAGCGGCGACATCGTGAAGGCCCTGGCAGCCGGCGCCGACGTGGTCATGCTCGGATCCATGCTCGCCGGTCTGGAAGAAAGCCCCGGCGACATCATCCTCTACGAAGGCCGCCGTTACAAAATTTACCGCGGCATGGGCAGCATGGGCGCCATGCAGGGTCACGGCGCCGACCGCTACGGCAGCGGCGTTAAAAGCAGCGGTGAACGGGACAAACTGGTGCCCGAAGGCGTGGAGGGTCAGGTTCCCTACCGCGGCAAACTGGAAGCCATCATCTACCAGATGATGGGCGGTTTGCGCTCCGGTATGGGTTATGTGGGCGCTGCCAACCTGGCCGAACTGCGCGAGAAATCACGCTTTGTGCAAATCACCAATGCCGGCCTGCTGGAAAGCCATCCGCACGGCATTACCATTACCAAAGAGGCGCCGAATTACCAGGCAAGACGGTAGGGGCGGAAAATCTTCCGCCCTGAGACGTAAAATATTACGCCTAGGGGCATAAAATATTGCGCCCATCGTCCTGGGGTCGCCCACGACGGGGATCTGGGCCCGGTCGAGCACCACGTACCCCCTGGCCAGGAAGAAGAGGTGCGACGCGCCCTGGGGCCACGAGAAACGCTGCGGGCTGTCCCGCACCTGGCCGGCCGTGTCGTCGCCCGAGGCTACGCCTTCGCGGCACGCGCGGCGAACGACGGGTTGTGGGACTGGAACACGGTGACCGGTCAGATCTACCTGTCCCAGCGGTGTCGGGACCTCCTCGACACTCCCGCGGACGCGACTCCGGACGAGCGCACCCTCATCCGCCGCGTGCACCCGGAGG
>JAWOGU010000315.1:0-5053 GCA_046496595.1 Chloroflexota bacterium
GCCATCTTGAGCAGTAGCAATTCTGTCTGGTTGCGGCGCGACATGGCGCAGGCCAGATGCAGCGCGGCCAGCGTCCAGGCGCGTTCGCCCATGACGATCATCAATCGGGAATCACCCATCGTAAGCTCCTTTGATCAGACCCCCATGCTGTGGGGGCCTGCTTGATTAGCTTATACTGGTTGCCGTAAAAATTGTGTCAGGGGAAAGGATGACGGGGGTCAAGCTTGTGTCAAGATAAATAAAAGGAGGTCAACATTGCGTAAAGAGGTTATCAGCCGATGTCTACAAAGCGATAGCCGATACCCGGTTCATTGAGGATATAGCGCACATTGGCGGCGGGATCTTCGTGCAGTTTTTTGCGAATCTGGTTGATGTAAATGCGCACGTAATGGGTCATGTCGGCGTAGTCTGCGCCCCAGACCTGTGTCAGAATGGCGCGATGGGTCATGATTTTGCCAGGATGGGCTGCCAGCAGGCACAAAATGTCATATTCAAGGGGCGTAAAGTGGACTTCCTGGCCATCCACGGTGACGATGTGATTGGCAAAATCTATCTTGAGGGCGCCCACGGTGATGGCGCTGACCGGGGCGGCTGCCAGCTCTGCGCCGGTGCGCCGCAGCACGGCCCGGATGCGCGCCCGCAGCTCTTGCATGCTGAAGGGCTTGGTGAGGTAGTCATCGGCCCCGGCGTCGAGCGCCTGCACTTTGGTGCGCTCGTCGCTGCGCACGGTGAGCATGATGATGGGGACGCGGCTTTCCTGGCGCAGCTGCCGGCAGATTTCCAGGCCGTCGGGTGGGCTGCCCAGAGCAATGTCGAGAATGATCAGATGGGGCTGGCGGCGGGAAACGGCCGTTAACGCTTCGTTCCCATTGGCAGCCATCACCACCTCATAGCCATGTCCCGCTAAACCGGTTTGCAGCAGTTTGCGAATTTGTGGTTCGTCATCCACGATCAAGATCAACATCAGATTCACCTATCAGGAGCGTGCGCGGCAGGGCAATGACAAAGGTCGCCCCGCCGCCCGGCGTATCTTCTACCCAAATACGACCGTGATGCGCCATTACAATGCCCTTGCTGATTGCCAGTCCCAGGCCCACCTGCCCATCGCTGCCCCGATAAAAGGGTTCCATGAGATGGGTTTGGGTGTCGGCGGGGATGGTGGGGCCATGATTGATCAGCCGCACGCGCACTTCCTGCGCATCAAATTCACCCCGGATTACCACCTGGCTGTCCGGCGGTTCGTAGCGCAGCACGTTGTCGGCGATGTTGCCCAGGGCTTGCAGCATCAGGCCATGATCGCAGCGGATTAACGGCATATCGTCGGGGAAATCGAGGCGGATGCGGGCGGTTTGCTGCCGCTGCCAGGATTGGGCGGCTATATCATCGGCAATTTCGGAAACGGCCGTCCAATCCTCATGCAGTTTTACCGCTCCCGCTTCCAGGCGCGACATCTCCAGCAAATTGCCAACCAGTTTGTTCAGCCTGTCTGCTTCCTGTTCAATCACTTTCATTGTTTCCTGCTTTTCGGCCGGCGACATTTGATTGTGGAGGGATTGCAGGTTGTTAACGGCCGTTTTAATGATCGTAATCGGCGTGCGCAAATCATGCGAAACGGCGCGGAGCAGCGTTGTTTTCAAACGGTCGGCCTCTTCAATCACCCGGCTGCGCTGCACATCTTCCGCCAGATCAATGCGCTGCAAAGCGATGGCCGCCTGTACCACGCAGGCCATCAGAAACCGGCGCTGCCCCTCCGCGGGCGGCGCGCCAAAAACGGTGTGAAGCGTGCCATACACCTGCTCATTCATATTGATCAGCAGGTAAACATCAGTCTGATCATCATGCGGCGCGGTGGTTTCAGGAGTCGTGAGTACTGCAACGGCCGTTACCGGTAAATTTTCCTCTACCACCTCCTGCAAGGTGCGGAAAATCTCGCCGCGCTCAGTCAGGCGGTTGAAGGTGCTGCTCAGTTCAAAAAGAATAATTTGCTCCTGGGTGCGATGCCGGGCAATCTCAGCCTGCTGCCGGGCATAGGCAGCCAACTGTCCTGTGATGAGCGCCGCCGCCAGAAAAATGAGCAGGTCGAGCAGCTCGCGCGGATCCTGCACGGCCAGGGTGTAGTAGGGTTTGATGAGGAAAAAGTTGAAGCAGAAAAAGCTGACGAAAACGGCCGTGAGGGAGGGAACCGTGCCCAGCCAGACGGCAATCACCAGGATCAGCAGCAGGTAAATCAGTGAAAAGTTGGCTAACGTCAACAGCTCGCGCACCCACCACAATGGAACTGTCACCAGCAGGATGAGTCCGACCGCCAGCATTGAACGGCGCAGCGTGCTAAAGTGAGGAGAATCGTTGAAGGTCATGGTCAGATTTTGCATCTATTTCACTCCGCTCCATTCTATCACGCGGATTCCGGTGACAGGTATTCATTTCCAATTTTTGGGGCGGCAGGTTACACTAAACTCCATGATCCAACAGCCAATTTTCAAAAGCGGGGATTAGGAGATTTTGGGTTTTATCCCCCAATCCCCGCTATTTTTACTGCATCCTGTTACTTTTGCTCAGTTGGTTTATAATCTGAGCCTGGCTATATAGATTGTCAGAAAAACATTTTGGCTGGTAGGGGCGACCCTTGTGGTCGCCTTCTGGTGGATGGGCGGGCACAAGGCCCGCCCCTACCCAAAATCATTATCTGAACGTCTATAGAACCCTCCGACCCGTTTACTATTCAACCTCTGGGAAGCAGACTTTTATATGATAGGAAGCAATCGTTTTAACTTGATGATGCGCTGGCTGCTGGAAGTCGATAAACCGGCGCCAGAACGCCCTGAACCCGAAATTGCGGCTGAAGTCGAGCGGAATTACCGCTGGAATTTCTCTGTTAACTTGTTGGATGGCGCCAGTTTTTGGTTTGGCGCCAGCTTCATTTCTTCTGCTACCATTGTACCCTTGTTTGTGAGCCAGCTTACGGACAGCCGGCTGGCGATTGGCATTGTGGCCATGATCGCGCAGGGGTCCTGGTTTGCGCCGCAGTTGTTCACCTCCAATGTGGTGGAACGGCTGGCGCGCAAAAAACCGGTGGTGGTGAATCTGGGGTTATTTTTAGAGCGCGTACCGGTGTGGTTAACGGCCGTTGCCGCTCTCTTAGCCTTTTGGTCCCCCACCGCCGCCCTGCTGCTGTTCATCTTTGCCTATGCCTGGCATGGCCTGGGGGCGGGCATCATCGCCACCGCCTGGCAAGACATGATTGCCCGCTGCTTTCCGGTGGCCCGGCGCGGCCGTTTTTTTGGCCTGACCATGTTTATCGGCGCGGGCTGCGGCATGTTGGCGGCCAGCTTAAGCGCCTGGTTTCTGGAAGCTTTCCCCTTTCCGCTCAACTTTGTTTATACCTTTTCCCTGGCGGCCTTGTTCATCACCGTCAGTTGGATTTTTCTGGCGCTGACGCGGGAACCGGTGCAGCCTTCCACCGCCCCGCGGCAAAGCACCAAACAATACTGGCAGGCGCTGCCCGTTCTGGTGCGGCAGGATGAGAATTACCGGCGCTTTTTGATTGGACGGCTGCTGATGGCGATGGGCGGCATGGGTGTGGGCTTTATCACGGTAACGGCCGTTCAGCGCTGGCAGGTTCCCAACAGCACGGTCGGTCTCTACACCCTGGCGCTGCTGCTTGGTCAAACCGCCGGCAATCTGTTTTTTGGCCTGCTGGCCGACCGCAAAGGCCATAAGCTGTCCCTGGAAATCAGCGCCCTGGTCGGCATGGCTGCCTTTTTAATCACCTGGCTGGCGCCGGCGGCGGATTGGTATTTCGCCGCTTTCGTTTTGTTAGGGGCCAGCACCGGCGGCGTCATCGTTTCCGGCATCCTGGTGGTGATGGAGTTTTCCTCGCCGGAAAAGCGTCCCACCTACCTGGGTCTCACCAATACCGGGGTGGGCGTCGTCAGCCTGATAGCGCCCCTGATAGGCGCTTTGCTCGCCACCCAAAGCGCCGACTGGTTATTTGGCTTGTGCGCCTTGTTTTTCCTGCTGTCCTTTATCGTCCTGCATTGGCGGGTGCAAGAACCGCGTTTTGCCATGCAGGCGGCTCAGCAAACCATCGAAACGTTATGATGCTTTCAGATTGGACCAATCTCCAAGATTGGGCCAATCTGGCTGACTGTATGGGAGGTATTTCATGAATAAACAAACCGTAACGCCGGCAGAGATGTCCGAGTTAATATCCAATGTGCCCCAATGGCAGGTTGTAGAAGAATCCGGCGTTAAACAACTGAAACGACTGTTTAAGTTTAAGAATTTTGTGCAGGCAATGGCCTTTGCCAACCAGGTAGGCCAGATCGCTGAAGAAGAGGACCATCATCCGAAACTGGTGATCGAGTGGGGGAAGGTAATCGTGGTGTGGTGGACACACGAGGCCGGCGGTTTGCAGCGCAGAGACTTTGACATGGCTGCCAGGACGGACCGGCAGTATGAACCGGATACAGCTTAAGCGCTCCTGCTGATTGCTGCATTTAGACCCTAAGGGCTGCCGCCCTATTAAACCCTCCGGGTCTCCGGGTCTGAACAGTGACCAAACAAAGAGTATTTCCTGCCCCGCCGCCTAAAAACAGGTACAATACAGCCATCTTTTCCAGCTTATCAGCCTTATCAACCATGCAGACTCGTGTGGCTGCAACCTTGAAAATCAGGAATATGCTGCTATGACCAAATATCCCACTCTTCCCGAAGGCGCCCTCAACGCCATCGTCTATGGTTATCATGGCGATCCCTTTAGTGTCTTGGGTCCGCATGAACTGGAGGACGGCCTGGTGATTCGTGCATTTGTGCCTGGCGTGAAAGCCATCCGCCTCCTTTGGGCCCACGCTTCATCGGCCGACGCTGCACCAGAGGCATTTTCTCGTATTCACGATGCCGGTTTCTTTGAAATCATTGTCAGCCAACGTTCCCTGCCGGTGAGCTACCAGCTTGAATTGCAATATGGCAACGATCACACGCAGATCATCGACGATCCGTACAACTTTCCACCCCAGATCACGGACTTCGACGAACACCTGATGGCGGAAGG
>JAWOGU010000395.1:0-4678 GCA_046496595.1 Chloroflexota bacterium
GGCTTCGCCCTGGCCCAACTGCCCTGGCATGTGTGGGTGCTGTATTGCGCCTATGGCGTTTATTATGGGTTGGCGTACGGTACCGCCAAGGCCATGGTGGCAGACCTGGTAACACCCGCACTGCGCGGTACCGCCTACGGGACCTACAATGCCATCCTGGGGATGATTGACCTGCCAGCATCGCTGATCGCTGGGGTTTTATGGCAGGGTCTCGGCCGCTGGGCGGGGTTTGGCCCGTCGGCACCCTTCCTGTTTGGCGGAGGTATGGCCATCCTGGCTGCAATTGCACTGGCGCTGTGGCGACCAAAGGCTATGTTAACCTCCACCGGGTAAATGGGGTTTTCGTCAAAAAATGCAGATTTTATCCATCCTCTCCAGCCATCAAACGCGCTGCCCAGCCAATCGTTCCCTGTTTTTCCGAGTTGGTGACAAACCTCAAACCCCAAAATTACCCTGCTGTTCAGCCCTGGACGTCTTGTTATAAATGAGGCAGAGTGGCAAGGTAGCAGAATAAACGTGTTAGCTGGTCACCCTGCAACTTTGCAACCCTGCAACTTTGCAACTTTTATAAAATCTTAGGAGATCAATTTACCAATGGAATTCGACATTAAAAACCCCGATCTGGCCCCTGGCGGCCGTCATCGCATGGAATGGGCCGAGAATGAAATGGCCGTTCTGCGTGGTATTCGTGAACAATTTGGCAAGGAACGGCCGTTTGCCGGCATCCGTGTGGGCGCAACCATGCATGTCACCACCGAAACCGCCAATCTGATGATCGCCTTGCAAAGCGGCGGCGCCGACATCGTACTCTCGGCCAGCAACCCGCTCAGCACCCAGGACGATGTCGCGGCGGCTCTGGTGAGCTATTACGAAATCCCGGTCTACGCCATCAAAGGTGAAAGCACCGCGCAGTACCACCAGCACATCAACGCCGTGTTGGACCATAAGCCCCACATCATCATGGATGACGGCGCCGACCTGGTCAGCACCCTGCACAAATCGCGCCGTGACTCCCTGGGCACCGTCATCGGTGGCACCGAAGAGACCACCACCGGCATCGTGCGCCTGCGGGCCATGGCCAACGACGGCGCTCTGGAATTCCCCATGATGGCGGTCAACGACGCTATGACCAAACACCTCTTCGATAACCGTTACGGCACGGGACAATCCACCATGGACGGCATCATTCGCGCCACCAACATCCTGATCGCCGGCCGCACGGTCGTCGTCGGCGGCTACGGCTGGTGCAGCCGTGGTATCGCCATGCGCGCCAAAGGTCTGGGCGCCAACGTCATCGTCACTGAAATAGACCCACTGAAAGCGCTGGAAGCAGTTATGGACGGCTTCCGTGTCATGCCCATGATCGAAGCCGCCCCCCAGGGCGACATTTTCGTCAGCGCCACCGGCGACATTAATATCCTCGACAAACATCACATGGAAGTCATGAAAGACGGCGCTCTGCTGGCGAATTCCGGCCACTTCGATCTGGAAATTAACAAACCGGCCCTGCGTGAACTGGCTATCGACGAAGCGAAACGCGTACGGCCGTTTGTGGAACAGTTCACGCTCAAAGATGGCCGTCGCCTCAATCTGTTGGGCGAAGGGCGCCTCATCAACCTGGCCGCCGCCGAAGGACACCCGGCGGCCGTGATGGATATGAGCTTCGCCGGGCAGGCCATGGCCGCCAAATACATCCTGGACAACCGGGGCAAGCTGGAAAACAAAGTCTACACCGTGCCCCCAGAAGTGGATCAGGAAATTGCCCGTATCAAACTGGCTTCCATGGGCATCGGCATCGACGTCCTCACCGCGGAACAGATCAAATATCTCAATTCCTGGGAAGAAGGCACCTAAGACTGATGGGGTGATGGGGTGATGGGGTGTAGAGGTGAATTCACCCCATCACCTCTACACCCCATCACCTCTACATGAATAAGCCGCTCGACCATTATCAGGAGCATCGTACAGGCGTCGTCAAAGCGGCCCGCTTGTTCTCCAACATTGTCAGTCCGCCGGTGATGTTTGCCATTTTAGGGCTGGCCTTTGCTTTGTATGAACGGCCGTCTTTGAATGGCTTGTTATGGGCAGCAGTGTATGGCTTTTTTATCTCACTGCTGCCAATTTTGTTTGTCCTCTATTTACTCAAAACAGGCCGCATCGCCGAACTGCACATGAGCAATACGGGCGAACGACATTTGCCCTATATTTCAGCCATCATCTCGGCCACTCTTGCCTTTGCCCTGATTTCACTCTTTAATGGACCTGATCTGCTCCGCTGTCTGACCATTTTTAATTTGATTGAACTGGCGGCGCTGGGCATCATCAACGCCTTCTGGCTCATCAGCCTGCACGCCACCGGCATCATGGCGACCATGCTTCTGGTGGGGCTGGTTTTTGGCTGGACCTATAGCCTCATTGTGCTGCCTTTTGTTTTTTTGGTGTGCGGGGTGCGTCTCTTCCTGCGCCGCCATACCGTGATGCAGGTGCTCGCCGGCTTAGGACTGGGTGTATTTACGGTATATCTCATGACCGTGATGGGGTGTTTCGTGTGAAATCATTAAAGATTACAAAGCAGCAAGCCAACAAGTCTTTAATCTTTGAGTTTTGAGCCATGTTTGAACAAGACCGTGTGATTGTCCGTTTACAGCAGCGCGTTGTCGCGGACGCCGACGTTGAGATTTGCTTTTTAGCGGGTTCCTACGGCCGGCGCACAGACGACGCTTATTCCGACCTGGATGTGGCGCTGGTATTCCCCAATGAACTGCGCCGCGACTTTGCCTGGAACCAGCGGCGCGAGTTTGTGAAGTCGGTGACGCCCTACGTACCCTGCAAGTCGTTTGACGCTGAACATGTACGGCCGTTTTTCCACATCGCGCTCTACAGTAACGGCAGCAAGGTGGATTACCGCTACGAAGTTAAAGAACGATTGCAGCCCAATCCCTGGGATCGTGACCTGCGTATTCTCAAGGACAGTGAAGGCTGGGTAGAGCAGTACCAGGCGCAGTGCGCCCAGACCTATTTGCAGCGCCCGCACATGACAGCCGCCGCCTTAGAAGCCATCGATGAACGCTTCTGGATCATGTTTTGGGATACTTATCGGCAGGTGATGCGCGGCGACCACGACAAGCCGTTTACGATCTATCTGGAACTGCTGCACTTTACGCTGCCCCCACTCCTGACCGTGCTGCCCCCAGAAGACCCGGCGCATCAGGCGCTTTTGCGGGCCAGCTACTCCGCTGATACGAAGACAACGGCCGTTCACTTACGGCAGTTGTTGGCGGCATATGTGGGGGCGAGAACGGCCGTTATCCGCCGCCTCAACCTCTCCTACATGCCAGATTCCAGTTTTGAAACACAAATTCAACGAGTGCTGGAACGCACAAAATAGATACGGGATGGGAAACGGCCGTTTTGCATATCTAGAGATTCGCGTTAATTGCCGGGAGCAGTCAAGCCTTGAACTTTGAATTGATCGGTGTTCACGAAGCTATCAAATCGCAAGCGGTTGTTAACCAGCAAAATCACCATCGCACAAGTGCCGATCAACTAATCTATAACATTTCGATTTGACCATGGAACTGTTCCACCACTGTACCATTCAACTACAAAAAACCCTTTTCCGGTTGCTTGAGTTCTTTTAAGGGCCTTCTCTGCCAAATCTGGTCTCTGAAAGACATCTCTTGAATACATTTCCCATGCCGCCAGGAAATCCTGGGCAAATATCTGGCGATTTAGGACGATGGGATATTGGTTACCCACATATGGTTGAAGGTGTGTGGCACCATCCCCTTGGTTACGGAAAAAGATAAACTTGCCGTTTTTACTGGTGTAGTCATGAACAAGACCGTTCCGAAGGTAAAACAAATCTGCGCTCATTTGATGATATGGTTTAGGGAAATAAATTGACTCAAGAAAAGCCTTGAATGTGTCAGCATCTGCTGGCTTTCCTACATAATACCCGCCAAGGCAATCAATCCCAATCATTGTCAATATGATTAGCCCCACTTCTAAAAAATCATGGTTTAGTGATATCTGAATGTCACTGATGATGAATTTCTCTACAGACGCCTTCCATTCAATCAGATCTTTATGTTCCATCGTAGAATCCATTCTGCACTTTTCACGGTCTGCCGGTTAATATATGCTTAAACGGCAAAGGAATTTGTCTCTCTGAGCTTGTTGAAGTAATTATGAGGCAATCTTTTCGTCAATCCTCTAGTTTTTTAAATTTTTTATAAAGCTTTCTTTTTCTTTCAATAAAGGTGTCAATCTGCTGACCGTAATTTATCGCCAAGTCACAAATTTCAATTGCTTTGTGATATTCACCTTGTTTCTCGAAAATGATTGCCAATCTATTAAATGCTGTGATATTTCCAGTAAATCCTTCTCTTTTTATTAAATCGTCTAAACCACTGCCTCTGGCAGTGGAACAAAAAAAGGTTCTACCAGTGTAGTGAATATGACGAGTATTATATGTCTACCAAGTAAATCGCAATCAATGTTCAACCAGACCATATGCATTTAGCGGTCTCGATTCTTCCCCCGCCGGTGCCGGCGATGACGAACACCAAAGGCGCCGGGCCTTCCTGGGCCAGGAGGCCGAACTCGGCGCCGAAGCGCTCGAAGAAGAAGACCGGGGGGACCTCACGGTCGGGCAGCGGCTGGACGCGGAACGGCA
>JAWOGU010000522.1:0-4567 GCA_046496595.1 Chloroflexota bacterium
ACCACCGGAATATTCTGCTGAACCACCCGCGATGCCACGCCCACAAACGCCTTAGACGCCGATGACTGCCCCCCTTCACACGCTTGCAGCAGCACAATGCCCGGCCGATGCGTATTCAACAAATCGCTAAAAAAATCTTCATCCACCCAACTCGCCTCGCCAAAAATGTCATCCACAAAGGCAATCTGGCCTTTTGTTTTCCCGTTTTCTTCAACGAGCTGCCCATGCCCGATAAAATGGAAAATATGGGGATTTTGCGCCAATAAGGCATCAATTCTTTCGGCGTTTGCGGCCGTTACCACCGGCAAAAATTCAAATTTATCGGTCGTGGTTTCTACCAGTTTTTTCAAACCTTTTTCCACATCTTCGTAGACAACCGGTCCTAAATCTGAGGGTGCTGCTACAGCCAGGGCAATGCGCAGTTTTTCATGTGGCGCCAGTTGGATTGGATTCGGTATATGCCACTGTGATCGGCGTCGTGAAAAAATCAAATCAGGCGCAGTGCTTAACCACAACGTGCCTAAATTTGCCTCTACCGGCAGCCGCATAAATTCCCAGGGCAATGCAGCAATATCAGGCAGGGCTGCTTCATCCACATCCAGTTCCACACGCAAAAATTTTCTTTCGACGTGAACCGCTTGATTATAAAGCGCCGAAAAATCCGCCCGTAAACCAGCATCGAACAGGGCATTAAAAAGCGCCTCTCCCAATGCTTTCGCCGCCTCATCGTCCTGCATCGCATCCGCCTGAGCCTGCGCGACGAGGGCGTCAATTTCCTCTTTTAGCGCCCCCTTGTAATTAAATAGCCCTGACGGTTGACGAATAGGTTGATTTTGAGGGTTGCGCACTTCAGCCTGCACCCGATTATAGTTTATCAAATTGATACGGTAGGTATAGTATGCGTCATTCATTGGCTGCATCGCCCCACAAACTTAAACTTTTTTGAAAACTGGTCGCTATTTTTTAACTTCCCGGAAGTTGATCTCGAGAACACTTCAGCGAGAGAATACTTCCGGGAAGTTGTTCACGTTTTTCATGCAGCAGCTTTAGGCAGTTTCAAGACCCATTCTTCGGCAGCGCCTTTTGCCAGCTCTTTTGAGGCGTCGTCCCGTTTCCGCAAAATGTTTTGGAGTTTTTCAGACAGGTCTCTAAACACGTTCTTGATATTGGCCGTCAGCCAGCTCATGTTAGGCTCTGCCCAGGCCAATCCGATTAAAGTGATGCTTTCCGTTTCTTTAGGCACTTTAAAGACGACGCCAAATTTAAAGCTGACTGACTTTTGTAAATCCGGGTCTTCAATGTGCCAATAGCACTCAGAATTACCCTCGCCGGATGCCGCAATGTCAAATCGGCCCAAACTATAAGAAAAGTCTGGCATAACGATAAATGAATTCATCTCATTTTTGTTAACGACGCCTGCTTTGACGTCAGCCGGTAAACCGGTAACGTTGGCAATTTGGGAAGCATCCACGCCTACCTGCCAGTCTAAATTCCCATCTAGAGCCAGGCTCATCCCGCCGCCAAACTGCATGACATCATGCCATTTTGAGGACGGGAAAATGGCCTGCACAATCGGTTCGTCCGGCCCCTTAGGTCCAAAATTCAATTCGCAGGTGAGCGATTTAAACACAGCGCCCGGCTTGGGTCGCATGTCAACAGTGAGCGTCAGGTAGTAAAAATCATAATCCGTGTCCATCTGCTGCTTGCGAATACTGGTCACAGCCAGACCGGAATTGTGCAAAGCAGCTTCTGTAATCGCTATCAAGTTATCTTTTGGATTGCCAAACTGTACTTTGGTTTCCTTTAAGCTGTCTAAAGCTGAACCACCTACTTTAAGTTTCTGACCACCGGCCAGGGAACCTTCCCATTTGGTCACGTCGGCAAACAACTCGTCGATCAAAGTATTAGATTGATCAAAATCGGGAGCTGTGGGTTTATCAGGCATGGGTTTACCTCCAGGGTTACTTGTATGGGCTTGGAAAAATAAAAACGGCCGTTATCCCCACCACATACTCCACAGAAAACGGCCGTTACCGACAACATGCGTATCTTACCGAGATTCACAACACCTTGTCAAATCAATGCGCCAAAATCTTGCTCAAAAACAACTGCGTCCGCTCATGCTTCGGCGTGGCAAACACCTGGCTTGGCGGCCCCACCTCCACAAGCTGCCCCTCATCCATAAACACCACCCGGTCCGCCGCCGCCTTGGCGAAACCCATCTCGTGCGTCACCACCACCATCGTCATGCCCCCCTTCGCCAGGTCCAGCATCACGTCCAGCACTTCCTTGATCATCTCCGGATCCAGGGCGCTCGTCGGTTCGTCAAACAACATAATCTTCGGCTCCATCGCCAACGAGCGAGCAATCGCTACCCGCTGCTGCTGCCCGCCCGACAACTGCCGCGGATAGGCGTCCGCCTTCTCCGGGATCCCCACCCGCTTCAACTGCTCCATGCCAATCGCGTCCGCTTCCTCTTTACTCCGCTTACGCACCTTCTCCTGGGCAAGCGTTACATTGCGCAGCACCGACAGGTGTGGGAACAAATTGAACTGCTGGAACACCATGCCCACTTCAGCCCGCACCTCATTGATATTCGTCTTCTTATCTTCCAGATGCACGCCGTCAATATAAACCGCGCCGCTGGTCGGCTCTTCCAGATGATTGATGCAGCGCAAAACGGTGCTTTTGCCGGAACCGCTGGGTCCCACCACCACTACCACTTCGCCCCGCTTCACCCGCAGATCAACCCCTTTCACCGCCTGCACAGAGCCAAAATATTTATGCAAGCCATCGATCACGATGATTTCGTCACCCAGAATTTTACCGTCCATGTTAACGTGTATCCTTGCCCATCCGCTGCTCATACCAGCGCAAGAGCAAACTCAGAGCGAGCGTCATCGCCAAATAACAAAAGGTTAAGACCAGATATGACTCCGGAAAGCGAAACGTGCTGCCCGCATACAACCGGCCGCGCTGCGTTAATTCACGAATCGCCAACACCGACATCAGCGAAGAGTCTTTGAGCATAGCAATAAAGTCGTTTCCCAGCGCCGGAGAAATGTTACGCACGGCCTGCGGCAAAATAATAAACTGCATCGACTGTCGGTAACTCATGCCCAAAGAACGCGCCGCTTCCATTTGCCCTTTGGCAATCGACTCAATACCCGCCCGGAAAATCTCGGCCAGAAAAGCCCCGTAAATGATAGCCAGCGCCACAATGCCACGGGCGTCAACCGAAACATTGCGGTTATCAAAGCCTATTGCTTCACTCACCACTGGAACCAGCACAAACGCCAAAGTCAAAATCAGCACCAGCGTGGGCACTCCGCGCACAAATTCCACATAGGTTATGGCTATGTTCCGAATAAGTGCGTTCTTGCTGATTCGCCCCAAGCCCGCCAGCAGCCCGATAATCAACGCCAGACCAAAGCCTAACAAGGTGATCTTGAGCGTCAGCCAGATACCAGGGATGATAAAACGAAATGCCTCATTTACTTCAGGGTCCGTCAAAATGAGGAACCCCATGATTCCCAGAAAGACGAAAATAGCCACCAGCCACCAGGGAAACTCTCGCCAGTTCGATCCCCATTGGGCCGGCTGAATTTGAATCTCGGGTCCAGTCATTGTACCTCCTGTTTTTTTATTGCAATGGATTTGTTTCCAGGGTTATGCCAGGCGGCGGCGGCTTTTACAGCCAGCGGAGATAGATTCAACCTCATCCCAGTCTTTATCCCCAGCGCCTGCACAAATAATACCTTGATATGATCATAAAACAAAACAGCGCCAGAGATAAAATCCTCTGGCGCTGTTCATTAACGATTGTTTGCGAAACGGGAAACGGCCGTTACCATCAAAACCCGCTCACAATTCACCCAATACCAACACTACTCTTCCAAATCTTCATAAGTAATCGTGAACCCAGGGCCAAAGTATTGCAAATTGACGGCTTCCAAGAATCCGTTCGCCATCAGTTCTTGCAAAGCGGCGTTAATCGGTTCCACCAGGTCACTGCCTAAGGGGTAAATGAAACCCAACTGATCGCTGGACATGGACGGACCCACCAACTTCAGTTTGTCGGCGTTTTCACCCAGGTAGCCCTGCCCCGCCACTTCGTCGATGATCACAGCGTCTATATCACCCGACAACAGCGCCTGCACCGCAAACGGGAACTGCTCAAAGGCTTGAATACGATCTTCCGGCAGGTAAGTCTTGGCCGTTTCGTAGTTGGTGGTACCGGTTTGCGTGCCCAAGGCCAGCGCCTCATTGTTGACGATGTCGTCAATACTTTCAATACGATCTTCATCGCCACGCACCAGCAAACGCTGATCAATGTTGATGTAACCGATGGAAAAATCAACAATCTCGGCGCGCTCCTCGGTGATGGTGATGCCGTCGGCGGCGGCGTCAAATTGGCCGTTAGCCACAGCCTGGATCATACCTTCCCAACCCGCTTCAATATAAACAGGGGTGCAGTTGATCAGGGCGCAAATTTCGTTCCAAACATCATAGTCCCAGCCAGCCGGTTCGCCGGTAGCCGGATCGATGTAGTTGAAGGGCAGATAGG
>JAWOGU010000541.1:0-5203 GCA_046496595.1 Chloroflexota bacterium
GATGACGAAACTATTTTCGACCGCCTGCCCGAAGATTGGTTGGAAACAACGTCTAAAGGTACTTTGCGCGTCAAGTCACATGATCGCAGGAAGGTTCCCACAGCGGTACGGCTCAACACAGTGGGACAGGAAGTGGAAAGTGGGGACATTTACCATTTTATCCATTCACCGTTCCCCTTTTGTCTGCACTGCGGCGTCGCCTACAGCGGCCGTGTGCGCTCTGACTTTGGGAAACTGGCAACCCTCTCCTCCGAAGGGCGCAGCACAGCCACTACGGTCTTGAGTCTTTCGGCTTTACGCGCCCTCCGCCGTGATGAGTCGTTGGAGCAAAAAGCGAAGAAACTGCTTAGCTTCACTGATAACCGGCAGGATGCTTCCCTGCAAGCCGGACACTTCAACGATTTTGTGGAAGTCGGGCTTTTGCGGGCAGCTTTGCACCGCGCCGTGCAGCAGGCGGGGACTAATGGCATCCGGCACGATGAACTGGCGCAGCGTGTCTTCGCCGCTTTGGATTTGCCACCCGAACTATATGCCGTCAATCCCGAAGTGAAGTTCAAACAGAAGCAAGAAACGGAATTGGCCTTGCGGGAAGTATTAGCCTACCGGGTTTATCAGGATTTGCGCCGCGGCTGGCGCGTTACCGCCCCTAATCTGGAACAATCCGGGCTGCTCCACATTGATTACGTTTCTTTACGCGACCTGTGTACTGCCGAATCGGAATGGGAAAACTGCCATCCGGCGCTGGCCACGGCCGCACCCGATGAACGATATAGCGTGGCTAAAGTGTTGTTGGATGTGCTGCGCCGCGAACTGGCCATCAAAGTAGACTATCTCGATCCCAATTACCAGGAGCGTATCCAGCAGCGCAGCAGTCTGCGCCTGATTGAACCGTGGGCCATTGACGAGGATGAGAACATGCTCCATGCGGCGGTTGCCTGGCCACGGGCCAGCCAGAAGGGGGATTATGGCGGCCATCTCTTCATTTCCTCCCGCTCCGGTTTTGGCCTGTACTTACGGCGGCAAAACACCTTTCCCGGCCATGCGGCCAACCTGAAAATGACCGATACTGACGAAATCATTCCGCAGTTATTCCAGGTGCTGCAAGTCGCCGGGTTAGTAGAGCCGGTCACAGAATCCCAAACGCCAGGAGAGCCTCACGGTTATCAGATGCCCGCTGACAGCATGGTATGGCTGGCTGGTGATGGCAGCAAACCTTTTTATGATCCGGTGCGCATGCCCCGGCAGCCTAAGACCGGACTGCGCACAAATCCTTTCTTCGTGGATTTTTATACCCAGATTGCCGGCAGCTTGCAGGACACCCAGGCTCGTGAACATACGGCCCAGGTTTCTATGGAAGACCGTTTGCAGCGGGAAGCGCAGTTCCGCGAGGCGGCATTACCCATTTTGTATTGCTCGCCAACGATGGAGTTAGGTGTGGACATTTCACAGTTGAATGTCGTCAACATGCGTAACGTACCACCTACTCCAGCCAACTATGCCCAGCGTTCCGGCCGCGCCGGGCGCAGCGGCCAGCCTGCCCTGGTCTTCACATATTGCACCACCGGCAGCCCGCATGATCAATATTTCTTTAAGCAGCCGGAGCGCATGGTGGCCGGCGCCGTTACCCCGCCTCGACTTGACCTGTCCAACGAAGACCTGATCCGGTCTCATGTCCATGCCGTCTGGCTGACAGAGACAGGCATGAGCCTGGGATCATCCTTGAAAGATGTGCTGGACCTGGCCGGCGACCCTCCTCCACTCACTTTGCTGTCCTCGGTGCAGGCCGGGTTGGACAACACCCTGGCTCGCCAACGAGCCACTAAACAATTACAGGCAATTCTGGCGACGGTGCAGACAGAGTTGCAGGCTGCCGGCTGGTACAATGATGAATGGCTCACCAAATCGTTACAGCAAATCGGGAATCAGTTTGAGCGAGCTTGTGAGCGGTGGAAAGGCTTGTATTTGGCTGCTTTGCAGCAGCAGTCTGCCCAACATACCATCATGAAAGATGCCACACGCCAGCAATCAGAAAAGAACATCGCCAGCCGGCTGCGGGCGGAGGCGGAAGCGCAGTTACGATTGTTGACCGATAATCGCAATGTGATTCAGTCCGATTTTTACAGTTACCGTTATTTTGCCAGTGAAGGATTTTTGCCCGGTTATAACTTTCCCCGCCTGCCTCTATCGGCCTATCTGCCTGGACGGCGTGGCAAGCGGCGCGACCAGGACGAATACCTGTCTCGCCCCCGTTTCCTGGCTATTTCCGAATTTGGACCGCGCAGCGTCATTTATCATGAAGGTTCACGCTATGTGATCAACAAGGTGATTTTGCCGGTAGGCGACGAAGATGTGCTGACAACCCACGCCCAGTTGTGCCCTTCATGCGGCTTCCTGCATCCGGCGCAGGATGGCGGCTTAGATTTGTGCGAGCAGTGCAGCAAGCCATTGGACATCCCACTGACCAATCTCTTCCGAATGCAAAACGTCGCTACCAAACGACGCGACCGCATCAACAGTGATGAAGAAGAGCGGATGCGTATGGGTTACGAGCTTAAAACAGGAGTGCGCTTCAATACCCATGGACAGCAGCCTGCCTGCCGGGCAGCTACAGTCCAGAGCGCCAGCGGGGCGCCGCTGCTCAAACTGACCTATGGTGACGCTGCCACTTTATGGCGAATTAACATGGGCTGGCGGCGGCGCGATCCCAAAGATCCTGCCGGGTTCATGTTGGACACTGAGCGCGGCTATTGGCAAAAGAATGAGCAGGATGTTGACCCGGACACGGATGACCCAAACAGCCCCATGCAGCAGCGGGTCGTCCCTTTCGTGAAAGATACCCGCACCTGCCTGCTCATTGAACCGCTGCTGGCGCTAGACACGGAGACGATGGCCTCGCTGCAACCGGCACTGAAAACGGCCGTTCAACTTCTCTACCAACTTGAAGACAACGAACTGGCGGCTGAGCCGCTGCCTGCCCTCGACGAACGCAATCTCATCTTGCTCTATGAATCAGCTGAGGGTGGGGCGGGCGTGCTGCGCCAACTGCTGGACGATACCACCGCCTTGCGCCGTATTGCGGCCAAAGCGTTAGAATTGTGCCATTTTGACACGCAGGGCAATGATTTACGTCACGCCGAACGGGCCAAAGAGGCGTGCGAAGCCGCCTGTTACGACTGCCTGATGAGTTATTATAACCAGATGGATCATAGCCTGCTTGACCGCTTGTTGATTCGGGATATCTTGCTGAACCTGGTAGAAAGTACGGTGAAGGTGAGCGGAACGGCCGTTTCCCCTATCAGCCATCTAGCCGATCTGAAAGCTTACTGCGATAGCGACCTGGAGCGGGAGTGGCTGGACTTCCTCGATCAGCACAACCTGCGCCTGCCGGACTCAGCCCAAAAATTCATCGAAAGCTGTCATACGAAGCCGGATTTCTGGTACGCGGAGACATATACGGCCATTTTCATCGACGGCCCCGATCATGATCATGCAGATAGACAAGCCAAGGATGCCCAAATCGACGATTGCCTGGAATTAAACCTCGGCGTCACCGCCGTGCGATTCCATTATCTAGCCGATTGGCTGGCTATCGCTCAACAGCATCCAGCCATATTTGGTAAGGCAGGAGAACCAGGGTTCGCTGGCTAAAGGACTGGGGTAAATGATCGATGCAGTTACCGTAAAATGCCAAAAGAAATCATGGCTATCGATTATCAGGTATAATCATCTTTAAAATGGGGTCAGGTAAACCGCAGAAAGTTTTCGGATAACCGTAACACTAAAACTTGCGGTTTCCTTCAAGTAATCGGCAAGGTTTCGCGTGATTGAATTCTGAAAAGTTCTTGCCGATTACCAAATGAGCAATGAGTGACTGAAAATTCCAAATCACTTTAAGTAGCCACGATTTCCAAATCACACTAATAAGGTGAAATATGAGCGGCAAACACGAAGAATGGTTAAAGCAGGCTGATTACGACATAGACACAGCCGAGGTCATGCTCAACAGTGGCCGCCATTTTTACGCTGTTTTTATGTGCCATATGTCGATTGAGAAAGCATTGAAAGGTCTATACGTCAATCGACTTGATGAAGTACCCCCGAAAACGCACAATCTCCTCTATCTATTGAGCAAAATTGGTCTCCGACCCGAGGATGAATTGGGATTGTTCATTACCAAATTGAACACAGCCAGCATTGCTACCCGCTACCCGGAAGATCTGGCAAAACTTCAAGCTGTATACACCGCCGAAATCACAGCGGGCATGATCAACCAAAGTAAGGAGGTGCTGCAATGGGTCAAAGAGCAGTTATAAAGACGCTCAAACAATTTAGGCAAACGTTAGAGTCTTTAGATATTCAAGTTGAAAGAGTTATTTTGTTTGGTTCGCAGGCAGCAGGTACTGCTCGTGAAGACAGCGACATTGACGTTGCCGTTATTTCAGCCAGCTTTGCGGGTATGAGTTATTGGGAACGCATCGACGTTTTAAGCGAGGCTATTTATAAAGTCTTTGCGCCTATTGAGGCGAGCGCTTTCACGCCTGAAGAATGGGAAGCTAGAAGTTCTCTGATAGTGGATTATGCCAGTGGCGGCGTTTCGGTCGCTTAAAACAAAGCGTAAACAGCATCTTCTTTACAAATTAAGACAACATAAATAGGGCGTGGATTCTCTAATCTACGTCCTATTTTGAATTGGTAGACGCCACAAGAAATTGCAACTTCAGGAATAAATCTATGACCTACTCAGTTGGTTCACTCGTCAAAACACGCGGGCGCGAATGGGTTGTCCTGCCCGAATCCAGCGAAGAATGGTTGGTCTTACGGCCGTTAGGCGGCGCCGACCAGGAAATCGCTGGCGTCTTTCTGCCCCTGGAGCAGGACGACGTGCAGCCTGCCACTTTCGACGCTCCCAATCCGCAGGATGTGGGTGATTTTCGCTCTTGTCGGATGCTGCGCGATGCGGTGCGCCTCGGTTTTCGCTCCAGCGCTGGTCCATTCCGCTCCTTTGCCCGGCTCAACGTCGAACCCCGTCCTTACCAGTTGGTGCCGCTGCTCATGGCGCTCAAGCTCGACCCGGTGCGCCTGCTCATCGCCGACGATGTGGGCATTGGCAAAACCGTCGAAGCGGGCGTCATTATCCGCGAACTGCTGGACCGGGGGGAGGTGCGCCGCCTGGCTGTGCTCTGCCCGCCGCATCTGGCTGAAC
>JAWOGU010000570.1:0-10053 GCA_046496595.1 Chloroflexota bacterium
TGGCGGCGCTGGTGCTGGTGGGCACGGGCGTGGCTCTGATTGGGCGCAATGCCCTGCCGGAACTGGGTAGCGGCGGCGTGGAGAATGAGAAGGCTTTCCCGGAGACATATTCGGTGGAGGACGTGATCAGTATTAAAGAGGGGTAGAAGCTATAAGCTGCAAGCTATAAGCTGCAAGCTATCAGCTATAAGCTGTAAGCTGTAGGCAGTTCAAGAAATATGGTTTACCAGATTAAACGGCCGTTGTTGATTCAACGGCCGTTTTTTTATTGGTTGCGCTCGCTGCCCATTTTCAGGTAAATTAAACCTGAATGTGTAGCTAAATCTGTGATGTGTAAAGGAGCGATAGGATGAAACGTGTATTGAGTTTGCTGATTTTGGTAATGGTGATGGTCTGGTCGGGGGGCGAACGGCCGTTACTGGCGGCAGGTGTCGTGGGCAGTGGCACGGCGGGAAGCTGCACCCAAAACGCTTTGAACACGGCGTTAAGCGGCGGGGGGTTGGTCACATTCAACTGCGGCGCGAACCCGGTGACCATTACTGTCACCAGTCAAAAGACAATCAGCCAAAACACAACGATTGACGGCGGCGGCCTGGTGACGATCAGCGGCGGGAACAGCACGCGCATTTTTAACGTGGCGAGCGGCGTCAACTTCACTGTGCGCAATCTGACGGTGGTAAACGGCCGTTCCACGCAGGATGGCGGCGGTATTTACGCCGAACGGTTGAGCACGCTGACCATTGAAAACAGCACTTTCAGCGGCAACGTGGGTTACAACGGCGGCGGCGTCGCCACCAACGGCTGGGGGGCGGACGACGACGGCGTGGTCGTGACAATTACCGGCAGCACGTTTAGCAGCAACAGCGCCACCGCGCCCGCCATCCCCGGCGGCGGCAACGGCGGCGGCGGCGTCTACCTGTCCGGCGGCTCGGCGGCTGCCGTCAACAATTCCACGTTTAGCGGCAACCAGTCTCAAAACGGCGGCGCGATCCACCTGCTGCACAGCAATCTGCTGGCGACCAATGTCACTTTCAACAATAACGCCGCCAACAACACGGCGGGCGGCGGGGGCGGCGGCGCGATTTATATGGACGGCACTAAAAGCCTGTCCGGCGAGGTGCGCATTGTCTCCAGTCGTTTCAACGGGAATACGACCAATCAACTAGGCGGCGCGATCTTCAGTTTCCCGGAAGGCACGGATGCCACGCATATCATCGACAGCGCCTTTGACGGCAACGTGTCTACCAATCGCGGGCAAGGTGGGGCTATTTACCACCAGAGCGCCCACGGTACCGGTCCGATGACTATTAACCGCTCGTTGTTTGTTAGAAATCGGGCGGTGGCGGGTACGGTGGGGAAACCTGAAACGGCTGCTATGGCGGGACAGGGTGGGGCGCTGTGGCTGCTGGACGCCGCCGTCACCATCACCAACAGCACCTTTACCCAAAACGAAGCTTCCCATGCGTTCAGCCTGCCTGCCGATGACTGGCATCGCGGCTTCGGCGGGGCCATCCGCACCAGCGACAATACGACGATTGTGAACAGCACCATTGCCGGTAACACAGCCGGGTTTGTGGGCGGCGGGCTGGCGGGACCGGCCAACGTCAAGAATACAATTATTGCCAATAACAGCGGCGGTAATGCCTGGGATATTCAGCAAAACTGCACGGATGTGGTTACGAATCAGGGCGGCAATATTCAGTATCCGCAAAAGACGACGGGGAACTGGAATGACTACGAATGTTTTGGCGGGCAAACGGCCGTTAATCCCCAATTAATCCTCTTAGGCAGTTACGGCGGTCCCACGCAGACGCTGGCGCTGGCGGCGGGCAGCCCGGCGGTGAACGGCGGCGTGAACAACGGCTGCCCCGCCACCGATCAGCGCGGCTATTTGCGCCAGGACGGGCAGTGCGACGCGGGCGCGTTTGAACTGGGGGCGACGGCAGATCCGGTGATTACGCAGTTGTCGCCGCCCTTTGCCGGGGTGAATGAGTCGTCGGTGAACAAAACCTTGACAGTGTTAGGTTATAACTTTAGCGCCGATTGTGTGGTGCGCTGGAATGGCGGCGCTCTGGCGACGACGTTTGTGGATCCGTACCGGTTAACGGCCGTTATCCCCGCCGCCAGCCTTTCCACCCCCGGCAGCGCCGCCATCACCGTCTACGATCCCAGTCCTGTCGCCACGTCCAACGCCAAAACTTTCACCATTGTGCCTGAGGTGCGTTGGGTCTATTTGCCGTCGATTGTGAAATAGCGGCCCTCCCCTTAATCCCCTCCCACCGGGAGGGGAAATCCGCCTCCCTCGCCCTTTGGGAGAGGGCCGGGGAGAGGGAAGAGCGGCCCTCAGCAGTTTTTAACTGCCACAAGATTGGTCCAATCTGGGTGAAGGAACGATGATCTGACAGGGCAAAACGATGATCGGACGGGGCAAAACAATGATCGGACGGGGCAAAACGAGGATCGGACGGGGCAAAACGATGATCGGACAGGGCAAAACGATGATCGGACGGGGCAAAACGATGATCGGACGGGGCAAAACGATGATCGGACGGGGCAAAACGATGATCGGACGGGAGCGGCAGTTGTATCAATCTCAAAACAGCATCTCTATGGTATAGTACCGCTATGAACTCATTTTTAAGCTCAATTCGCACCTCGTTTTCAGACATCGAAAAGCAAAGCGTCTGGACCATGATCCTGGTGATCGTTATCGGCTACGTGGTCACATTTCTCGGCGCTTTTTCGATAAATGGCTTTACGGCGACGCCTTTTGAGATTGCCGCTTCCATCTTGTTGGGCGCCGTGTATACGCTGCTGGCCTATTACGATGCAGCCTTTTTCGGACGTTTCCCATCCGGCTGGGGCAAGGCGGCCTATTTCACCATCGAAGTTGCCCTGATTTACGGCATTCAATGGCTGATTGGACCCGGCGGCATCTGGCTGGTGTCTTTGCCGTTGGCGGCGCTGGCAGCGAGTCATTTACAGGGCCTGTGGCGCTGGGTGATTTACATTGCCATTTTGATGGGCATGCTTGTGCCGCTGGGACTGCGTTATGGTCTGTGGGAGGCCGGTTTTTATTTCATTTTAAGCGTCAGTCCGGCGCTTTTTTTCGTGGTGGTGTTTACGCGTCTGGGTGAAAATGAACGGGCGGCGCGGCTGCGCGCCGAAAGGCTGACGGCTGAATTGGAAGCGGCAAACCATCAACTGTCTGCCTACGCGGCGCAGGTGGAGGAGCTGGCGACGACGCAGGAACGCAACCGGGTAGCGCGGGAAATTCACGACAATTTAGGCCACTACCTGACGGTGATCAATGTGCAAATTGGGGCGGCCAAAGTGCTGCTGGACCAGGATTCGGATAAGACGATGGCGGCGCTGGATAAGGCGCAGGGGTTGACGCAGGAAGGGTTGAAGGCGGTGCGGCAGTCGGTGGCGGCGCTGCGGGAATCACCTTTGGGGAAACGGCCGTTACCCGACGCCATCGCCCTGTTAACCGAAACCACCACCCAGGCCGGTATCGTCACCGAATTTGTGGTGAAGGGCGAACCCTGCCCGCTTTCCAATCAGGCAGCCGTCACCTTGTATCGCGTGGCGCAAGAAGGGTTGACCAATGTGCGCAAACATGCCCGCGCTTCGCGGGTGGATTTGCTGCTGGATTACAGCCAGGCGGATGTGGTGCGGCTGAGTGTGGCGGATAATGGGGTGGGAACGGCCACTTCGGCAAGCTCAGGGCGAGCCGCTGCCGATGACGGCTTTGGTTTATTGGGTATCAGAGAACGGGTGAAACTGCTGGGCGGAAACTGCCGGATTGAGTCCGCGCCAGGCGCCGGTTTCGCCCTCTGTGTATCAATTCCACTGCAACCTGTGGAAAAGATTGGACCCATCTCAGAAGATGGGTCCAATCTCAACGAGTCATGAGGAAACAAGATGACCATTCGCTTACTGCTGGTAGATGATCAGGCGCTTTTCCGGGAAGGGCTGCGTACCTTGCTGTCGGTTTACGAAGATCTGGACGTGTTGGGCGAGGCCGACAACGGCCAGGAAGCGGTTGATTTGACCCTGACGCTGCGGCCTGATGTGGTGTTGATGGATTTGCGCATGCCGGTCTTGGACGGCGTGGCCGCCACCCGCCTGCTGCTGCGGGAGATGCCTGCCGTTAAAGTGATAGTCCTGACCACCTTTGATGACGACGAGCATGTGTTTGAAGGCTTACGAGCAGGGGCAGTTGGCTATTTGCTCAAAGATGTGCCTTCGGTCAGACTGGTTGAAGCGATTCGGGCGGCGGCCCAGGGTCAGAGTTTTTTGCAGCCTTCGGTGGCGGCAAAGGTGGTGGCCGAGTTCAACCGCCTGTCTGTCCAGCCGCCGCCGGCGCCACCTCTGGTCGAGCCGCTGTCTGAGAGAGAAATTGAAATTTTGAGCCTGATAGCCTCCGGCTCTAGCAATAGAGAAATTGCGGGACTGCTCTTCATCACAGAAGGCACCGTCAAGAACCACGTCACCAATATCCTCGGCAAACTGGATGTGCGGGACCGCACCCAGGCGGCCCTGAAAGCCAAAGATCTGAAGCTGATTTAAACCAGTCATGACCTTGCTATGACCTGATCATTACTTTAGTTACATTACAAGGAACGGCCGTTTTGCTACCATACTCTCATCATTAAGAACTGCACAATGTTGCTATGAAAGCTCATCAATTTGTGGCGAACAATATTTTTGCTGGCGGTAAATCTACCGCGGCAAATGGAGGAAACGATGAAAGAAAATAAGCGTGATGGTTTAGTTGGCGGCCTGATTTTGATCGGCATTGGCGTGATTGCCTTGCTGGCTCAATTTGTGGATTTTATTTCTTGGGAGAGCTTTGGCGTTTACTTTTTGCTGCTGTTGGGCTGCGCCTTTTTACTTTGGGGCATTTTATCTCGGCAAGCAGGCCCCATGATCCCGGGCGGCATCTTGAGCGGCATTGGCCTGGGTACGGTCATGTTGGTCAACGAGTGGGCGCCGGCCGGGATGGATGAAGGGGGCGTGTTTTTGGTGGTGTTTGGGCTGGGCTGGTTTTTGATTACGGGGTTAACGGCCGTTTTCACCAACCAAACGCAGTGGTGGGCGCTCATCCCCGGCGGTATCATCGGTTTCGTAGGTCTTTCCATTCTCTTTGGCGGCGTTTTTGTGAAGACCCTGGCTGCGGTGTCCGTTCTCTGGCCTGTGGTACTCATTATCGCGGGTGCATACGTCCTGTGGAAAGCTCGCGGTCCCAAAGACAAAACATTGGAAGAGTAGTGGATCAATCTTCCCAGCGAATGGCAGAGCTAGAGGTTTTCCTCTAGCTCTTTTTTTGCCTCATTTTACAGTGAAAGACGATGCAAAAGTTTGACAAAACGTGAATATATGAGTGAAATATGAATCATATATTGACAAAACATGGATATGACTTATCATTGCCCTATATCACGCGGAAAAATCCGCACAAGACAAAAAGGAGAACAAAACCATGAGTCGTTTAACTAAGAGCATTTTCTTAACTGTACTGGTACTCGTATTAGGAGTGTCATTCGTCTCCGCAGCTGGTCATCAATCCATCGTCGACATCGCAGTTGGCAGTGAGGATTTCGAAACATTAACTGCCGCCGTAGTTGCCGCAGGGTTGGATGGCGCGCTTTCTGGTGGTGAATGGACAGTTTTTGCTCCGACTGACGCCGCTTTTGCCAAACTGGGATTGGATGAAACCAACATCGCCAGCGCTTTCACCAAAGCAGAACTGACCGACATCTTACTCTACCATGTTCTGACCTCTGAGGTGAGCAGCGAAGTAGCCAAAGCCAGTCAGGGTGACATCGTTATGGGCAATGGCAAAATTGCTGGCCTGAAATATTTCAGCGGCAGCCTGTATGTCAATGATGATTCCAAAGTCATCATGCCGGATGTGTTGGCTTCCAATGGCGTCATCCACGTCGTAGACACCGTCATTTTGCCGCCCTGGCCCCGCACCGCAGACGCTCCCAGTGGCAGTACACCTTCTTCAACCACCGGTAACACCATTGTAGACATTGCCATCAATGACGGCCGTTTCAATACCCTGGTAGCTGCTGTAGTAGCCGCTGACCTGGCTGGCGCCCTCTCCGGTGGCAGTTGGACAGTCTTCGCCCCGACCGATGCTGCCTTCGCCAAACTGGGCCTGGATGAAACCAATATCGCCAGCGCCTTCACCAAAGCTGAATTAACCGACATCCTGCTCTATCACGTATTAACCTCCCCGGTCAGCGCCGAAAAAGCGAAAGCCAGCCAGGGTAATATTTTGATGGCTAATAACCAAATTGCAGGTCTGAAATTCTTCAGCGGCAGCCTGTACGTCAATGATGACTCCAAAGTTATCATCCAGGACATCCTGGCCGACAACGGTTACGTCCATGTCGTTGACACCGTTATCCTTGGCCCCTGGCCCCGCGACGCTCAATAAAATCTAGAAAATATTCAAGGTCAATCTGAAAGTAAAAAAGCGGCCCGACATTTTGTCGGGCCGCTTTTTTTGATAATGGCGGTTCGCAAACTGCTGTATAAACTAAGATTGGACCAATCTCATAGATTGGTCCAATCTTGTCAGATAGTTAAGATAGGGTGACTGTCAGAGGGGATTCTTAATCAATGACCTGCGGAATGACAAAGGTAAAGGTGGCGCCTTTGTCCAATTCACTTTCAGCCCACAACTTGCCCCGATGTAATTCCACAATACCTTTGGTAATGGAGAGACCCAAACCGGTGCCGGTTGCCTTGCGAATGTTGGGATCATCTGAGCGGAAGAATTTGGTGAATAGTTTTGCCAGATCTTCTTCAGACATGCCGTAACCATTGTCTTTTACCGAGCAGATAACAACCGGTTCTGGCGGCATGTTTTCCGCTAAAACCATCTGATCGCTGTAAATATGGACGTGGACATGTGTTTTTTCTGGCGAGTATTTGCAGGCGTTGCTCAGTAAATTTGTCAAAACCTGTACCAGTCGTTCTTTATCGGCCAGCACCAGAGGTAGATCGGTGGGCAGGTCCAGGTGAAGTTCTATCTCTTTTTCGTCAAATGGACCGCGTATGGTATGCAGGGTTTCGCTGACAATGTTGGCGAAGGCGGTGGGCGCTTTTTCTATACGGAGCTGTCCTGTTTCAATGCGCGAAATGTCTGTCAGGTCCTGAATTTGTTGGCTCATGCGCCGGATATTGGCGGCGATGGTTTCCAGGAAGCCTCTTTGTTGGGCAGAGAGTTCGCCTGTCATACCGGAGAGGAGCAGGTCTGTGTAACCACGCATGGAGGTCATGGGGGTTTTGAGTTCGTGAGAGACCATGGAGACGAATTCGGATTTAGCCAGATTGGCTTCCCGCACTTGTTCGTAGAGAATGGCGTTGGAGATGGCGACGGCGGCGTGATTGGTCATGCGCACGGCCGTTTCCAGGTCGTTTTCGTTGAAGGCTTCCATTTTGTCGCTTTCGATGGTAAGCACACCGATTAGTTTTTGTTGGTGGATGATTGGCAGGGTGATCTGCGACAGGGTGTTGTAGGATTCGGCGATATAGTCCGGTTCCGCAAAAACGTTGCCGGTGATATGCGGTTCCTTGGCTAACAAGACCGTCGCCATAATACCTTTTGCCAGAGAACTGCCGTCGGCGGCTTCTGCCCGATAGTGGTTGTCATAGGTACGGCGCGCTTTCAGGTAGGGTTTTTGCTCTGCATTGATCAAGACGATGGAACCTGCCGCCCCGTTGTTAACCCGCAGCACCCAATCCAGGGTCAGGTTGAGTACAAGTTCCAATTCCAAAGTGGTGGAGAGGTCACGGTCCAACTGCTGGAGCATAAAGAGTTCACTAACGCGCTGCTGCAAGGCGTGGTCGGTTTGTTCAAGCAGGCGCGCGTTTTCCAAAGCGATCACGGCTTGCCCGGCAAAGGCGGACAGCAGCGATTCATCTTCGCTGTTGAAGGGGGCGCCGTTGTGCTTGTTAATGACCTGAAGTACGCCCAGTACCGTGTTTTTACGAATGAGGGGCACGGAGAGGATGGATTGGCTAATAAATTCTTCTTTGGGATCGACGTCGCCGTACCAGCGGTTGTCTTCCTGGACCCTGTTTTGGATGACAGGACGACCTGTCTGGGCGGCTGTGCCGGCGAGTCCGGTACCGATGGGCAGGCGTTTGCCCATCAGTTCATTACTCGCCGGACCGCGCACGACACGGAATTCGAGTTCGCCGGTGTCTTCCAGAGTAAGCATGAAGGTGCCGGCTTCGGTATTTATTATTTCGATGGCTTTGTCCAGGATGAGGTTGAGCAGAAGCTCCAATTCCAGCGTGGCAGCCAGTTGGGTGGTAACCTGATTGATCAATTCTAGCTGTTGGGCGCGGGCGGCTAACTGCTGCCGGGTTTGCAGACGATCCAGGGCAACGGCCGTTCTGTCGGCGAATACGTTAAACAGTTGATGATGACGGGCGGGGATATTAGCCGAATCTTCAAAATAGGTGGAGATGACTCCTAACGTGTCTGCCCCGGCATTCAGCGGCGCATACCACCATAAACGGCCGTTTTCCTCTGTTTCTGCTATCTGCTGCCCGGTATCCCACACCTGATTGACCGCTTCCCGGGTGATCGGCTGCTGCTGGCCTTCCTTTTCGTTAAACCGTTCACCTTTTTCCACATGAAAAGCAATGTAGCGCTGATGTGTGGACGGATCTTCCAGCGCGATGAAAAAATTATCAACATGCAGCAGTCGTTGGTAATTCGTGAAGACCAGTTCCATCAAAATATCCGGGTCAATCGTAAAGTTCAACGCCTGCGAAAATTGGCTGAGCAGATCCAATTCGGCCACCCGAGATTCCAGACGGCGCATCACGTTCGCCCGTTCCAGCCCGATCAGCGATTGATCGGCCAGATTGGCTACATAATTAAGCTCGATTTCACTATAAGTTTGTCCGTTTGTTTTATTGGGCAGGGTGATCCAGCCCAACAGTTCTTGCCCATTGTTCATCGGCGCAATAGCCGCCGCATCCTGAGATAGAATATCTTCCGGAAAGTGGCGCAGTTCCATCGGCCACGCCCGCTGCACGGCCAGGTCCAGCACTGCCGACCTTTCTTGCATATAGGCGACCAGCGGTGAATTGCTTTCTACCAAAATGCTGCCGCCGTTTTCCTGGTAGTTGCAATAGCCGCCCATCTGGCTGTCGGGCAGATAAAGCTGCGGTTCTGAGCCGGGGATGCCCAACTGCACATAGTTGAGCAAAATATGGGCGACCTGATCCGCGTCAACGGCCGTTGTCAATTCCCGGTTGTAATCGCTGCGTAATCTGTCCAGCGTCATGGGCTGCTGGAATATATATTGGTCCAGCCCTTTTTGCAGCCAGCGCCGAATCGGGTCAAAAACAACCGCCACAAAAATCACGATCAGCGCCAGCACCAGGGGATTGTCCAGCGTGACAACAGCGCCGTAGGCTGCGGAGAGTCCAGTGGAAATCAGGACCAGCACCCCCACCATCACACTCAGGATGACGACATACGTGGTCCCCTGGCGAACAACCACATCCGTTTCCATCAAACGATAACGCACAATCGTATAACTGATCGCCAGGGGATAAATAATAACCGGCGGCAGCCACAGGGATTGTGGGAACCATTCAGGGAACGCAAACCCCACGGAAGCGCCGATCAGGAACATAGTCAACGGGGTAAAGGCCAGCACCGCTCCCATGAGAATAACGCGGGCCTGCTGCCTGACCAGCGGCGAAGGGGAGCCAACACTGCGGTAAGTGAGCAGGATCAGGGAAATGACAATCCCTAATCCATTTAAAAAGAAGAGCGTCCGCCAGGTTAGAGCATAGGCCCAGGGATCAACCGGTGAAAATAACCACCACTGCGCCCAGAGCAGCGCCACAAAACTGGGCAAAAAGATAAACCAGTTCAGCCACGGCCGTTTTGCAAACAGCGCATTCTTATAAGGAAAATGCACCGCCAGCAGCAGGTTGGCGCTGCCGATAAATGCCATGCCTGTCAGCCAGACGCGGGTGAAAATCTGGGTGGTATTTAAGTCAAAA
>JAWOGU010000612.1:0-8308 GCA_046496595.1 Chloroflexota bacterium
CCTTGATTTAAGTGATAAATGATGTTGATTTGTACGCCATCCTGCCACACCCCTTAAGAAACGCCATTGACCTAAGTCAAGACGCTTCCTTTTTTTCATTTTTTTTGTACGTAATCATCAACCCGGTCGATAAAAAAGCCGTTGACGTGGGCCGCCAGCTCCGCCATGCCCTCATTCAGCCAGCCGTCTTCGTTTTTGTCCAGATGCCATTGGATAAGGTGCTGCGATTCGTGAGCAATGGCTTTGTAATAGTTATCGCTGCCCAGCTTGCCGTCTTTCAGGCTGACGTAGAGCATTTCGCGTTCGTTGGAGGTGGGGTTAACGGCCGTTGGGAGTTCGTCTCCGGACCAGAAATAAGCCACGCCAATGTTGCCCAGGTCTTTGAGATGCAAAATGTTGAGGCGGTTGTCGCCATCTACCCCCGGCTGCCATTCCGCGCCAAAAAAGGCGCGGTTGGTGGGCAGAATTTCATCTTCAATGCGCCGGGCGGCCTTTGTCACGTCGTCCGGGCGCGGGTTGATGCCTGTTTGAAACCACAAATTCAGCTGGTCGGATTGGTAGAGCAGTTCTGCCTGGGTCTGGATGTTTTCGCCGGTGTCGGTGTCTTTGTACCAGAAGCTGTGGCTGTCGCCGGTCCGGAAGGCGGCGGTTGTGGCTGCCAGGGGAGAGATGGCTTCCCCTTGCAGCCCGCTGACGAGCGCGACCATGTCTCGTTCGGGCAGGGTGGTGGTGGTAACGGCCGTTAACGATTCATAGGCGCTGTCCGGCGGCGGTGTGGTCACCGGCGCCGGTATCGGCTGCTGCACCAGCCCGCAGCCCGCCAGGAAAAACATAATAACGGTCAGCAAGAAATAGAAAAAGAACGTATCTATAGAGGTGGTTGCCAAAATCTCGGAGTAGCGGCGGCTGAGCTTGTCGAAGCCAGAGCGGTGCGAGCGACCCGCCTCCGCCTTCGACAAGCTCAGGCTACGGCTACCTGAATAGTTACAAAAGAAAAACGAATGACGACGGAATGCACGGTGTGAAAATGAATATTTGCTCATACTCTCTTCTGTTGGGTGAATTTATCCAGCATGTTATGGTAGCGTTTCGACCTGCATTGATGCACATTGATCATCGAGAACAGTTTAGCTGACCGGAATTTACGCCCCATACGTTTAATTTTCCCCCCACGAATCGACCGGCTGGATTATACGGAAGCGAGTCTAAAGCGCAACTGAATCCCCTGGTCCGGGGTTTTTGCTAACTGACTGCACTATGACTCTACTGATTGAATGTATATTTTCATTCCGATTCCAAAACAATTCCTGAACACCAAGGGGTTACAATGAAAGATACCCAGGCAGCTAATGGGCACAGACAGTATGCCCATATCGTGGGTTGGGGCTGCTATTTGCCCGAACGCATCATGACCAATGATGAAGTGGCCCTGCTGGTTGATACCACCGATGAGTGGATTTACACGCGCACCGGCATCCGCCAACGGCACATTGCCGGTGAAAACGAGACGACCGCTACGCTGGCCTTTGAAGCCGCTGCGCGCGCCCTCACCGTGGCCGATATTCACCCCTCACAAGTAGATTTGATCATAGTCGCCACCTCTACGCCGGAGCATATGTTCCCCTCGACCGCTTCCCGGGTGCAGGATTACCTGGGCGCAACGCGGGCGGGGGCGTTTGATCTCAGCGCGGCCTGTTCTGGTTTTGTGTATGCCTTGAGCATGGCGACACAATCCATCCAGTCCGGGGCGATTAAAACGGCCGTTGTCGTCGGCGCAGAAACCATGTCACGGGTGCTGGACTGGAACGACCGCGCCACTTGCATCCTCTTTGGCGACGGCGCGGGCGCGGTCGTGCTCAAAGGCTCCAGCGTGCCGGGCGGCGTGCTGGCTTCGGCGCTGCATTCCGATGGCTCCGGCAGCGATTTGCTGACGCTGCCCACCGTTTACCACAATCCGGTACCCATGCTGGGCGCGGATTACCATCGCAACGGCCATAAGCATAATACCATCGACATGAGCGGACGGCAGGTGTTTCGTTTTGCCACCAACGTCATTGCCTCTTCTGTGCAGGAAGTGCTGCAAAAAGCCGGCATGACAATGGCCGACATCTCGCTCATTGTGCCGCATCAGGCCAATACCCGCATCATTGAATCGGCGGCCAAACGGCTCAAGATTGACGAAGGCAAGTTTTATGTGAATGTGGACAGAACCGGCAACACTTCGGCAGCCTCCATTCCCATTGCCTTGTGTGAAGCGGTCGAGAAAGGGCTGCTGGGACCCGACGATAACGTGGTGTTTGTGGGGTTTGGCGGGGGCCTGACCTGGGCTTCGGCCGTGGTGAAGTGGGATGTCACGCCGCCCCAAGTCAGGCGGTTAGATAGGGAGTGGAAGCGGGCGCGGTATATCTACGCCCGCAGCCGGTCTAAAACCAAACGCTGGCGGCGGCAGCTTGGCGCATATCTGGGCGGTTCGCCCACGCCCGATGCCCGCCTGAAAGACGCTAAATGGAAGCAGGAAGAACCGGAATAAGTTGATATGGAACTTCCCGCTGGCACATGATAAGATTCCAGCATGACTGATACGAACCAATCCCCTCATTTCATGAATCATCTTGTCACCACCATTCGTCGTCAACCGCTGCCCTGGCTGATTTTAGGCGGTTTGGTAACGGCCGTTCTCTTTCTCTTATATCTCGCCCCGCAGGAAGCCACGCTGGGCACGGGCATCCGCACCGTCTATATCCACGTGGCGCTCACCTGGACAGGCATGTCCGGTTTTGTGCTTGCCGGTGTGCTGGGCCTGGCGGTGTTGGCGACGGGCAATGAGAAAGTGGCAGGCTGGATGGCGGCGTTGGGCTGGGTGGCCTATGGTTTTTACGTGGCTGGTGTGGCGGTGAGCGCGGTTGCTTCCAGGGAGAATTGGGGCGGCGTGTTTTGGCGGGAGCCGCGCATGGCGGCTGCTTTTAGCAGTTTAGCCATTGCCACCATTTTGATGGTTTTTAATACCTGGCTGCCCTCGGCGCGGCTGCGCGGCCTGCTGCAAGCGCTGATTCCGGCAGCCGTTATCTGGATTACGCTGCGCGCGCCGCTGGTGCTGCATCCGCGAAACCCTATCTTTACTTCGGAATCATTTGCCATTCAGTTTGCCTTTGTGGGCCTGTTTTTATTGTGCGCGGGTATCGCCGCCTGGATTGTGTGGCGGCTGATCAGCCGTTAGCGCCTGCGTCGTGTCCTAGTCTCTGTCCCTACTGCCGGCTCTGGTGGGCAAAGGCCAGCGCTTCTTCGCGGGTGCTGATGTCGCCGGCCGCCTGGGCTTCCTGGATCAACCGCAAAATCCGCCCCACTTCCGGTCCAGCCGGAATGTGCAGCCCGTCGATTAAGTCACGGCCGTTTAGCAGCGGTTGGGGCGCCACAGTCGCAGAAAACTCCTCAAAATATTGCCGGAACAACTCAACCACCACGTTAAGCAGGTTTTGCCACGCTGCCGCCTCACCGCTGCCGTTGTAGGTTGCCAGATGGTCGGCTAAAGAGAGCAGGGCAATGTCCAGGCCGGTTTCGGATGCCGCCTGGAAGTAGCGGTAAACGGCGCGGCGGGAGGGCGTTTTGCCGCTTTGCGCCAGCAGCAGAGGGCGCATGTGGTGGGCCACGGCCGTTTCCACCTGTTTGCAAACCTGATTGCTAAAAGTCAACTGCCGCAGCCGCGCCGCCGCCAGCGCCGCGCCCACGTCGTCGTGGCCTAAAAAGCGGATGCGGCCATCTTCTTCAATGGTTTGGGTCGTTTTTTTGCCGATGTCATGGCACAAGGCTGCCAGACGCAGCAGGGAACGGCCGTTCAGGCCGCCGACAATGTTCCGGTTCAGGTAGGTTTGTAACGGCTGACTGTAGGCCGTCAGCCGGACGGCAGCGTCTGCCAGGTCTGGGTGTGGCGCGGGCTGTTGGTCGATAACGGCCGTTTCCACAGCCACCAGCCAGCGCAGCACCGAGATGGTATGGGCCAGAACCGGTTCGTGGTGGGGCGGCGATTGGGCCACGTCGGCTAAGGCGGCGGCCTCGGGCAGCAGTTCGGCCAGCAGTTCCAGTTCAAACAGATGGGCGATGGCGAGATGGGGAACGGCGGTGTCCAGCATTTTCACCAGTTCATCCCGCATCCGTTCGACTGAGGTTGTGGAGAGCAGGGGGGCGGCGGCGATAACGGCCGTTTTGGTAACATCGGTAAGCTCAAAGCCAAAGCTCGTAGCCTGACGCACCGCCCGCAGGGTGCGGATGGGGTCGCGGCTCAGGGCGTCTGGCTGCACCAGGCGGAGGCGTTTGTGGGCCAGGTCTGCCAGGCCGTTAAAGGGATCGATGAGGCTGGCAGTGGTAACGGCCGTGGCCGGCAGCGCCAGGGCGTTGATGGTGAAATCACGGTCCGCCAGGTCCGCTTCCAGGCTGCCGCCGCGGAAACAGGTGAAGTCCAGCGTGGTATTTTCCTCGGCCAAAACCACGCGCCCCGCATCCCGTTCGCGGTCTAAAATGTAGGCCGGTTTATGGAGTTTATCGCCAATGCTAAAAGCTAAGGGGATGGCTCTGTGCGCGGTGACAAAATCCAGGTCGTGGTTTTCCACGCCGCGCAGGGCGTCGCGTACCGCCCCGCCCACCAGATAAACCGGCGCATCCAGCTTGAGGAAAAACGGCCGTAGTTCCGCCAGCAGCGGCGGCAGCGGCAGTGGCTCACCACCCGGCGCTTCCACAAACCGCAAAACCACCCGGTCCTTCGGGCGATTGTGCTGCGCCAGACGTTTCGCTTCTTCCGGGGTATGCCCCACACCAGCCACCGCGTCGCCCACCAGGGCCACCCAACGGCCGGCGTATGGCGTTAAGTCAATCGTCACAATTCAATCCGTGGTCCGTAAACCGTGGTCCGTAAACCGTGGTCCGTAAACCGATTACGGATCACGGCTTACGGCTTACGGCTTACGGACCACAGGCGCTACTCCAGTAGATGCGCGAACACTTCCGGTTTTAGCACTGCAATAAACGGCAGGTTCCGGTAGATCTCGTCAAAGTCGAGGCCATAACCGACGACAAACTCATCGGGAATGTTAAAACCCACGTATTCCACATCTACGTCAATTTCTCGACGGGAGGGTTTGTTGAGCAGGGTGCAGATGCTGAGTGAGGCCGGAGAGCGGGCCATCAAATTCCGCCGCATATAGTCCAACGTGCGCCCACTGTCGATAATATCCTCCACGATGAGCACGTTGCGTCCCACGATGGGCTGCTTCAAATCCATGATGATCTGCACCGCGCCACTGCTCTTGGTTCCCGAACCGTAGCTGGAAATGCCCATGAATTCGATTTCGTGCGGCCTGGAAATGGCTTTGCTCAGGTCGGACAGGAACATGTACCCGCCTTTCAAGACACAGATCAACAGCAAATCCTCTTCTTGGGCATAAGCAGTTTCAATCTCTGCCGCCAATTCTACAATGCGGTTTTTTAGCTGTGTTTCGTCTATGAGGATATGGTCGATATCAACCAGAAGATCGCGAATGTTACCCATGGCTGCGGCCTCCATTTCGCGGCGGTAAGATGACGTGACACTGACGGCAGCGGGCTTCGTATGCTTCTGAGGCGCCCACCATCACCACAGGATCATCGTAGGCGGCCGGTTCGCCTCCTACCAGGCGCTGGGTGCGGCTGGCTTCCTCACCGCAGCACACGCAAATGGCGTGGAGCTTGGTGACTTGTTCCGCCCGGGCCAATAAATGGGGCATGGGACCAAAGGGTTCACCCCGAAAATCCATATCCAGACCGGCGCAGATCACACGCTTGCCTGTTTCTGCCAGTTTTTCACAAGTGGCGACGATCTCAGGATCAAAGAACTGCACTTCGTCAATCGCTACCACAGTAGTGGCCGGGTCGAGCTGTTGAAAAATGTCTTTGGAGACGTTGATCGGTTGGGCTTCAAAAGCGCTGCCCACGTGGGATGTCACTTTTTCGACGTGAAACCGGTCGTCGATGGCCGGTTTAAACACTTGCACCTGCTGTTTTGCAATCACGGCGCGGCGCAGCAGCCGTATCAGTTCTTCTGTTTTGCCACTGAACATGCTGCCGCAAATAAGTTCAATGCGTCCTCGCGTGTGTTTCGCCATAATATTTCTTGGATTCCCTTCCTTAATGTTTGCGGGGATTAGGGGATTGAAGGATTTTTGCCTGAGTCATCCCTGAATCCCCTAATCCCCGCTCAATAATCCGGTCAATTGTAAATCGTTTTGGCGATTTGTTCACCTTAAAAAAAGAAGGGCAGATACGTTTCCGCATCTGCCCTTGATTTGTTACTGACGCCTGGAACGGCCGTTTACTCGATCAGACCTTCAGCCCGCAGAAAGCGTTTGATGTCGATGAGTGCTTTTTGGCCGATACCAGGGATAGCCAACAGGGCGTCTTCGCCTTTTGCCAACAAATCCAGGATGTCTTGAGCGATGGTGACTTCAGCTTCTTGCAAAGCTTTTTCAGCGCGAGCGCCAAGGCCCATGGCTTCAATAGACAGATTTGTGGCGGTTGAACTTTCCTCTTGTGCTTGTTGGGTGGAGATATACTCTTCACGACGCTGCAAACGGCGCATGAAGCGATCAACCTGACCTTCGGTGTCCAACAGGCGTTGAGTGCCGGTGTAAAATGGGTGTGTGCCAGACCAGATTTCCACGCGAATTTCCGGGATGGTGGCGCCAACTGTCATCACGACTTCGCCGTCAACAACAACTTTGGCGTCTGGGTACCATTGGGGATGGATTCCTTCTTTCATGATAACGCTGCCTCTTATGCTTCCACCGGATAAACACTGACGTATTTACGCCCATGTTTAGTCTCGAATGTCACCTGCCCCTCGATGAGGGAGTAGATGGTATGATCTTTGCCTAAGCCAACGTGGTTGCCCGGTTTTACATGGGTGCCGCGTTGACGAATGATGATATTACCAGGGATGACGACTTCGCCGCCGTAACGTTTCACGCCCAGGCGCTTTGAGTTACTATCACGGCCGTTTCGAGTTGAACCTGCACCTTTCTTATGTGCCATGACTTTCTCTCCTTAGCCCGCCACGATCTCGTCGATGCGTAAGCGAGTGTAACTTTGCCGGTGACCTCTACGATTGCGGTAGCGTTTTTTCGGCTTATATTTCCAGACAAAAACTTTTTTTCCACGATACTGCTCAACGACGGTGGCCTTTACCAAAACGCCTTCGACAGTTGGTTGACCAATTTTGAATCCGTCGCCATTTGCCAGGAGCAAGACTTTGTCAAGTTCAATTTGATCACCGACTTCGTAAGGCAGCTTTTCGACTGAAAAGCTGTGCCCTTCTTCGGCGCGGTATTGCCGGCCGCCACTTTCTACGATAGCGTACACAATATGCCTCCAAAAAGAACCGGCATCTCTGGATGCCGGTCGGTTGTGATTATAAACAAGCATGGGGAGTGGTCGGACAACCCACACAACGAATGGGAATTATAGCGCCAAACGAGGCGAAGTCAAAGGAATAATTAATAATTAATTTTTGAATTGTTGAATGGTTAATGAGGCGTCATGAAGCCATGTTCTGACTTAACATTCAGCAATTAAACAATTCAACAATTAATTATTATGAACGGTAATGACGGCAGGCAGCAGGCTGAAGGCGGGAAGGGCGAGGTCTGAATGAGCCAGCAGCAGGCCGCTGGAGGGGCCGCCGTCCAGGTTGAGGGCGATGTGCAGGTCCAGGTCGGACTGCGCCAGCCATTGGCTCATTTGGTGCAGGGTCATGAAGCCGTTGGGAGCGATGATGAAGAGTAAACGGCCGTTTCTGTCTTGGGCAATCACCGTGCGCCGGGCCGGGACGCCATCTTCGTCGGGGAAGCCGAGGACGCCGCCCGGTTTCACCAGCACGGGGAAGGACTGCACGGCGTATTGCAGCGGTTCTTGGGGGTCAAACGGCCGTTCGCGCAGCCAGCGTAAGGTCACGTCAGAATCCGTCACCGCCAGCATTCCGGCAAAATCGTTATAACTGGCGCCAAACGGTTGGCCTTCGACGATGGTTAGGCCGGTGGCGTAATTTTCGGCGGTGAAAAAGCCGCCGTTGACGGTGATGAGGGCGTCTGTTTCGGCCTGCCACGCTTCCAGACTTTGGGCTTCGCCGGGACGATAGGCGACGCGCACGGCAAACAGCGCCGGGTCCAGGCGCAAAATCGCCAGGCGGTCCAAGAATTGATTTTGGGCGTTGAACACAAAAAGGTGGCGGCGTTCCAGACCGGGCTGCACTTCCTGCCAGCCGGTGTCGGGGTTGAGGGTGGCGGTG
>JAWOGU010000620.1:0-5205 GCA_046496595.1 Chloroflexota bacterium
GCTCGCTCCCTCCAAGGCCTGCGAAGTCTTCGGCTGGGAGTCGCGTGTGACCCTCGATGCGGGACTCGTGCCCCCTGGCCCCGGCCAAACTCATCTACGTCAGCGAAGACATTGCCACCCTGGCCCGCGACAGCAAACATTTCACCCGCGCCGGTTATAAACTGGTCGAAATGCAGCCCCTCGACGCCAGCCCGCAAACCTACCATTTCCACACCGTCTCTTTATGGCAGGGAGCAGTTTCCTGATGTCCCCATTACCACATCCCGCCTGGCTGGATTCTGTCTATCACAACAGTTCAGCCAGTTACGTTTCCAACCCCGGCCCGAAACTCGACGACACCGTTACGGTGCGGCTGCGCGTTGACAAAACTGCCCCGGTGCGGCAGGTCTACCTGCGCACTTTCCCGGATGGGGAGCAGATGCTGACGCCCATGACCCGGCTGGCTGGGGAACGGCCGTTTTCCCTCTGGCAGGCCCCGCTCACCATCAACCAGCCCACCGTCCATTACCGCTTCGTATTGCAGGCCGACGACGGGGTGTGGTCTTACACCGCCGCCGGACCTACGGCCGCCCTGCCGCTGGACGATACCGACTTCAAGATTTTGGCCGATTATCACAGCCCGGACTGGTTGAGAACGGCCGTTTTCTACCAAATCTTCCCCGACCGCTTTCACAACGCCGATCCCGGTACCAACCCCCAGCCCCATGAACATGAATTCCGCGGCGCGCATCCCAAAACCTATGCCTGGGGGGAAGCGCCTGATCCAGACCAGCCCTTCCCCTTCGTCTTCTACGGCGGCGATCTGCCCGGCGTCGGCCAAAAACTTGACTACCTGGAGAGTCTGGGCGTCAACGCCCTGTACCTGAATCCCATTTTCACCGCCGCCTCCAACCACAAATACGACGTGGCCGATTACCATCACGTCGACCCCCACTTTGGCGGCGATGAAGCGTTGACGGCGCTGCGCCGCGCCCTGTCGGCCCGGCGAATGCGTTACATTCTGGACGTGGTGCCCAATCACTGCGGCTACTGGCATCCCTGGTTCCAAAAGGCGCAGCAAGACCCCGACTGCCCTGAAGCCGATTTCTTCACCTTCAGAAAACGACCCGATGATTACGCCTGCTGGCTGGGCGTGTGGCTGCTGCCCAAGCTCAACTACCGCAGCCCGGAACTGCGCCGCCGCATGTTTGCCGCCGACGACGCCGTCTTCAAGCAGTGGCTCAGGCCGCCTTACGCCGCCGATGGCTGGCGGGTGGACGTCGCCAATATGCTGGGCCGCCAGGGAGAGTCCCAAATCGGCGCTGAAATCGTGGCGGGCATCCGGCAGGCCGTTAAAGAAACCAATCCAGACGCCTATCTCATGGGCGAAAACTTTTTTGACGCCAGCGCCAGCCTGCAAGGCGATCAATGGGACGGCGTCATGAACTATTCAGGGCTGGCTGTGCCCCTGTTGGCCTGGCTGCGCGGTATGCAGCAGGGCGCCATCGGCCTGCCCGACCCCATCATCTCACCCACGCCCTGGCCGACGGCGGCGCTGGCGCAAACCTGGCAGTCGTTTTTGGCCGCTATCCCCTGGCGCATCGCTTTGCAGCAGTTTAACGTGCTGAACAGCCACGACACGCCCCGCCTGCGCACGGACCTGGGCGAAAACGACGCGCTACAGCGGCTGGCGGCTATCGTGCAGTTTACCTTCCCCGGCATTCCCTGCCTGTATTACGGGGACGAGATCGGCCTGGTGGAAGACGCCCGCCTGCACCAACGCGCCTGCATGGTGTGGGACGAGTCGCAGTGGAACCAGGATTTGCTTGCTTTTTACCGGGAATTGATCCGGCTGCGCAGGGAAACGGCCGTTTTGCAAACTGGCGGCTTCCAAATTCTGGCCGTGGAAGAGAATACCATTGCCTACCAACGAGAAGGGGAAAACGGCCGTGCTGAGCCTGATCAAACTGTCCGTTTTCTCGTCGTCGCCCACCGCCATGCCACACCCCGTCCCGCCGGACCCCTGCCCGTAGCCCATGGCGGTATTGCCGACGGCGTCCGTTTCATCGAACAGTTCAGCAAGCAAGAAGCCATCGTGCAAAACGGCTCCCTACTCCTGCCAGAGCAACTCCAGGGCGCTTCAATGTGGCGCACAGGGGACATTTAGGTGACTCGAATTTGTCACAAACTCAAAACTCTATTATCATCCTCCAAACAGTCATCGGAGAATAGTGAACAGCAAATATTTGCTGCGTGCAGTTCTCTAAAAACTGAAAACTGAACAAAAGAGTGCCATTGGATGGACTCACGGCGACGCACAATCCTAATCCTGGTTGGAATTATCTTAATGACATTACCCTGTTATGGCTTTGGCATCATCGCCCTGGCTGTTGCCCCGGAAGGTGGTATGGACGCCATTCCCCCAACCCTGCCCGCCGTCGTATCATCCACCCCCACCAGCACCGCCATCCGCCCAAGCCTGCCTACTGCCATCTTCACCTCAACGCCCTGGACAACCAGCACCTCCGGCGCGCCTACCGCTACGCTTCCACCCACACCTGCCCAATTCCAAACACCGACCCTGCCATTTATGACGGCAACACCCGTGCCCACCGATACACCTATTCCTACCTGGACCGCCACCCCCACCAATACGCCAACCCTGACGCCGCTGCCCAGCCAGACGCCGACAGCCACGCCCCTGCCCACCTGGACAGCCATACCCAGCAGTACGCCTACCGACACCCCGGTTCCGCCCACTGATACACCGGAACCACCCACCGCCACCCCCACTGAAGAAGTCGTAATTCCCACGGAGACACCTGATTCCTAGAGAAAACCCTATGGACCTATTTAAGCACTTACAAACCTTAACCGAAACCCCGGCTCCCTCCGGTTTTGAACACAAAATCGCGCCTGTGATTCAGGAATTATGGGAGCCTTACGTAGACACTATCACCATTGATCGGGTGGGCAGTTTGGTTGCCGCCAAACACGGGCAGGGCGACGAACCCCGCCCCCGCATTCTGTTAGCCGCCCATATGGACGAGATTGGGCTGATGGTGGCGGACATTGTGGACCACAACGGACAAGGCTTCTTGCGCGTGACAAACCTGGGCGGAGTGGACATTCGTCAACTGTATGCTCAACTTGTCACCGTTCACGGCAAAAAGAACCTTTCCGGCGTGATGGGCAGCCTGCCGCCCCACCTGCTGCCGGAAAACCGCCGGGATAAACCATTTGGTTATGAGGAACTGGTGGTAGATTTAGGACTGCCCATTGACATGGTAAAGGAGCAAGTGAGCATTGGTAACGCAGTCAGTTTTCGCCAGCCGCTGCGCAAGCTGCTGGGCAAACGGGTGGCCGGCAAATCCCTGGACAACCGGGCCTCTGTGGCGGCGGTTAGCGTGTGCCTGGAGTATCTAAACGGCCGTTCCCATCTCTGGGATGTCGTCGCCGTGGCCACTGCCCAGGAAGAAACCCGGCTGCTCGGCGCCTTTACCGCCGCCTACAGCCAGCGCCCCGACGCCGCCATCGCCATTGATGTTACCTTTGGTACCGGTCCCGGCGCCAACGACGAACGCGCCTTCGACCTGGGCAGCGGCCCCGTCATCGAAATTGGCCCCAACGTCCACCCCGGCATGACCAGCGGCCTCACCGACACAGCCGACAAGCTGGAAATGAAACACAATATCGGTACCCACAGCCGCTACAGCGGCACCGACGCCTTTGGCCTGCAAATTGCCCGCGACGGCGTCCCGACCGGCCTGGTCAGCATTCCCCTGCGCTACATGCACACCATGGTGGAATCCATCGACACCAAAGATGTCGAACGAGTCGGGAAACTGCTCGGCGAATTCATCGCCAACCTGGACTATAACTTTGTCGATACCCTATCCAAAAGCCAGTCGAATAGTCAGATAGGCAAAACCGACTAACCGACTATCAGACTAACCGACTAACTATGAACGAATTACTCAAAAATCTCACAGAAACAAACGGCGTGTCCAGCGGCGAACAAGAAATTCGCCAGCTCATTTTAGACTTGATCAAAGACCACGTAGATCAATGGCGCATTGACGCCATGGGCAATCTCATCGCTCTGAAAAAAGGAACCGGCGCTTCCGACCTGCACGTTCTGGTGGACGCCCACATGGACGAGGTTGGGCTGATGATTACCGGCTACGACAGCAACGGTACGCTCAAATTTGAACCAGTCGGCGGATTTAACGACCGGACGCTACTGGGCAAAGTGGTGCAAATCGGCCCTAAAAAATTAATCGGCGTCATCGGCGCGCGCCCGGTCCATTTGCTCGACAGCAATCAGCGGGACAGCGTCGTTAAGATCGACGCCATGCGCATCGATATTGGCGCCAAAGATAAAGACGCCGCCAAAGAAAAGGTGAAGACCGGCGAACTGGCGGCCTTTGTCACGCAGTATGAAGAAGTGGGCGGCTGCGCCATCGGCAAGGCGTTTGACAACCGCGCCGGCTGCGCCGCCCTGGTGGAACTGCTGCGCGCCGCGCCTTACCCCTTCGATCTGACGGCTTCCTTTTCGGTGCAAGAAGAAGTGGGACTGCGTGGAGCGACGGTGGTAGGCTACAGTGTGAATCCCGATGCGGCGCTTATCTTGGAATGCACACCTGCTTTTGATCTGCCTAACAAAGAGGATGTCAGCCCGAATGTGGCGCTGGGTCAGGGACCGGCTGTGTATGTCATGGACGGCGTGACGATTCAAGACCCCCGCCTGGTATCACACATCACGAAAACGGCCGTTTCCCACAACATCCCCTTCCAAATTCGCAGACCGGGCGGCGGCGGCACCAACACAGCCGCCATCCAAAAATCACACGGCGGCATCCCCTCCGCGACCCTCGCCGTACCGGGGCGGCACGCCCACACCCCCGCCATGCTGATCAACCTGGAAGATTACGCCAACATCGTCAAACTGGCGGAAGCCACCTTACGCAGTCTGACGCCGGACATTGTAAAAAGGAACTAGTACATGAACGAACTAATCAAAAAACTGGTAGAAGCATTTGGCCCCTCCGGCTTTGAAGATGGGTTGCGGGATCTCATCCGCCCGGAAATAGAAAAATACGCCGATGAAATCAGCACAGACAATCTCGGCAACCTCATCGCCCTCAAAAAAGGGGATGGCAGCGGCCTCAAAGTGATGATCGCCGCCCACATGGACGAAATTGGCGTCATGGTCAGCCACATCAC
>JAWOGU010000635.1:0-8673 GCA_046496595.1 Chloroflexota bacterium
TACATCCGCACCATGGATGTGACGGGCGCGATTACCCTGCCGGAAGGTGTGGAAATGGTCATGCCTGGTGACAACGTGAATCTGGAAGTGGAGTTGATTATTCCAGTGGCGTTGGAACAGGGCAGCAAGTTTGCCATTCGCGAAGGCGGTTTGACTGTCGGCGCCGGCGTTATCACCAAGATCATTGCATAGTTTAGGTAAATAAATTTCATAGGGGTGCATCAAGCACCCCTATAATCAGGTTAGACATTATGGCTAAAAAAGCAATTCGTACACACGTCACGTTAGCCTGCACCGAGTGCAAAGAACGTTCTTATCTCACCGAAAAAAATCGCCGCAACGATCCGGGACGCTTAGAATTGATGAAGTTTTGCCCGCGTTGCCGCCAACATCGGTTGCATCGAGAAACTCGGTAAGGTACTATACTGATTGAGAGTGTGGTTCCCTATTATATAGGGGGTTAGCTCAACTGGCAGAGCGACGGTCTCCAAAACCGTAGGCTGCGGGTTCGATTCCTGCACCCCCTGTAATCAAAACCTCCGGGCAGAAATTCTGCCCGGAGGTTAATTATCATAAATAATGGTGCATTGTGACATCAGAAAATACAACAGAAGAAACCAAAGAGACTAAAGAAACCCAGAAGACCCGTTCTAGCAACAAAAAGGTCGAAAAGAAAAGCGTCAAGTCCGTTAACCCTGTTACCCGTTACCTGCGTGAAACCAGAGGTGAACTGCGTAAAGTTATCTGGCCCACTCGGCAAGAATCCACACGCTTAACGGCAATCGTTATTGCTGTCTCTACCGCAATGGCTGTCTTTTTGTGGTTCTGGGATTTAATCTTTTCTCAGTCCATTCACCTGCTGATCAACACACTGGTTTCATAAGATCGAATTATTGGCTTCATTTTAGAATGCCGGCGGTTTGGGTAAGTGCATAATGATTGACGATTTTGATGCGAATAACTTTTTCGATGAGGACGATGAAGAAACAGGCCTCGAAAAAGCTTCAGTAAAAAAGACCGCTTCTATCAAGAGCGTGGAAGATTATGCTATACCTGAAGATGGTCGTGCCTGGTATGTCATCCATTGCTACTCTGGTTACGAAAACAAAGTTCACCATAGCATTGAACAGCGTATCGAAACCATGGGTATGCAAGATAAAATCTTCGATGTGGTTGTACCAACCGAAGAAGAAATCGAGATCAAAGATGGCAAACGACGCACGGTAAAAAAGAATGTTTTCCCAGGTTACATTCTCGTTCAAATGATCTTGACTGAAGATTCCTGGTATGTAGTACGCAATACGCCCGGCGTCACCGGTTTTGTAGGTATGGGTAATGACCCCACCCCACTGCGTCCCGACGAAGTTGCCAATATTTTGAACCGCATGGAAGCAGAAGCGCCAAAAGTCAAATTTGATTTCCAGGTTGGCGAAAAAGTACGCATTGGCACCGGTCCATTTGCTGATTTCATTGGCACTGTGTCTGAAATTGACCAGGAAAAAGCAAAGGTGCGGGTCATGGTATCATTCTTTGGTCGGGAAACCCCGGTTGAATTAGACTTCCTGCACGTAGAAAAAGTATAAAATCCATTAAAGGTGTGATTTTGCGATACGTATACACGTATCGCTTTTGTTTCATGTTTTAGGAGGAGCCTGTTTTATGCAGGCGATTGGACTCCAAGGAGATATATATGGCCAAGAAAATTAAAGCTGTAGTTAAAATTCAAATTAATGGCGGTAAAGCAAATCCAGCGCCGCCCGTTGGTACGGCTCTGGGTCCGCATGGCATCAACCTGATGCAGTTCTGTAAAGAATATAATGCGAAGACTTCCAACATGGTTGGGCAGATTGTACCTGTTGAGGTCACTGTCTTTCAGGACGGCAGCTTCACATTCATCTTGAAGACATCACCGGCTGCCGATTTATTACGGAAAGCGGCCGGTATTAAAAGCGGTTCAGCAGAACCAAATCGCGTGAAAGTGGGCAAGATTACTCAGGCCCAGTTGCAAGAAATTGCCGAGATCAAGTTGAAAGACCTGAATGCGCGCGATATTGACAGCGCCAAGCTCATTATTGCCGGCACCGCCCGCAGCATGGGCCTTACCATCGTCGATTAACCATTGAAATAATGTGGGAGAGTAGTTAGTTACTCGCTAAGACCACGAGGAGTAAATATGACAAAACGAGGACGTAAATATCAGGAAGCAGCGGCCAAAGTTGACCGCGACAAACTTTATACTCGAGCTGAAGCTATCAAGCTCCTGAAAGAAACGGTTTACACAAAGTTTGATCCGACAGTGGAAGTTCATTTCCGGTTGGGGGTTGATCCGCGCCACGCGGATCAGCAGATACGTGACGTGGTTAATCTGCCCCATGGTTTAGGCAAGACTGTGCGCGTGTTGGTTTTTGCTGAAGGTGAAGACGCTACCCGGGCATTAGAAGCAGGCGCTGACTACATTGCTGATGATGAAACTGTGAAGAGAATTCAGGGTGGTTGGACTGACTTTGACGTGGCAATTGCTGTGCCGCAAATGATGGGCAAGGTAGGTCGTCTGGGTCGTATTTTGGGTCCGCGCGGCTTGATGCCTAATCCCAAAGCAGGTACGGTGGCTCCTGGAGAAGATTTGCCTCGTTTGATTGACGAAGCAAAAGCAGGGCGCGTGGAATTCCGCGTAGACCGCACGGCTAATGTTCATGCGCCTTTTGGCAAAGCCAGCTTTACGGAAGAACAACTGCTGGAAAATTTACAAACCGTCATTGAATCCATCAAGCGCAACCGCCCCCCGGCAGCAAAAGGCACCTATGTGAAACGGGTCGTGGTAGCAAATGCGATGGGACCTGGGATTCTCCTTGATCCAATGGAATCAATGCTGTAGAATAGTTTGCGTTGTAGAAACACAACTTAATTTCTCTACTGAAGACAGTTGGTGATGGCAGTAATGTCGTCTTAAAATTTCCAACCGAGGTGGGGGTTCAAGTAAAAAGTCTGTTCGCCAATATAGTTTGAACAGAAACACTTTTTTGTGAAATGAATCCTCATACCGGCTGGTATGAGGATTTTTTTATTTTGAGTGAACAAATTTTAGAGGAGGTGAAAAGTCTTTGGCTATTTCAAAAGCTCGTAAAGAAGAATTGGTGAATCAGTACTCACAGCTTATACAAAACAGCAACGCAATTTTCCTGGCTGAATATAAAGGCCTGAATGTCAAGAAATTGGAAGCATTGCGTGAAGAAGTTGACAAAGTTGATGGTGCGTTTCACATTACCAAAAACACACTCTTGAAAATTGCTTTAGAGCAGGCAGATCAACCGGTACCGGATGACCTGATGCATGGGCAGATAGCTACCGGGTTTGCTTTGAACGAGGCTCCCACGCTGGCAAAAACGATGGTTAAGTTTGCCGGCAGTGAGGATAAACTAATTATCAAGGGTGGTATTTACAGTGGTCGTATTTTGTCTGCTGCTGATGTGGATGCTATGGCTAAGTTGCCGTCGCTGGATCAACTGCGCAGCCAATTGATTGGCATGATCAATACCCCGGCTCAAAACATTGTCAGTGTTGTGAGTAATGGGGTACGGCAAGTGGTCAACGTGATTGACGCGTATGCCAAAAGTGAAGATGCTGCGGAAGCGGCGTAAATTTTATTAAAATTAAAACAAACAGTTGTTGTTTGGAGGATGATTTAAGATGGCAGATTTACAAAAGTTGGTAGAAGATCTGAGCAGCCTGAATTTGATGGAAGCTGCTGAATTGACAAAAATGCTGGAAGAGAAATGGGGCGTCAGCGCAGCGGCTCCGATGGCTATGGGTATGATGCCCATGATGTCTTCTGAGCCTGTGGCGGAAGTTGAAGAACAAACTGAATTCAATGTTGTTCTGAAGGACATTGGCCCGAAGAAAATCAACGTCATTAAAGAAGTTCGTGCTTTGACCGGTTTGGGTTTGAAAGAAGCCAAAGAGGTTGTTGACAGTCTGGGTACTGTGATGGAAGCCGTCAGTAAAGAAGCGGCAACTGAAGCCAAAGCGAAATTGGAAGAAGCTGGCGCAGTTGTTGAATTGAAATAGTTTTTTCTTAGCAGCGCTTAAAAAGGCCAACTCGATTATGAGCTGGCCTTTTTTATTTGTATGGCAAAGTTTTTGGCGGTGGATGAAATGACTGAATTGGTGCTTGCTTCACAATCTCCACGACGGCAAACACTGCTTCATCTATTGGGTTATCCGTTTGAGGTAATAGCGGCGGATGTGGATGAAGCCTCTATTACGGATCCGGACCCGGCGGCGAATGCGGCGGCAACGGCCGTTTTAAAAGCCCATGCCATCGCGCAACTGTTGGAAGCAGATGGGCGGATACTCGTCGCCGCTGATACGACGGTGGCTTTGGCTGAGCGGATGTTTGGTAAACCAAAGGATGCCGAGGAAGCTGTCTGGATGTTACAGGCGCTGCGGAATCGCACCCATGAGGTCCATACCGGCTGCGTGCTGCTCGATTTGAGCAGTGGAAGACGGTTGGAATGGGTGTCAACGGCCGTTGTCACCATGCGCAATTATACGGATGCTGAGATCATGGCTTATGTGGCTTCGGGTGACCCGTTGGATAAGGCGGGCGCGTATGCCGTGCAGCATCCCGTTTTTCAGCCAGCGTTCCGCATTGAGGGGTGTTACACGGCCGTTATGGGGCTGCCTGTTTGTGATTTGATTTTGGCGTTGGACGACTGGCAGCTGCCGCGGCGCGCGGATTTGGCGGTGGTCTATCAGGCTCATCAGAATTATTCTTGCCCAATTTATAAAAAGTTACGCAAACCAGCTTGAATGTGCTAAAATGTTTGACATAAACCGTCTCGTTTGAGCATACTACATGAGGATTTGAGATGAGCGACAAACTGCAATTAGCCATTCAAGCCACCCGCGCCGGTGACAAAAAGAACGCCCAATTTCTGCTCACCCAGGCCATCCAAGAAGACCCGGATAATCCCCAATCCTGGTTTTTACTTAGCCTGTTGGTGGATGACAACGAGAAGAAACAAACCTATTTGAACAAAGTGGTGACGCTGGACCCGGAGCATGAAAAAGCTCAAGCCCAATTGGCTGCCCTGACGGAAACGGCCGTTTTCGACGCCACAGATGATGAAACTGTTCTTTTCACGGAAGAAGCACCGGCTGTGCTACCCACCACGCTGTTCTCAGATTCGACCGATCTGGTGGCTCAAGACGCCGGTGAAACATTGCCAGATTGGATGGTGGACGATCTTCCCCTTACCCTGGAAAGCGAGACGGAACCTGGTGCAGAAATAACGGCCGTTATCAGCACCCCAGACAAAATGGTACCTGATTGGCTGCAAGCCCCCGTCGAAACCGATTGGGACGAAGATTCTACCCCACACACCCAGATCTCAGAGAGCACATCCCCCACCAGTGTAAAAACAGCACAAGACAGTCCGCAAAAAACGCAGGCCGTCCAAAAAACCGGTCCAAAAGAGAAAAAACCGGCCAAACCGCAAAAGGGGATCAGCGAAAAACAGTTAAACTATCTTTTGATCGGTCTGGTGATAACGGCCGTTCTCGTTTTCCTGATCCTGGCCTACTTCGTTTTCCTCAGCCTATAACGCCCACAAACAGCAGTCATTGGCATGTTTGCGGATTGCCAGTGACTGCTGCCTTAACCGAGATCTTCTGGTCCGCAGCTTTTCTAAATTTTCACGCAAATCATCTGATTTTCCCATTTTGCATGCTTGCCCTATCGCCCAAACCTGTATATATTCCAGCCCATGAGTAACCATAGACTCATCCACGCCTCCATGCGCACGGATGTCGGTCTGATCCGAGACCACAACGAAGACTATGTCATTTGTCGAGAACCGACCAACGCGGCAGACGCCGCCGATAACGGCTGGTTGTATCTGGTTGCGGATGGCGTTGGCGGCGCTGACGCCGGCGAAGTTGCCAGCCACTACGCCAGCGAACAAATGGTGCAGCACTATCTGCGCAATTACCAACAAGAAAATTGGGGACAGCGCCTCGTCGATGCCATGCAGGCCGCCAACACAGACCTGCGCCGCCTGGTAGCGGAACGAAACGACAACAGCCGCATGGCAACCACCATGGTGGCTGTGGCGATTGATAACCACAAGGCCAGCATCGCTAACGTGGGAGACAGCCGCGGCTACCTCTGGCGGCAGGGCGTGCTGGAACAGGTCACTAAAGACCAGAGTCTCGTGGCAAAACTGGTAGAAGAAGGGGCCATTACCGAAGAAGAGGCGGAAAAGCACCCGCGGCGCAACGTCATCCTCTACAGTCTCGGTTCTGAACGTTCCCCCAAAATCGATCTGTACGAACGATTCTTAGAACCGGGCGACATCATCTTGCTCTGCTCAGATGGCCTGACGCGCCACGTCTCAGACGACGAACTGGCGGAATATCTGGGCCATAATGATCTTGACCAGATAAGCCAGACCCTCGTCGATCTGGCGAACAATCGGGGCGGACAAGATAACATTTCCATCAGCCTTCTTCAATACTTAGGTGAAGAAGGGATGCAAATTGCCCCCAAAAAAGATGCGGCTGAAAACAACACGATTATAGGCAGCACATCTCGGGGCGCAAAAACGGCCGTTTCTCCTGAAAACCCATCTTCAACGAAAAATTTATGGGGCTTCACCCTGTTGTTAACAGTCATACAATCCGTTTTGATCCTTTTTCTTTGGGCCTACCTGTTTGCTTGAAACGGCCGTTAACCGGCAGCCAGTCTCCAGGTAACATTCACCCAATGCCAGACAAAACACCCAAATCGAACTATTGTCAGCGACATCAGATCCGTCGTTGACTTATTTTTATTGACCGACAAACACCACATTAGAAAAGGAAAACCTATGACAGATAAATTACGAATATTACCACTGGGCGGATTAGGCGAAATCGGCAAAAACATGACCGTCATCGAGTATGGCGAGCAAATCCTCATCGTTGATGCCGGCATCATGTTCCCGGAAAACGACATGCTGGGCATCGACCTCATCATCCCCGACTTCAAATACCTCATGGACAAGCTCGACAACGTTATGGGCGTGCTCGTTACCCACGGACACGAAGACCATGTGGGCGCCCTGCCCCATCTTATGGAACACGTAGACGCCCCCATCTACGCCACCCCGCTTACGGCTGGTCTCATCGAAGTGAAACTGCGCCGTCTCAGCGACCGCGTCGATCTACGCACCTTTGAGGCCGGGGACGTGCTCCATATCGGTTCCTTCAAAGTGGAACCCTTCCATGTGGCCCACAGCATTCCGGACTGCGTCGGCTTCGGTATCACCACACCCGTCGGTCTCATCGTCCATACCGGCGACTACAAATTCGACCACACGCCCGCCGACAACTGGCCGCCAGACTTCGCCAAACTGGCCGAATTCTCCGAGCGCGGCGTATTGGCGCTGCTGGCAGACAGCACCAACGCTGACCGCCCCGGCTGGACGCCCTCGGAAACGGTCGTCGGCGAAGCCTTCGACAAACTGTTCCGTGAAGCGCAAGGGCGCATCATCGTCGCTACCTTCGCCTCGCTCATTTCCCGCATCCAGCAAGTCGCCGATATGGCTAAAAAGCACAATCGCAAATTAGCGGTCACCGGCCGTTCCATGCGCGAAAATACCAAAATGGCGCGCCGTCTGGGCTACTTAGATATCGACGATGACATTCTCATCGACATTTCCGAGTCAGACAATTACCCGGATCAGCAGGTGGTGGTCATGGCGACCGGTTCCCAGGGTGAGCCGTCGGCCGTTATGGGACGGCTGGCGAGTGGACGGCACAACCAACTGCGCGTCCACGAAGGGGACACGATTGTTTTCTCCGCCCACCCCATCCCCGGCAACGAAGAGATTGTATTCCGCACTATCAACCGCCTGTTTCAGCGCGGCGCCAACGTGCTATACGAACGGGTTGCCGACGTGCACGTCTCCGGTCACGCCAGCCGCGAGGAGATGAAACTGCTGATCAACATCGTGCGCCCCAAGTTTCTCATTCCGGTTCATGGCGAACTGCGCCATTTGAAGGCACACGCTGAATTAGCAAAGCAGCTTGGCATCCCGGCAGAAAACATCGCCGTAGTAGAAAACGGCACGCCGTTGGACCTGGATGCACACAGCCTGACAATTCACGAACGGCTTCCCGGCGGTTACGTTTTTGTGGATGGCACGGCGGTGGGCGACACAGGCTGGTCAATTGTACGCGAGCGCGAGCGGCTGGCGGAAAACGGCTTCTTTCTGGTGGTCACGCGCGTCAACGACAAAGGGGATGTGCTGGGTCAACCAGACATTGTGTCGCAAGGGCTGGCGAATATGGATGACGAAGATCTGGTGCAGGGGGCAGAAGAAACGATAACCCGCGTGGTGAGCCAACAAGCCGGCAACTTAGACGGGTTGGATGGCAAGATCGAAAGAGCGCTGGAACGGTATTTGTATGAGGAAACACGGAAACGGCCGTTTATCAAGGTCGTCCTAAAATAGTTTATATTTCCCGCTGTCTCCAAGATTGGTCCAATCTTAAAGATTGGACCAATCTCGCCAGTTCAAAACAGGTAAACTTAATGATCTCTATCCAGCACCTGATCAATCAAACTTTCTAACTCGTTACGAGCGTCTGACGGTGGTACATCTTGCAGCGCGCGCCGGGCACGACTCGCCA
>JAWOGU010000713.1:0-3639 GCA_046496595.1 Chloroflexota bacterium
GAAATCGGTCAATGGCAGGAATGGAGCGAAGCCCGCAGCCTGGACTGGTTCCTGCTGGACCCCATCTACAATCATGGCCGCCACATCAAACTGCAACAATACCTGGCGGACCTGGGGCAACTTTATCGCAGTGAGTCGGCTTTACATCAGGTGGACAATACCTGGGAGGGTTTTGAATGGTTGGATGTGTACAATAATCAGAACAGCATCCTGGCCTTCGCCCGTTTTAACGCCGATAAATCGGAAACCATTATTGCCCTGTGCAACTTTACGCCGGTCGTGCGTCCACACTATCGCCTAGCTTTGCCGGAGGCCGGAACGTATCACGAGATTCTCAACAGCGACGCCGATAAGTACGGCGGCAGCAACGTGCTGAACAGCGACCCCCTGGTCAGCACAGACACGCCCTGGCATGATCAGCCCTATTCCCTCGAATTGACTTTGCCGCCCCTGAGTACCATTTACCTCAAACGCAGCCGCGATTAAGCAAATACTCATCTAGCAATCTACAAATTTAAGACCTGACAGATTTCAGAAAACCTGTCAGGTCTACTCGTTTGGCTAAATACAAGGAGGACGAGAAACGGCCGTTTCTCGTCCTCCTTTTTGCGTTGGCGTCCAGATTGAGCCAATCCTAGACGAGTAACTATACAGCGCTGTCGAGGGCTGAGCCTGTCGAAGGCTGAGCGTTCGACTGAGCTCACGCCGAAGTCTTGTCGAGGGCTGAGCTTGTCGAAGCCCGGTTCCCTTCGGCAAGCTCAGGGAACCTGCGTATATAGTTAAGATGAGTTTACCTTGACCAATGTAGACAATATCTTGACAAAACATAGCCAATACATTATGATAGCCATCATTGATAATGACTTATGACGAGGTGACTACGATGCTTTTTTTCAACCGCAACAAAAAATATGAACCAATGACCGTGAACGGGCAGTCCCAGGCTGGAAAAACCGGCGTCGAACCTGTCGTTCAACTCAAAAACGTTGTCAAAACATTCCCGGTCGGCGATAGAGACATCACCATTCTGCACGGCATTTCACTCGATATCCATCAGGGCGAATTTGTGTCCATCGTTGGCCCCTCCGGCAATGGCAAATCCACCCTGCTCAACATGATCACAGGCATTGACCGCCCCACCGGCGGCGAAATCATCGTTACCGGGCAGCCGGTGCACGCCATGAGCGAAAACGAACTGGCGAAATGGCGCGGCCAGCAGGTGGGCATTATCTTCCAATTCTTCCAAATGCTGCCCTCCCTTAGTTTGATGCAAAACGTAGTGCTGCCCATGGAATTTGCCGGGCTTTACAACCGTTCAGAACGGCAGCAGCGCGCCATGCACCTGCTGGAGCTGGTCAATCTGGCCGACCAGGCGCACAAACTGCCTTCGATGGTATCCGGCGGGCAGCAGCAGCGCGCCGCCATCGCCCGCGCTTTAGCGACCAACCCGCCTCTGCTTATCGCCGACGAACCGACCGGCAACCTGGACATGAAAACGGCCGCTCAGGTTTTTGACATATTCCTCAGACTGGTGGAAGAGCAGGGCAAAACCTTGATCATGGTCACCCATGATGCGAATCTGGCCGACCGCGTGCCGCGCCAGGTGGAAATCGTCAACGGCGTCGTCGCCAGCGACCGCCGCCAGCCGGCCAGACCTGCCGCCCCGCCGCGTTTTGGCAATGGCGTACCGGTTCCGGCGAGTAACGGCCGTTACATCCCCACCACCGCGCCGGTCATCGTCGGCAGCGCCGGCTAAGCAACTCCAGGTGACTGTCACCTTTACAGGGCAGAAGAAAGAGAGAAGGAAACGCAAAAAATATGTTCACACTCCTACAAAAAGTCTGGTTCGACCTCTGGCAAGACAAATCCCGCACCTTACAGGTAGTCATGGTCATCGCTCTGGGCGCCATCGGCATTGGCCTGGTCATTGGCGGGCGCAACCTCATCGCCAGCTCCGTGCTGGAAGGCTGGCAGGCGGCCGAACCGGCTCACATCAAGCTCAGCGTAACCCCGGCCCTGACCACCGCCCAAATCGAGCGCCTGGAACGCATCGAAGGCGTGGACCAGGCCGAAGGTTTGATGACGGCGCCGGTTGAGTGGCGTTTCCCCGGCGATACCGAATGGCAAACCGGCGTGTTAAACGGCCGTGACAACTACACCAAACAAAAAATGGCGCTCGACGGCCTGGTGAACGGCCAATGGCCGGAGCGCAATACGCTGGGCATTGGTACCATCTCCGTCGGTCAGGACCAGGTATTTGTGGGCGACACGGTAGAGCTGCGTTTCAGCGGCACGGTGCGCGCCTATGAGGTAGTGGGTGCCTTAGACCCCGTCGGCCCGACCCCCGTTTTCCAGGAGAACTTTTACGCCGACGCCCGCACCTTCACCCGCCTGACCGGCATCGATACTTACAATCTGGTGCAAACCCGCGATACTACCTTCTCTTGGGCAGCGGCCGAAGCCACCGACCAGCGCATCCAGGACTATTTTGCAGAAATTGGCGTCGATTCGGTGGGCGTGCTTTTCCCCTTCCAGGACCGCATCACGCCGCCGGACGTGCCCCCGGCCGAAGCGATTTTGAACGCCCTGTTCCTGTTGTTAGGCGTATTGGGCGGCGTGGTGGTAGTGCTGGGTATCTTCCTGGTGTACAACAGTGTCAACGCCATTGTCTCGCAGCAGGTGAACCAGATTGGCGTGATGAAAGCCATCGGCGCGGACTCGCGGCAGGTGGTGTGGAGCTATCTGCTGCTGGTCTTGAGCTATGGCGCGTTAGCGGCCCTGATTTCCATCCCTATTGGCGCCTTGGTCGCCACCGGTTTGCAGCGCTTCTTCGGTAACTTCTTGAACCTGGAAATCTTCACGGTGCGGGTGGACGCCACGGCCGTTTACGTGCAAATCGCCATCGCCATCATTGCGCCCCTGTTGGCGGCGCTCATCCCACTGCGCGCCGGTATGAAGATTACGGTGCGTGAAGCTATCGGTACTTACGGTCTCACCGGAGCGGTTGGTTTTCTGGACCGCGCTGTCACTAACTTGCGCCGTGTGCCTTACACCCTGGTCTTAACCATTGGCAATACCTTCCGCAACCGGCGGCGGGTGGTCATTATCGAGTTCGCCCTGATTGTGGCCGGCGCAATTTTTATGATGGTGATTGGCCTCAACGACGCCACCGAATATACTTTTGGCAGCAAGCTGCAAGAGGTCCACGATTACCAGGTGACGGTGGCGCTGCAAGAAGCGGGACGCAGCCAATCTCTGACGGCGATTGCGGAAAGTGTGGCCGGGGTAACGGCCGTTGACGCCTGGTTGGTTCTGCCCGCCAGCGCCCGTCCCGCCGCCCAACTAGAGAAAGAAGTCACCGACGCCCGCCTGACGCTCTTTGGTCAGAACCCGGACACAGATTTCTACCATCCCATCATGAGGGAAGGGCGCTGGCTGCTGCCGGCCGATACCAACGCCGCTGTTGTCAGCCAATTGGCGGCGCAGCAGCAGGGCTGGCAGCTTGGGGATGAGATTACATTGGAGAATAATAACGGCCGTTCTCTGAACGTAGAAATCGTCGGCATCCACTTCGACCCGGCGACCAATACCAGCATCCACCTGCCGCTGAACACCTTGCAGCAGGAATGGCGCTATGCC
>JAWOGU010000728.1:0-4565 GCA_046496595.1 Chloroflexota bacterium
CTATCAGCCCATCCTCTTTTGTCGTTTCATTCCTACGGCGGAATACCTGGCCGAACAGTTACGCCTGGCGCTGCCCAATAAAGTGGAGGTAACGGCCGTTACCGGCAAACTGCCTCCCGCCGAACGCCAAAACCGCGTTGAGCAGTTGGGCCAACACGAGCAGCGTGTCCTGGTCGCCACCGACTGCCTCAGCGAAGGCATCAACTTACAGCAGCACTTTAATGCCGTTGTCCACTACGATTTAAGCTGGAACCCTACCCGCCACGAACAGCGCGAAGGGCGCGTTGACCGTTATGGGCAGTCCAGCCCCACGGTACGCACCCTGACCTACTATGGCGTAGACAACCAGATTGACGGCATCGTGCTGGAGGTGCTGCTGCGCAAACATCAGACGATTCGTAGTTCTTTGGGCATCTCAGTGCCCTTGCCAGGCAATACCAGCGAAGTGGTCAAGGCGTTGATGGAAGGCATGATGCTGCGCGGCAGTAAGGTAGACGCCAAGCAGTTGGCTTTCGATTTTGTCAACACCCAGGCGCAAAACCTGCACACCGAATGGGACAACGTCGCCAACAAAGAGAAGCTGTCGCGCACCATGTTTGCCCAGCATAGTCTGAATGTGAGTGAGGTGGCGCGGGAATGGCGGGCGGTGCGTGAAGCGATTGGCACGGCCGTTGACGTGGAGCGTTTTGTCAGCGAGGTGGTGCGGGCGCATGGCGGGCACATCACGCAGCAGCGGCAGCTAACGGACATACAGTTTCCCGACAAGGCCGCCCTGCGCGACCTGCTTGACGGGCGGGAGCGGGTAACGGCCCGCTTTGAACTACCCGTACCAGACCAAACCGTTTACCTCAGCCGCACTCATCCCATCGTGGAAGGGTTGGCGGCTTACACGATGGATACGGCGCTGGATCCGCTGCTGGAGAGCGTCGCCAAACGGGCCGGCGTCATCCGCACGAAGGCGGTGCAGCAGGCCACCACGCTTCTGCTGCTGCGTTTCCGCTACCACATCATCAGCCGCAAGCGTATCCCGGGCGCTGTCGAAGGAGGCGAAGAAATTCCGCTGCTGGCCGAAGAGTGCCAGGTGGTAGGCTTTAGCGGGCGGGCGGAGCAGCCGGACTGGTTGGCCGCCGACGCGGTGGAAGCCTTGCTCCAGGCCAAGCCGGATGTGAATGTGCCGCCGCCGCAGGCCGTGCAGTCAATGGGCCGGGCAGTCGCGCAATTGGCGCTTCTGGAACCGGCCTTAAGTGACATTGCCGAACGGCGGGGGCAGGAATTGTTGGAAGCCCATCGCCGGGTGCGTACCGCCGCCCGGCAGACCGGCGTGCGCTACACGGTGCAGCCGCAGCTTCCGCCAGATGTGTTGGGGATGTATTTATTGTTACCGGTGTTGTAGACACGCCTGGAAATATGTGTCTATAGCGTAAAACGTTGGAGATAGGGTACGTGGTCAAAATCTGTGTCAAGACTAACCAGATTGAAACAGTTGCATTTGTGCATCGCCGCCAGATGCAGTGCGTCACGTGGTCGTAAATGATATTTCTGCATCAATTGGTGCATCTGGGTGATGTCGCTGGAAGTGACATCCAGAAGTGTGAGATGAGGAAAGGTTTGCAACCGCTGAATTTCGGCTGCGATTTGTGGCGAGTATGTTGCAATCAACGGTGCTTCATTCTGGCGCAAATGATCAAGAGGATTGCCAGAATGATTGTCACGAATGGCCGCCAATAAAAGACGATAGGCCAATTCGTCGAAGGTCAACACTGAAGTGAACGCTTCCAACTCTCCTGTTTGCAACCGGTTAAACAGACTTTTGACACTGTTGGCGTCAATGTTGCGCAGAAGCGCGTAGGGGATCATAGTATCCAGGTATAGAATCTGACTGGTAAAGGCTGAAATGGGTTGGATCATGCATCAAATCTCTGCCAATCGAGTTGAGGATCATATTCATCCCAAGACCCCTGGCCTAATGATCCGGCCAACTCTTCGACCAGATTGGTCGAGGGTGTGGAGTCGGGTTGAATGATTTGCACTTGATGCCGCAATGCCTGTAATTCGGCAATAATGGCGTCAATGCGTTGCAATATCATTGTGGCAGATGAATCGTTTGTTTGTGTGGTCATATCAATACCTCGCTAACCATATTGTAGCATAAACAGGTGCGTGATTTCCCAACCGTATAGAGGACGAATCAAAGTAAAAGACGTGTATTCTGTGGGCTGCTTCTATTAGAGGAAAGTGATGTCAGAGAAAGAGAGTAAACGAATAGTCCGTAAAGGCAACGACCTGTTCCGGGAAGTTCAATGGCCGGATAGTGATGAAATCTGGTTGGTATCCAATTGGGATCTCTGGTTTCTCGTCGTTCTGTTGAACGAATTTGACGGAGATTGGCAGAAGATGATCAATTATCTTCGCCACAATACCCAGAGTACTTACAGTCGTGGCAGCGTCGAGGCAAAATTAAGCCATCTGCGGCATTTACAAGAAACGATACAGCAAGCCGTGCTTGATCCAATTTCTGTATTGGGACCGGAAGCGATGGCGCTGTTGAAAAAAGAAAAACGCCCCGCGGCTAATAAAGTCTTGAAACAAGAGCTTCCCTGGAACGACAAGAGCTATTGGATGATCCATACGCCGAGTTATGTCCGTGAAGAAAGATCGCGGCGTGGTTATTGGGAACATTTTGCCGTTTCGCCGGAAATTTATGCTCAACCGCTGGCTGCTCTGTTTAAGACGCACGGTTATTACGAAGAGGATCAGTCGTTTGCTTTGGAACGGAAACTTTCGGCCCATTTGGACAAACAGGAAAAGAAGGCCAGCGTACCCCAACTTGCGGCGCTGTATCGGGCTTTTCTGACGGTGATGCTGGAAAAAATCGAGATAGTGGATGACTCATACGGCGTGATCGGCGATTTGTATGGTGAGGTGTTTACCGGATATATGGAACTGCCGCGAGCTGAGACAGGTGTACCACTGCTGATCTTCTTTCAAGACCTGGTGGAATTGGTTCTTTGGGAAGATTATTGTTTTACTGATGCTGAGATGCAGAAATTTTTGGCAAGCCTGCCGCCAGAGGAAGCCGTTTTAATGGGGTCTATTTTGCGCAGCCAGAGTGCAGAATTGGCGGCGCTCCAGCTTGAATATCAGTCTGAAAAGGCGCTGACGCTGTGGGGGCTGCTGGCTGCGGAGCAAGCATGGTACTCGCAGTTTGTTGAATTGGCGCAGGAAATGGGAGCGCGTGCGTGGCAGCGTATTGTGCGCATGGCGGAAAAAGCGGAGCAAGCGGGTCAAGTTGATCTGGCAACGGCCGTTTACGAAACTGCACTCCTCGCCCCAGGTGTCCATCACAACTACTTACAAAAAAAGTACCAGGAATTGCAGGCTAGAACGGGATAACAACTTATGCAAACAGTCGCCCATAACAACTTCATCACCGTCAAAACCGAGGGCGGCATTCTGCCCGCCGAACTGCTCCAGCGTATTGCCGACGGGCAGCTCTCCGGCCTGAATCCCGCCGACTATCACCTGGGGTCGGGCGAACGGCTGAATGAAGCCATTAACCGTGCCTGGCTGCAATTACTGAGCCGTTGGCAGACGTTCCGGCAGAAGATGGAGAACATAACCCCCACCGAAACCGGTACGACGCTGACCCGCGATTGGACGCTGATTGTTTTGCAGGAGTTGGGCTACGGCCGTTTACCTTTCACCGGTTCTCTCACCATTAACACTGCCAATGGCGAAACGGCCGTTTACCCCATCAGCCACGTCTACGACCACACGCCCATCCACCTGGTCTCTTTTCGCCAAAAGCTAGACAGCCGCGACCCCTCCGAAACCCCCGATCCCCTCGCGCACGCCCGCCACCGTTCCCCGCACAGCCTGGCGCAGGAATGTCTCAACCGCACCGACAACTACCTGTGGGCCTTTGTCAGCAATGGCCTGCGTTTCCGCATTTTGCGCGACAACGTCAGCCTCACCCGCGCCGCCTACGTGGAGTTCGACCTGGAAGCGATGTTCAACGGCGAACTGTACAGCGACTTCACCCTGTTTTGGCTGCTCTGCCATCAATCCCGCGTAGAAGTAGGGGCGCTTCGTGAAGCGCCCAACCTGGCCGACGACCCAGGCGAAAACCCTTCAAGTCCTCCATCAACAAGCGTCAATCCCTCTGACTGCTGGCTGGAGCGCTGGTCGCAAACGGCCGCTGAGCAAGGCACCCGCGCCCTCGATGCCCTGCGTGACGGCGTTCAGGAAGCCATTGCCGCACTGGGACGTGGTTTTCTGGCCCAACCGGGCAACCGCGCTTTGAAAGATGACCTGAAAAGCGGCGCGTTGACGACCCAGGATTATTACCGCCAACTGCTGCGCCTGGTTTACCGCCTGCTCTTTTTGTTCGTGGCCGAAGACCGCAATTTACTGCTGCTGCCCGACACGCCAACGGCCGTTCGTAAACAGGTAGACCACTACTACTCCCTCTCGCGGCTGCGGCGGCTGGCAGAGACACGGCGCGGCGGCCCGCACCCCGACCTGGACCGCACGCTGGCTCATCTATTTGCCCAACTGCGCACCGG
>JAWOGU010000729.1:0-6258 GCA_046496595.1 Chloroflexota bacterium
ACCTGGCGGCGCTGGCGGCGCTACATGTAAACGCTGATGAGGCGCTGGCCCTGGAAGATTCGCCCAATGGCGCAAAAGCAGCGCGGGCCGCCGGTATTTTTTGCGTTGTCGTGCCCAACGAACTCACCAGCCAACTGGCATTCGACCAGCCCGACTACCGCTTAAATTCGCTGACCGACATGCCGCTTAAGCAGTTGTTGGCGCACGTGTCTGCCAATGGCGCCCCATTCCTCAACAGCAATGCGCGGCGCATCCGTGAATTTCACGCCGCAGTGGGGTCGCCGCTGCCCCCTTTGCTCACTCTGCGTTCTGCCGACCACCTGGCGCTGCGCCATAAGTTGATAGAAGAGGAATATGAAGAGGTAACGGCCGTTTACCAACAAATTATTGCTGCTCAACAAAATGGTCACGCACTCGATCCCGTGGAAACGCTCGCTCCCCTCGTCCACGAATTGGCCGATCTGCTCTACGTTGTCTACGGCGCCATTGAATCCCTGGGCATAGACGCCGACGCTGTCTTCCGTGAAGTACACCGCGCCAATCTGCAAAAAGCAGGCGGACCCCGCCGTGAAGACGGCAAAATCCTCAAGCCTCCCGGCTGGCAGCCCGCCGACGTAAAAGCCATCATTCGCCAGATAACGGCCGTTGCAAAATAGGTTTTTGTCTCTTGGTAAATGGGGGGTGATTAACATCTGCCATAGGGCGGTTCGCGAACCGCCCTTATCCTTGGCGCAGTCCCCTGGAACGCTGCAAAACCGTTTTTCTAGAAACTCAGGGGAACAGTGCCAGGCAGGTCTAGGAGCAGGCTGACCGTTTTCCGCAGTTCCAGCGGCATAAACGGCTTATTTATATACAAATCCACATCCTGGAAATGGGCGATAAGGCGATGCTCGGGAGCGTTATAGGCAGTCAGGACAATAATCTTGTCCGGTTTAATATTTCTGGCGATTACGGATTTCAGCACATCCCACCCATTCATATCCGGCAGTCCAATATCCATAATCAGCAGATCCGGCTTCACCTTCTCAATCAAGGCAACGGCGTCGTAACCGTTAAACGCGTGATAAAAATTGATCTCAAGCGGTTCCAACGTTAAACGTAGGAGTTCGTAGATACCTTCCTCATCTTCTACACTAACAACGGTGGGTTTTATTGTGTCGCTCAAAATCACCAGCCTTAAGCATGCACTGTTTTACTCTACTATTTTTGGATGAACAGGTTCAGATGAATTGGTATTTCATATCACCTTCTAGTACTTGAGTACTGGATTATACTAATAAAACCTGATATTAAAAACACCATTTCATGAGGTTACCCAAGACAACGGCATCTGTCGATAATACCAGAGTACCACTAAGAAGGTGTCAAAGAATAAAGCCGCAATTTATCGGAGATTAGAGATTGGAGATTGGTCGAGCACGCAATCTCCAATCTCTAATCTCCAATCTCAGTTGTGCATGTTATTAAATTTCCATTCCTTACCCAGACTTGTGTATGACTTTGCAACAATTCTGATGCCCGAAACCACTTGTGTTTATGTTAAGAATCTTTATAATGTAAAGGGAGCATATCGTATAGTGCAGGTCCAAATGTTTGTTAAGCGAACAGGGCCAGAGTTTTCAGGAGGCAGATCATGAAAAAATTCCGTTTGGCCGCGATAGTGGTGGCATTGATGTTAGTGTTGGTCACCGCCACGATGGTATTTGCGTTTACCTACCAGATACAGCGGGGTGATACGCTTTGGGGGTTGTCCGGGCGTTATGGCACGACTGTGAATGCGATTGTGCAGGCGAATCCCAAGATTACCAATCCTAATTTGATATTCGCCGGTGATACCATTGAGATTCCGGTTGGTCCCACAGCCACGCCCGGCCCCACAACCGCGCCACCCACCGTCACCGTGTCGCCTGGAGTCGTGACTTACGTGGTGCAGCGGGGTGATACGCTGACCAGCATTGCCATCCGCTTTAGCACCACTGTTTCCGCCATCATGCAGCTAAACCCGCAAATCACTAACCCGAATTTGATTTATGCGGGGCAGGTGCTGCTCATTCCCGCAGGCACAGGCGGCTATCCGTCGCCTACGCCGCCAGGCCCAACGCCCACACCCGGTGGGCCGACGCCGACACCGCCGCCGCCATCCTCGGCGTTTGAACTGGGCGGGCAGACATTGGTTCTAGCCTACGCGGACAGAATGAAATTTGCCGGGATGAACTGGGCCAAATTCCAATATAAATGGACGGCAGGTGACACGCCGGATAGCATCGCCTCATTTATTCAGGCAGGGCATGATCAGGGATTCAAAGTCTTGATTTCCGTAGCCGGCGCGCAGCCATATCCCGGTCCGAACAGCATCAATTTTGCCAGTTTTTCACAATTTATGGGTGGGTTGGCGGCTTTGGGTCCGGACGCCATAGAAGTGTGGAATGAGCAAAATATTGATTTTGAATGGCCTGCGGGTGAAATCAGCCCGGTGTCTTACACCAACAACATGCTGGCGCCCGCTTATCAGGCGATCAAGGCGGTGAATCCCAACATCATGGTGATTTCCGGCGCGCTGGCGCCGACCGGCTTTGACAACGGCTATAACGCCTGGGCGGATAACCGGTACCTGGCGGGTATGTTCCAGGCCGGGGCGTCGAATTACATGGACTGTATTGGGGCGCATCACAATGCCGGGGCTACTTCGCCGCGCCAGACGGTGGGACATCCCACGGGCAGCACGCATTACAGTTGGTATTTCCTGCCGACGCTGAATCTTTATTACAGCACCTTTGGCGGACGGGAAATGGTATGCTTTACCGAGTTGGGTTATCTTTCCCCGGAAGGGTTCCCCGGCGTGCCGCCGAATTTCTCCTGGGCGGCGAATACGACGGTGGCGCAGCAGGCGCAGTGGCTGGCGGAAGCGGCGGAATTGTCGCGCAGCAGCGGCAAGGTGCGTTTGATGACGGTGTATAATGTGGATTATACGGAGTATGATGTGGCTGGTGATCCGCAGGCTGGTTATGCTATTATTCGGCCGGATACCACCTGCCCGGCTTGTGATTCGCTGCATAACGTGATGGGCGGAAATTAGCTGGGGAGGTTGTTGGGGAGAATGGAGCGGTGGACGGAAACGGCCGTTTTCCGTGCTGCTTGTAGCACATTGATATAGGCATCAAGTCAGGGTACGATTTCGTACCCTGACTTGTCTGACAAGGAGATGAGTTGATGAAGGTCCGATCCATTCTGGCGACAAAAGGCATGAACGTGATTACGGTTGCCCCCCATATACCCATTCGTGATGCCGTGAAACTGCTCACCACTCACAACATCGGCGCCCTGGTTGTCGTTGATGAGGCAAATAAGCCCATTGGCATTTTGTCGGAAAGAGACATCATTCGCGCCGCTGCTGAGAATGAAGCCCTGTTTACCTTGCTTGTTTCTGACCTGATGACGCAGCAGCTTATTACCGGCACACCCGGCGATGATACCTTTTCCGTGGCCCATACGATGACTGAAAAACATTTCCGTCATCTGCCTATCCTGGAAGAGGGTAAGCTGATCGGCATTGTTTCCATCGGTGATATCATGAAAGCGGAGCGCGATCGTTACCGGGGCGAAATTGATACGCTGGAAACGCAAATTATGGCGGATCAGTCCAAAACTGGATAAACCCAATGAGAACGTAACCATCCAGACCTGACAGGTTTTTAGTTGAAAGTTTACATAACGCATTTTCGATTAAGGTTTTCTGAAACCTTTCAGGTCTGACCAGCCTCTACCTGGATTTTATAACCATCCCACGACCCAATGATTTCCCAAGAAGGAGCCTTTTATGACTCAAATTGGCACACAAGCGAACCCACTGCGTGTGGCGATAATTGGCGCTGGTCCCACCGGATTTTACACAGCAGAACATCTTTTTAAACAACAAGATTATGTGGTCGCCGTTGATATGTTTGAGCGGCTGCCCGTGCCCTTTGGCCTGGTGCGTTATGGCGTGGCGCCGGATCATCAAAAAATCAAATCGGTAACGGCCGTTTATGATCGCATTGCCCAAAACCCTGCCTTCCGTTTCTTTGGCAACGTGGAAATTGGCAAACATGTGACGACGCCCGAACTGCGGCAGTATTATCATCAAATTGTGTATACCACCGGCGCGCAAACAGACCGGCGTCTCAACGTTCCCGGTGAAGATTTGGCAGGCAGCCTACCCGCCACCGAGTTCGTAGCCTGGTACAACGGGCATCCTGATTATCGAGATTATGAAGTTGATTTGTCGGGTGACAGCGCGGTAGTGGTGGGTATTGGCAACGTGGCGATGGATGTGGCCCGTATTCTGTGCCGCACGCCTGACGAACTGCGCCAGACCGACATTGCCGATTATGCCTTAGAGGCGTTGAGCGCCAGCCGCATCAAAAATGTACACATTTTGGGGCGGCGCGGTCCGGCACAGGCGGCATTTACCACCCCGGAAATTAAAGAGTTGGGCGAAATGGCCGATACGGAGGCGGTGGTGCTGCCGGATGAGGCGGTGTTGGACCCGCTCAGCCAAAAAGCGCTGGCGGATAGTTCTGACCGCGCCTCCTTGAAAAAAGTGGAAGTGATTCAATCGTATGCCAACGGGCAGCCATCGGGTAAAAGGCGGCGGTTGACGGTGCGTTTTTTGGTGTCGCCGGTGGCGTTGGTGGGGGATGAGAACGGCCGTTTATCCGCCATCCGTATCGTCAAAAATGAACTATACGCCACGGAGTCCGGCTCTCTGCGTCCCCGGGCGACGGAACAATTTGAAGAAATTCCGGCCGATCTGGTATTTCGCGCCATTGGCTACCGGGGAATCCCCATTCCCGGCGTGCCGTTCTACGACAGTTGGGGCGTCATCCTGAACAAAGAAGGGCGGGTCCTGCATCTCGACACGCGGGAACCCATTGTGGGCGAATACACCGGCGGCTGGATCAAGCGCGGGCCGTCCGGGGTAATCGGCACCAACAAACCGGATGCTTTAGAAACCGTCAAACACATGTTGGAAGATGTGGCGGCCGGAAAAACATTGTGTCCGGATCAGCCGGCGCCGGCAGCGGCGGCGGCGTTGGTTACAGCCCGCCAGCCTGCCTATTTTACTTACGAAGATTGGCTGCGCCTGGATGCCATGGAAATCGCCAGGGGCAAAGCGGAGGGGCGGCCTCGGGTGAAATTTACCAGCGTGGGCGACATGTTGGCGGCATTGGGGCGTTGAGCGCTATGAAAGTTGTCATTTATTCAGATGGGGGTTCTGATCCCAACCCCGGTATTGGCGGGTGGGCAGCCGTCCTCCAGTATGGCGATCATGAGAAGGTGCTGACCGGGAACGATCCCGACACCACCAACAACCGGATGGAGTTACAAGCGGCTATCTCGGCTTTGCAGGCACTAAAACGGCCGTCTGTCGTGGAATTCCACACCGACTCCCAATACCTGCGCCAGGGTATCACTGAATGGATTGACAAGTGGGCCGCCAACAACTGGCAGATGAAAGGGGGCAAAGCCGTCTCCAACATCGATTTATGGCAGCAGTTATGGCCTCTGGTCAAAAACCACACCATCGACTGGCATTGGGTGAAAGGCCACGCTGGCGATGCCATGAACGAACGGGTGGATCAACTGGCGCGTCAGGCTCGTCTGGAAATTACACCCGCGGCGCAGGTGGATGAAAACGCGCCCAAATTGTATGTGCGGGCCTCCTGCAAGGGCAATCCTGGTCCGGGGGGATGGGGCGTGGTTCTGGAGCAGGATGGTATCACCGAACAAGCCAGCGGTTCTGAGCCAAAAACCACCAACAATCGTATGGAAATACAGGCAGCCCTGGAAGGTTTGCTGCTGCTGCCCGCTCACAGTCAGGTGCAGTTATTCACCACGTCTGATTATCTTTTCCAGGGAGTAACGCAGTGGATTCAGGGCTGGCGGCGGCGCAGCTGGGTAAAACGGGATGATAAACCGGTGGCGAATGCCGACTTGTGGCAGGCGCTCGACCAGTTGATGAGCCAGTACGCCATTCGCTGGATTAACGCCAAAGGCCAAAATCTGCCTGGCCTGGAAGAAGCTGCAAAACTGGCGGTCAACGCCGTCCAGGTGGTGTAACCACTGTTTGCTCACACGACTGCCCGTAACCAGTGGTCCGTGGTCCGTAGTCCGTAAGTCCGTAGTCCGTAAGTCCGTAGTCCGTAGTCCGCGACCTATTTTTGGACGAATTGTCCAAAGATAGCGTCTTCGGATTACCGATCACGGATCACGGATCAC
>JAWOGU010000738.1:0-3863 GCA_046496595.1 Chloroflexota bacterium
GCACAAAAGGCGGGTTATTGGGGATGGGAAGCTGCTTGTTGGTGTAGATCGGTTTGTCGTAACCCTGCATGGTCCAATTGCCGGGAACCTCAATCGTGTCCCATTCCTGGGGATCGCCGTTTTCCAACGCCGCAAAAGCCAATTCTGGGCGGTCAAAATAGCGGAACTGCCAACGGCCGTTCAAACTCCGAAAAAAAGGTGACCGCTCCCGTTCGTTTGCCAGTGCCTCATCCCGATTTGCATAAGACACGAGCGGCACATGACCGGCCCGTTTGTTAATTTGTACGATCTGCGGATCTTCCCAAAAACGCTGCTTCATTGATTTATCCTGATTAAAAGTGGTAAAGTGGTAAAGTGGCAGAGTGGCAAAGTGGCAGGGTTCACCCCATCACCTCCACACCCCATCACCTCTACACCCCATCATCCCTTCACGCCGCTGCTGGTGGCGCTTTCCACAAAGAAGCGCTGTCCAAAAATAAAGATCAGCATCGGCGGCAAAATGGCGATGGCGGCGCCTGCCAGAATGAGATTCGGACTGTCGGAGGCGCGGCCGCGCAGCACATTCAAGGAGAGCGTCAGTACGTGGTTGGCCTCGTTGCCCGTGTTGATGATCACCAGCGGCCAGAAAAAGCTGTTCCAGGCGTACAAAAACGTGAACGTTGTCAAGGTTGCCAGAGCGGGTGTGCTGGCCGGTACAAAAATCTTCCACAAAATTTGCAAACGAGACGCGCCGTCAATAACGGCCGCTTCTTCAATTTCCTTGGGGATTGTAATAAAAAATTGCCGCATTAAAAAGGTGCCGTAAGCGCTAAAAATCCAGGGCACAATCAACGCCACCATGTTGTTGACCCAGCCAATATAAACCATCAATTGGTACATCGGTGTCACCAACACCACAAAGGGGATCATCATGGTGCCCAAATAAAGCACAAACAAATTATTGCGTCCAGGAAAACGCAGCCGGGCAAAAGCATAACCACCCAGCACCGACGTCGTCAGTGTACCCAGGACGACCAGCAGCGTCACCAGAATGGTATTGGTCAGGCTGCGGTCCAATCCTTGCAGCGCTACCACGTCCGTGTAATTTTCCGGCCGGGCTGTTACTTTTTCTACCGGCTGGCTCAAACGCACGTTCGCCAGCACCTCGTCTTCCGGGTTGTCCGGGTTGACAAAACGCCCCAACGCCGTGCGCCCGATTTCAATCACTTCGATTTCACCGGCGTCGGTTTGGATGAGGAACACGGGCTTTTCTTCCCCGCCGACCAGCGCCTGTTCCTGGTTGACAAAGCCGCCTTTCGGTTTGGCTTCGGTTTGCTGCCGTTCAAACGTCTGCTCGGGATTAGCCAGGTCGGCGTAAATGTTGATGCGGATATTACTTTCCACCAGGGCGTAAATTTTCTGTTCGCCGGCGGCGTCTGTCAGATAGTAAAGGGGGAGTTCGGCGTCTTCTATCTCCGTGGTCAGCCCGGTCCGCGGCAGCAGCCGAGGCGGATAGTTAAACGTATCTTTCGGCTCTTTGAACGAGGTCGTGAGCATAAATACGAACGGAAAGAGCATAATAGCCGCAAAGATAATCAAAATGGCGTAAACGACGATGTTCTTGATGGTTTCTTTTGTCTTGTGTGATTTCATCGGTATTTTCCTTACCAATATATGGGTCCGCTCAAAAATTGCGTGCTGTTGAAAAGACTTGCGTCAGCCAGTGCAGGGCGGTTCGCGAACCGCCCCTACAGTTGGCTACATGTCGTAACCGCCGCTGTCGCTCATGCGCTGCCGTTGCACCTGGAACAGGGTCGCCGCAAAAATAAGCGCAAACAAAATCCAGGCAATCGACGAGGCGTAACCCTGTTCAAAACGCTGGAACCCTTTCTGATATAGATAAAGCACCAGTGTCAGGGTGGAATTGGCCGGTCCGGCCGGATTTTGACCCATCACAATAAAAACTTGTTCAAATATTTGCATGGACTGGATGGTGGTGGTGACCAGCACAAAAAACGTGGTGGGGGCCAGCAGCGGAATGGTGATGCGCGTGAACTGACGCAAACTATCGGCCCCGTCCACGGTGGCGGCTTCATACAACTCCCGGGGAATGCTCTGCAGGCCGGCCAGGAAGAGCACGGTGTTAAAGCCAATCCACTGCCAGGAAGCCATGATAACCACGGCAATGAGAGCGGTCCTGCTTTCTGATAGCCAGCGAATTTGAGGATCGGCCGTGCCAAAGAAAGTGACGCCCAGGGTAATGAAATAGTTGATGTAGCCGATGGTGGCGTTAAACAGCCACTGCCATACCAGAGCGATGCCGACCACGGCCGCCACGCTGGGTAAAAAGTAAACGGCGCGGAAGAACTTCATGCCGGGAATTTTGCTGTTGAGCAGGTTTGCCAGGAGCAGGGCCGGAGCCACGCTGAGCGGCACTGCCAGTAGCACAAATTTGAAGGTATTGCTCAGGGCAATCCAGAATAATTTGTCTTGTGCGCCGATGACGAAGGAGCGGCCAAAAATAGTGAAGCGCGTCAGTTCGTCGTAGAGGGTGATGTCCAGCACTTCGTTGGCGCGTTGGGCAGCGTCGGTTAGGGGGGCGGCGGTGAGATTGAGGGCGCGGGCGTAGTTTTCCAGGCCTACATAGTCGCCGTTGCCAAAGGCGTCCCAGTTGGTGAAGCTGACATAGAGAGAAAAGAGCAGTGGTCCGGCGATAAAAACCAGAAAGCCGAGCAGGTTCGGCGATAAAAAGGCCCAGCCGACGAGCATTTCATTGTCTGAGTTTTTAGCGCCTAACAGGGCGGCGGCGGGCTGCCGCCAGATGGCCCAGATGAATAGTCCGAGCGGGATTAAGGCCAGGAACATGGTCAGGGAAATGGGGTCGGTGAGGCCGAGGAAAAAGGCACGGATGGCGGCGGCGATGCCAGCCAGAATGAGAAAGGCAATGGTCCCCAGGGCGGTGACAACACGGCCAACTATTTTGCGCGTTGGGCTGGGATTTTCACCCAGGCTGCTGATGAGTAGGCCGATGAAGGCCAGGAACAGGAAGGGCAGCGCCCGGCCAAAGGTTTCGGCCAGACCGTTCATGCCAATAAAGCCGCCTGAACGATGAATGATGCCAAACAGGCAGAACAGGAAGAGGAGATAGTTGATGACGAGCGAGAATAAGCGTCCGCGATGCTGCTGGCGCAGCAGACCAACGGCCGCCAGTGAGCTAATAATAGCGGTGAGAGCCAATAGACCGGAAGCGACGGCTTTAATGAGAACGGCCGTTTCCGCCCCCTCACCCAGCCAAAACCAGCCCAAGCCGGCCAAAGCGCCAAGCGCCAAAAGAACGTGCCAGACGGCGGCTGCCTGCAGCCAGCGCCACACAGGTGTAGTCGCAGGCATTTTATCTGAAGAGACGGATGCGGTTGTCATGGGCGTACTCCCGAAAATGATGAGTTCAGAGCGGGGCGGCGTATGCCGCCCCGCAAAGCTGATTCAGTTGGGAAAATAGTGGGTGCTGTCAGAATTTCGGTTCTTTAGAATTTCCAGGGGTTGACGCCATTTGTAGGGGCGGTTCGCGAACCGCCCCTACGTCAGGTTGGTTGCCCCACGGATTGTGAAAGAGCCAGAACTGGTAAATCAGATTACTGGTTAAACGCTTTGTTGGCTTCGTCGCAGATGGTGGCGGCGTAGTCGTCGATAGTGAGGTCGCCATTGAGAACGGCCGTTACTGCCGGACCCATGATGGCGTCAAACTCAGGCCAGCTGCCGGCCCACAGCGGACCTTCGGTGGCGGGATTGTTGGCCAGACCGTTCAGGAACGCCTGATTGTTGTCGGGCGGGCTGAAGGTGAGGAAAGCATCCAATGCTTCCTGGCTGACACGGCTGGGGATGTT
>JAWOGU010000167.1:0-10415 GCA_046496595.1 Chloroflexota bacterium
CAGCGCTGGCAGCGCCACCGTTGCCCTGCCGGATGGGGTCTATGACGTGAAATATGATCAGGGCGCCGGTTCTTTGACGATGACTTTGCCGGAAAACGGCCGTCAGACCGTAGAACTTGACGGGGCGGCAGGCAGTATGACCTTGTATTTGCCTGCTTCCATGGCCGCTCGTGTCGAGATCGACAGCGGCGCCGGCAGCTTCAATCCCAGCCCGCGTTTCACCCAGGTCAGCGGCAGCGATAACAACGAAGGCGTTTGGGAAACGGAAGATTACGAAGACGCCCCCGACCGCGTAGACGTCATCATCGACATGGGCGCCGGCAGCGTGACAATCCGAGAACCGTAAGGATGTGGAGGTGATGGGGTGTGGAGGTGATGGGGTGAATTTGCCACCCTGTAACCTTGCCACCCTGCCACTCTGCAACCCTGCTACTCTGCCAAATTCTTCATGTGGATTAGCATGGCGCTGATGCCGTTGAGGCGCTGGCCGCTGAGGACATCTTGCAAGCCCATTTGCAGGTAGAATTCATGGGGGACGGCTTTTACTTCGGCGGGAGTCAGGCCAGACAGCCCTTCTTGCAGAATACGGGCAAAACCGCTGACGGTAGGCGCCTCCGGGGGGATGTCGAAATGGTAGTGTAAACGGCCGTTTTCCCTTTCCGCATAAATAAATACCGGCGTGATACACTCATGCACCTGCGCCATATCTCCCCGCTTATCGGCAAATTGCTCCGGCAGCGGCGGCAGCGCCTCCGCAAATTCCAACAGGTATTCCAACTTCTCCTGCCCTTCACAAAAGCTAAAATCCTCAACAATTTCTTGTAAACGTGGTGGTAACTCGCTCATAATCCTCGTTCCTTCGCGTCAGCAATTTTTGTAAAATTGTACGCAAAACCCATGATAGATGCACAAAGAATACCATTGCGAATCAAGATGAGAGATCGTACTATTGCCGCGTGCGAATACCATCACAATTTTGGCAGGCAGTGTCGCCAGATAAACAAAGGATAACTATACAGGCAGGTTCCCTGAGCCTGTCGAAGGGAACCGGGCTTCGACAAGCTCAGCCCTCGACAGCGCTGTATAGTTACAACAAAGGATTTTTCCATGCGGCAATACCTCGATTTAATGCAGCACATTCTCGATAACGGCGTGCGCAAAGAAGACCGTACCGGCGTGGGCACGCTCAGCGTCTTTGGTTACCAGATGCGCTTCGACCTCAGCGCCGGTTTTCCCGCCGTCACCACCAAAAAGCTCCATTTGCGCTCCATCATCCACGAACTGCTCTGGTTCCTGCAAGGCAGCAGCAACATCCAATACCTGCACGACCACGGCGTCACCATCTGGGATGAATGGGCGGACGAAAACGGCGACCTGGGTCCGGTGTATGGCTACCAATGGCGCTCCTGGCCGGCGGGAAACGGCCGTTCTATCGACCAGATCTCGCAGCTCATCCACAGCCTGACCCACAACCCCGATTCCCGCCGCCACATCGTCAGCGCCTGGAACGTGGCCGACCTAGACGACATGGCGCTGCCGCCCTGCCACCTGCTCTACCAGTTCTACGTCGCCGATGGCAAACTTTCCTGCCAGCTTTACCAGCGCAGCGCCGACGTCTTCCTGGGCGTGCCCTTCAACATCGCCTCCTACGCCCTGCTCACCCTGATGATCGCCCAGGTCACCGGCCTTCAAGTGGGCGATTTCGTCCACACCTTCGGCGACGCCCATCTCTACCTCAACCATCTGGAGCAGGCCAACTTGCAGCTTTCCCGCACTCCTTACCCGCTGCCCTACATGCAGCTCAATCCAGCCGTCGCCTCCATCTTCGACTTTACCTACGACGATTTCCAACTTATCAACTACCAATGCCACCCGGCCATCAAAGCGCCTATTGCCGTTTAGATAGAGTGCAGAGATAGCGACCAACCTCTATCTCTACACTCTATCTCTACACTCTTATGATCATTTCACTTATCGCCGCCATGGATAAAAATGGGATTATTGGGCAAAACGGCCGTTTACCCTGGCGGCTCCCGGCAGACATGCAGCGGTTTGTAACGTTGACTATGGGAAAGCCGGTCATCATGGGGCGTAAAACCTACGACTCTATCCCGGCCAAATTCAAACCGCTCAGCGGGCGCACCAACATCATCATCAGCCGCAATCCCGGCTATGAAGCGCCGGGCTGCCTGGTAGTGAACTCACCGGAAGCGGCGCTGGCTGCCGCCGGCAGCGCCGCCGAAGTGATGATCGGCGGGGGCAGCGCCATTTACGAAGCCTTCCTGCCTCTGGCCCACCGCCTCTACCTCACCCGCATCGACGCCGCGTTCGAGGGCGACGCCGCCTTTCCCGCTTACCAGCCTGAGCAGTGGCGCATCACCCAACAGGAAAACCACACCCCAGATGAAAAAAACCCTTACCGGTATCAGTTTTTAACCCTTGAAAGGAATAAAGATCAATGATTAAAGATTAAAGGGAGGTCGCCAAAACCAATCTTCAATCTTCAATCTTCAATCATCATGGATACACTAAACCCCAACATCCCCTCCACCGAACTGGCCCGGCTGCTGACAACGGCCGTTTCCAAAATGAGCGCCTATCATCTCACCCTGCTCACCCCGCAGCTCCTCCTGCGCGTGATGCTCGACGACCCTAACAGCGCCGGGCATAAAATCCTCAAGCAGCTGCAAAAAGAGCGCGGCTTCGACTGGGATAATCTGGTAGCCCGCGTCGAGCAAGTAACCCACCTCAGCAAAGGGCGCGACGCCAAATTCCAATTCACCGACGACTTCGGCAAACAGACGCCCCTCGCCGACGAAATGCTGATCGTGGTGGACGAAGGTCTGACCCTGGCGCAATCCCGCGAAGAACTCAAGGTCAGCAGTGGCCACGCCCTGGCCGCCATGACCCAGAAAAACGTCACCACCTACGCCGTACTTCAGCGCCTCGGCGTTACGTTCGACGCCGTCAGCAGCCTGCTGGCTGAAAGCGGCGCAGACGGCAGCGCCATCATCACCGACTATGTCACCGAGGCGCAAGGAGGCAGCGCCCAGGCCGTGTATCAACGGGAAACCCTGCTGCAAGAACTGATCAGCCTGCTCTCCCTGGCGCAAAAGCGGCATGTCATCCTCGTGGGAGCGGAAGGCGCGGGCAAACGCACCCTGGGCTACAGTCTGGCCCAACTCCTGGCCGAAGGCAAAGGTCCGGCCAACCTGCGTTCCCTGGTCGAAATCAACGAAAGCGCCCTGTTGGAAAATCCGCTGGCGGCCATGCGCGTAGGCATGAGGCGGGCCAGCGGCGGCATTTTGCTCGTGCCGGGCATCGAGCGCTTCTTTGCCGACCGGCTGCGCGCGCAATTCCCGGAACAGGTGAACCGCGAACTGCACAAGGCCATTTTGGGCAGCGACCACGTCGTCATCGGTACCACCACGCCCGCCCATTTCGACCGGCTGAACAACGAGCCGCTTATTCGGCAGCACACCAACCGCCTGGATGTGCCGCCCGCCACCACTACGGAAGCCACCGCCATGCTGCTTTTCCATCAACAGCGATTGGAACAGGAGTATGAGATTGAAGTGACACGGGAAGCCCTGGAAACGGCCGTTACCCTCGCCAGCCAATACATCAAAACCAGCGCCCTACCCGCCGCCGCCGTACAGCTCGCCGACCGCGCCTGCGCCATCGTGCGCATGGTCACGCAGGAACACGTTGCCAATCTGCCGCAGGTGCAGGCCGACGGCCGTTTAAGCCCGGATGACGTGATGGTCGCTGCCAGCCAGATGACTAAGATACCCATTAACAAGCTCAACCAGGACGAGCGCGGCAAATACGCCAACATGGTGGAGCATCTGCACCAGCGCGTCATCGGGCAGGATGAAGCTATCCTGGCCATCAGCCGCGCCGTCAAAACCGCCCGGGTTGGCCTGCGCGACGCCAAACGCCCCATTGGTTCCTTCCTCTTTCTTGGTCCCAGCGGCGTCGGCAAAACAGAACTGGCCAAAGCGCTGGCCGAATTCATGTTCGGCGCGGAAAAGGCGATGTTGGTTCTGGACATGAGCGAATATCAGGAGGAAGCCAGCGTCAACCGTCTCATCGGCGCCCCACCCGGCTACATCGGCCACGACGAAGGCGGCCAGTTGACCAATTTTGTGCGAGAACGGCCGTACACCGTTGTCCTGTTCGACGAAGTGGAAAAAGCCCACAACCGCGTCTTCGACGTGCTGCTGCAAGTGCTGGAAGAAGGCCGCCTCACCGACAGCAAAGGCCGCCTGACCACGTTCAGCGAAACCGTCGTCATCATGACCAGCAATCTCGGTTCGCGCCACATGCTGGTGCCTGTCATCGGTGAGGTGGAGCGCGAACTGGTTTTGAATCAGGTGAATGCCTTTTTCCGCCCCGAATTTCTCAACCGGCTGGACGAAATCATTCTCTTCCACCAGCTTGCGCCGGACCAGTTGGCAATTATTCTGGACCTGATGCTCAAGAAGGAGATCGGCCTTGCCGGTAATCAGGGCATCGAATTAGAACTCACGCCTAAGGCAAAAGCATGGCTGTTGGCTCAAAACGACCAGCCGGAATACGGCGCGCGCCCGCTGCGGCGCATCATCGCCCGCCACCTGCGCGAACCGCTGGCCGATTTTCTCCTGAGCGAAGGAAGCGCGGCAGCAGGCGGTGGTCAAACAACCATTCTCGTCGATGCGGGTGAATCTGGATTGGATTTTGATATCGAAGAAGCAGGGTAAACGGTGAAACGCAATCCAACAAGAGAAGCTGAACTGTCGGGTAAATTGCTGGAAGCTCAGGCCGCTTTTCAGGCAGGCAGCTGGCTCAGAAAAGCGTCGGCTGTCTGAGCTAGAGCAGCCTGACGATGTAGTTCACGGAGAGTGGTGGGGTCAGAAACGGCCGTTTCCACCATTCAGGCAAAAAAAATGAGATGTCCTGTAAGCGGGCGCCTACAGGAGCATCTCTCGGGGGGGGAGCCGATTTAGATTTTAGCATAAAACAGATTATTTGCAAAGAAATAATAAAAATTAAGTTTTCTCTCATCTTTCCATAGCGAAGTCAGGAGATGGAGTGGCGAGCAGCGAGTGGCAGGTCGCCAATAACTCGCAAATCTGCCCAGCCATGGCATCTGTGCTACAATGCGCCATTCTTGAGCAAAGGAATGCAAACAGCCCAGTGACCCAACTACCCCCGCCGCGCCCGTCCAGGCGCAAACGCACTCTTTATATCCTGACGCCGTTGGTGATGCTGCTGTTGTGCTGTGGGCTGCTCAATCTGTTGCCCAGAACGCCTGTTTCTGAATCTTCAAACTCGACCACAGACATAAGCCTCACGGCCGTTCCTACCACCGCCGCCCTATCCCCGCCACAAGCCACAGAAACGGCCGTTCCGCCCACTGAAACTCCTACCGCCACTCCTATCCCTCTGCCCGTCTACCCGCCTACCGCTACCATTACCCTGCTTGGACCACCAAACGGCAGCCGGGTCATGGCGCAAGACAGCATCACCATCTATTGGACCTGGATGGAACCATTGACTGAAGATCAATACTTCGGGGTTTACCTGCAAGACGAAAGCGGCGAATCGCGTGTGGGGCGTCTGGAGGAAGCCAATTTTGGCGCCGGTTACCGCTGGCAGACGGCCGCGCAAAATCTGGTAGATGGCAGTGGCGACGTGCAAATCATCATCAAGCTGGAGACCATTCTCAGCAGCACGTCGCTCCTTACCAGCGAGCCGCGCACTCTTGTCATCTTGGGCAGTGGCGGCTGAAAATGGAGTGTGATGCGTAAATGACAAGGTCTATCACGCATCACGCATCGCCTTGTTTAAAGGTTCAAAATGTGCCGAGCGATAACGAGGCGCTGAATCTCGCTGGTGCCTTCGCCGATAGTCATCAGGCGCGTGTCGCGGTACATGCGTTCCACCTCGAATTCGGCGCTGTAGCCGTAGCCGCCATGCACCTGGATGGCATTGCGGCAGACGCGCTCACTGACTTCCGTGGCAAACAATTTCGCCATCGCCGCTTCTTTGGTATAGGAACGGCCGTTTCCCTTCAACCACGCCGCCCACATCACCATCAACCGCGCCGCCTGGATCTCCGTCGCCGCGTCCGCCAGCAGCCACTGCACCGCCTGATGATGGGCAATCGGCTTGCCAAAGGTCTGGCGTTCGTGGGCATATTTGAGGGCGGCCTCATACGCGGCCTGCGCCAACCCCACCGCCAGGGCGCCAATGCTGATGCGTCCCCCGTCCAGCGTTGCCAGCGTTTGCTGCAAACCGCGCCCTTCCCCGCCCAACAAGTTCTCACGTGGCACACGCACTTCGTCAAAGGTGACGGCGTGGGTGGGCGAACCGTTCAGTCCCATTTTCTTTTCAGCCGGGCCAATGGTGATGCCCGGCGTATGGGTGGGCACCAAAATGTGGCTCAAACTGTGGCTGCCGCCAGCCGCATCCGTGCGGCACAGCACCACCATCAAGTCGGATATGGAAGCGTTGGTCAGCCACATTTTATTGCCGTCGATAATCCAGGAATCGCCTTCGGGAACGGCCGTTGTGCGCACCCCGCCTTGTAAATCAGATCCCGCGCCCGGTTCGGTTAAGGAAAGGCAGGCCAACTTGCCCTGTCCGGTTGCCAGCGGGGGCAGCCAGGTTTGTTTTTGCGCTTCTGTGCCGTAGCGCACAATCGGACCCAAGGCCAGCCCGTTATGCGCCGACACCGCCAGCGCAGTGGAACCGCAGCCCCAACCCAACTCTTCCACGGCAATAGCGGCGCTGATGGCGTCCACCGCCGCCCCGCCATATTCTTCCGGCACTTCCAGTCCGAGCAAGCCCAGTGGACCCATTTTCTTAACGGCCGTCCAGTTAAACTCGCCCGTCTCGTCCGTATGCCGCGCCAGAGGTTTGACCTCTTTGGCGACAAATTCATGCACCACATATTGAAACTCGCGTTGCTCTTCGGTCAGTTGGAAATCCATGGTTGTTCCTCCTAAAAAAGTGGGCGAGTGGCGAGTGGCAGGTGGCGGGTAAAACCCGCCACCTGCCACTCGCCACTCGCAACTGCTCAGTGGAAATCCGCCGCCAGGATGAGCAGCAAAAGCTGGCCCAGGCCGTGGGGCAGGTGCAAGGGATCAATGTACTCGTCCGTGCGGTGGGCATTGCCAGACTGGGTGAGACCGATACAAACAGCCGTTATGCCCCGGCTCAGAGGCACGTTGGCGTCCGTGCTGCCTCTCATAAACGTCACATCAGGGCAGCCTACGTGCGCCAGCGCCGCCACCGCCAACTGCACCAGGTCCGTCTCTCGCGGAATGGAACCGGCAGGTCGCTGCCCAATCTGCGTCATCTCAACGTCCACACCCTCAGCGAGATACAAATAGGCAGTTTCCGCCACAATGACACGCACCTGATTGACCAGCGCGTCCAGAGCAGCCACATTTTCGGAGCGCAAATCTAGCTGCAAACTGGCTGACTGGGCAATCGTATTGATGGAGGATCCCCCTTCAATCGTGCCCACATTGTAACTGGTGCGCGGCGCGGCAGCTGGCCGAATGGCAGCAATGGCCGTGACGATTTTTGCCAGAATGTGGATGGCGCTGGGCGCGCCAAAACTGCCCCAAGAATGACCGCCAGGTCCGATGACGGTGATGCGGTGGCGGCTGACGCCGATCGCTTCATGAGAAATCTGGCCGTACAGACCCCCTTCCACCACAATATAAACAGCCTTGTCACCAAATTTGTCTACGACAGCGCGCATCCCCCGCAAGTCACCCAGTCCCTCTTCACACACATTTGCCACAAACCAAACGTCCTGTTTGGGCTGTAATTGGTTAGCCAAAATGGCCTGCGCCACGAGAATGAGGCCAGCTACTCCGGTGGCATTGTCGCCAATGCCTGGACCGTAGAGTAAACGGCCGTTTCGTTTTATCGTCAGGTCTGTTTCCGGCGGGAATACCGTGTCCAGATGGGCCGACACAATCAGCGGCGGTCCGGGCTGCGCGCCCGGCAACCGCCCGTAGACGTTGGACAAAGCGTCCTGATGCACATCAACCAGTCCAGCCGCCAAAAACTGCTCATGGACAAATTGAGCCCGCTGCGCCTCGGCAAAAGTAGGCGCCGGAATTTGCTGAATGCTCACAATCAATTCAAGCTGGCGCTTCTGATTTTGATGGAAGCTGTGCAGCGCGGCCTGTACCCGCCCATCTTCTACAACGCGATCAATGCATTTCATACATTTTTAGGGGGCAAAGTGGCAAAGTGGCAGAGTGGCAGGGTACTATCACCCCATCACCTCTACACCCCATCACCCCATCACCTCTACACTCCTCCACTGCCTTTCACGTTAAGGCTCTGATCAATAACAGGCCGATTGTGCTGATAATCACGCCAATGTGGAGCAGCACATTACTGTCTACAAACCAGCCACTGCCCGGACCGGGGAAAAATTGCAGCAGGAGATTTAAAACAACCAGCACTAACCCAATAACAGGCAGTAAACCGGGCCGTTCGGCAAAAAAGTCATTCAATCTTTCAACCAGATCATTCATCCATCCGCTCCTTCGTTCATGTCAGGTATCCTGTTTATCTTCTCAATAACTCGCGGTGGAGTTGGTTGAGCCTGTCGAAACCAACGGCCTTCGACAGGCTCAGGCCTCGTTTTCCCAGATTATTGAGATGTTATTGGCAGCGTTTCTGTCACGCTTTTGGTTCCGATGTTGGCTGAATCAGGTAGGGAGCAAAATAGGGGACGAGGCGTTTGGGTAAACGGCCGTTTACCATCACCACCCCCTCCTCATGCAGTTCCTCATCCACCTGACCCCGTTCATAAAACAGCGACAACAAATCACCCCGCTGATAGGGCAGCTCCACCTGAACCGGCTGCATTGACCTCACCATGACCTCTTCAATCTTTTCCAATAATCCGGCAATACCGGCCCCCGTCGCCGCCGACACCACTACCACCGGACCTTCCACATCTAATTCCTTCACCACATCCCGATCTGGCGGCAGCAAATCAGCCTTATTCAAGGCCGTCACCAGCGGCAGATGATCCACTTCCAGTTCCGCCAGCGTATCTTCCACGGCGTCAATCTGGGCAATGGCATTGGGATGCGTGGTGTCCACCACATGCAGCAAAATGTCCGCCTCCGCAATTTCCTCCAGCGTCGCCCGGAATGCCGCCACAATCTCTGTGGGTAGTTTTTGAATAAAACCCACCGTGTCCGTAAACAACACCTCCCGACCGCCCGGCATCTTCACTTTGCGCGTCGTCGGGTCCAGCGTGGCAAACAACATGTCCGCCGACAGCACATCCGCATTCGTCAGCGTGTTGAGCAGCGTCGATTTGCCCGCATTGGTATAGCCCACAATCGCTACGACCTGCAATTCCGTTTGCTGCCGCTTGGCGCGATGGCGCTCTCGATGGGCGCGCACGCTGTCCAATTCTTTCTTGATGTGGGCAATGCGCCGCCCAATCTCGCGGCGGTCTGTTTCCAACTGGGTTTCGCCAGGACCGCGCACCCCGACGCCGCCGGTAGAGCCGCCGGCCCGCCCACCTGCCTGCCGCGCCAGATGGGTCCACATCCGCGTCAGGCGGGGTACCCGGTATTCTAGTTGGGCCAATTCCACTTGCAGCTTACCCTCGCTGGTATGCGCGTGCAGCGCAAAAATGTCCAGGATCAAGGCCGCGCGGTCAATGACCTTGACCTTTTCGCCAAATATCTTTTCTAACTCGCGCTGGTGGCGCGGCGTCAACTCGTCATCAAAAATGACGACGTTGACATCCAATTCTTCCACCAACATTTTGATCTCTTCAATTTTGCCGGGGCCGATATAAGTTGCCATATAGGGCTTGTCCAGACTTTGGTGTGTCTGGCCTACCACAATAATACCGGCCGTATCGGCCAGCCGTTCTAATTCAGCCAAACTTTCAGATAGCGAGGTAAGCGAACGAGCGCCTTTTATTTCTACCCCAACCAGGAAGGCGCGTTCAGCGGGCGCCGTTGTTTCGAGGGTATGACTCTTTGTCGTCATGACAATCTCCGTTTCATTTGAAGTGCAGCGCGTTTGGCGAATCGTATTACAGCGCCAGAAGTCAGCGTCATTTTCGCCAGACTGCACTACTATTTTATAATCGGTGCGTTTAACCAGATCGGTAATTGGATGTGGAATGCAGCGCCAGGGCAGGTTTCTTCGTCGCATTTTTCGCTTTCAGCCCAGATACGTCCGCCATGCGCTTCCACAATACCGCGCACAATGGGCAGTCCTAAACCGGGACCGCCCCCTTTGAAGTTCGTTTTGCTGGATGAGTGCAGCGTCGCATCCATGGTGCTGGTGAACTTGTCAAAAATCATTTCCTGATCTTCCGGATTAATGCCAATACCGGTGTCGGCCACGATGACTTCAACGTAACCGGC
>JAWOGU010000185.1:0-11123 GCA_046496595.1 Chloroflexota bacterium
CCGCAAGCCATTGCTTCTAACACGGGCAGGCCAAAGCCTTCCCGCTTGCTGGGAAAGACGAAGGTTTCGGCGTTGCGGTAAAGAACCGGTTTGTCTTCTTCGTCCACATAACCAATCCAGTGGACGTATTCTTCGATACGGAGTTGGCTGATGTAGGCATCATAGTCGGGGAAGGCATCTGATGATTTGGCGGGTTTTTTGCCGGCAAGGACAAGAGGGTAGTCGGTACCTAATGCCTGTCCCACGTAGGTCCAGGCGAGCAGCAGGGTGGTGACATTTTTATGATTTTCGTAGCCGCCAAGATATAAGATGTAGAAGTCGGGCAGGTTATATTTACGGAGGATGGCCATGTCGACCAGGTTATTTTGCTGGGGGGTGAATGAGGGATCGGCGGCAAGGTAAACGGCCGTTATCCCCTCCTCCGCCACACCCAAATGCTCCATAATCTCCAGCTTACTCGCAAACGAATCCGTAATAACATGATTAGCCCCGCGCGCGCTGGCGCTCACCAACGCATTATATAAACGAGCCTTCACCCCACGATTATATGCCGGTATCAGCAGCGTCGTCAGATCATGCACCGTCACCATAATGGGCACAGGCGAACGCAGCGGCGCGCCCCAATACGGCACATGCGCCAACGTCGCCCCCACTTCCTGGCAAGCCTTAGGAAACGACCACTGCTCAAACCATACTTTTCCTAAATTTCCAGCCCGGCATGGCGTCAACTTCACCTGAACATCAGGCGGCACCGCCTCCGGTTCGGATTCCCCTGGAATTTGAGGAAAAACCAGCGTAATCGTCAGATCAGACACCAGCCGGTTCAAGTGATAAACCAACTGCCGCGTATATTGACCGCTCCCCACAAAAGGGCGATTCCAGAAATAAGCATTAATCGCTACGTGCATAACTGCCAGTGAGTGTATCAGGCAGCGCTGCAAATACAAATGCGCCCCACTCCGGGTTTCTCATGTTTGCGACCGATTTTTCGATATGTTACAATTGTGAAAACTTCCACGATCAATCGACTTCACCCATAAGGAAATCGAATAGTGTCCGACATTCCTGATATCGTAATTGGCCGGTTACCCGTTTATCTTCGTGAACTCAAACGTTTAGCCCAAGAAGAAGGCAAAGTCACGACTTCCTCCCATGAACTTGGAAAAAGGTTAGGCATCAGTTCCGCCCAAATCCGTAAAGACCTGTCCCATTTCGGCGAATTCGGCAAACAAGGAACCGGCTACCACATCAATTATCTCGTTGAGAAACTACAAGAAATCCTCCATCTCACTCACGAATGGCCTGTCGCTCTAGTCGGCGCCGGGTATTTGGGCCATGCCTTAGCCAACTATGCCGGCTTTCAACCACGCGGTTTCCGTATCAAATGGGTCTTCGACAGCAATCCAGAAAAAATAGGCGCCGCCATTGGCGACCTCACCATCCAAGGCATCAACGAACTTAAAACCACCATCGCCCGTGAAAACGTCAAAATGGCTATCATCGCCGTCCCCGTCTCTGTCGCTCAAGAAATTACAGATACGCTGGTTGAAGGCGGCGTCAAAGCCATCCTCAGCTACGTTCCCATACACCTCGAAGTCCCAGACAATGTCCAGATCAGCTACAGCGATCCAGTCACCCAAATGCAGCGCATGACCTACTACCTGGAATAACCTTCCGCACCATACCTTTTCGCAACGCTAAAGAAAAAAAGGCAACTATACAGCCAGACGAGGGCTGAGCCTGTCGAAACCCGGTTTCGCCTTCGACAAGCTCAGGCTACTCCTGTATCGATACAAAAAAAGACCCTGGTAAATTGCCAGGGTCTTTTCCTTATATCAATGATAAAGTCTCTCAGGAGCTTCTACTGTCCAAGTTAGCTGACGGTCCGACTTCCAGGTGGACAAACACACTTTCTGAAAGACGCCTTACAGATCAGGCACACTTCTCTGCAAAATTGGCAGTTCAGACAAAGCCCTGCCTGCGCCAATAACGGTACATGCAATCGGATTGTCAGCCACATAAGCAGGCACACCCGTAGACCGCGTTAGCAGCGTATCCATCTCACGCAGTAAAGCGCCCCCACCCGTCAACGCCATACCCCGGTCAATAATATCCGAAGACAATTCAGGTGGCGTTTTCGCCAAAACAGCGCGCACCACATTGATAATCGCCACCATCGGCTCACTCAATGCCTCAACCACCTCGCTGGAAGAAAGCGTAATCGTTTTAGGCAGACCGGCAATCTGATCCCGACCCTGCACCTGCATTTCCAAATCATCATCCAGTGCAAATGCTGCCCCGATTTTAATTTTCACCGCTTCAGCCGTCGGTTCACCAATGATCAAATTGTACTTCTTACGCACATAAGCCATAATGGCTTCATCCAGGTGAACACCACCCACACGCACCGACTCCGCACACACAATACCATTCATCGACACCACGGCCGCTTCTGTCGAACCGCCGCCCATGTCCACCACCATATTGCCCGTCGGCGTACCAATAGGCAAGCCAGCCCCAATTGCCGCCGCCAATGGTTCCGGAATCAAATGAACTTCACGCGCACCGGCAGACAGAGCCGCCTCACGCACAGCACGGCGTTCCACACTCGTCACACCATACGGCACACTGATCATCACCACCGGTTTCCGCAGCCGAAACCGCCCGGTCACCTTACGGATGAAATACTCCAGCATCCCCTGCGTTACAAAATAATCGGCAATCACGCCATCACGCAGCGGCCGCATCACCTCAATCTGCTCAGGTGTACGACCATACATATCCTTGGCAGCGCGTCCCACTTCGACAATCGTCGTCTTCTGACCGTCTTCATGAATCGCTACCACAGATGGCTCTTGCAGCACCACGCCTCGTCCCTGGTCAAAAACCAGAACATTGACGGTACCCAAGTCAATCGCAATATGCGGCGTAAAAATAGACACAGACTGCTCTATTCCTCGTCACGCATGGCGCGCAAATCGGTAGGCAGCGCACTGCTGCGGCGACGACGCTGAGCCACATTGATGCGAATTTGCGCACGCTGCAAAGAAGCTTGAATTTGAGCATACCGCTCCGGATCTTCCGGCACGCCTTCATCCATCATCTTTACCGCCCGGTTACGCGCTTGTTGGGCCCGTTCCAGATCGATTTCGTCAGAGCGTTCGGCCGAATCCGCCAGCACAATCACTTTTTCTGGCTGCACTTCAGCGAACCCGCCACCAACAGCATAATAATCTTCCTGACCGCCTTTACGCACAATCACTTCCCCATAAGACAACGTTGTCAGCAATGGAGAGTGATTCGGTAAAATGCCCAGGCGTCCTTCCGAGCCAGGCAGATTCACAGAATCTACTTCGCCAACGAAAACAGTCCGTTCTTGGGTCACAATTTCAACTTTTATCGGCATATTGTCACCTATTATGTGGCTATGCCACTACAAAAATTAACCGCAAAGGTCACTAAAGGCGCAAAGGATTTTTCTTCTTTGCAGGCTTTGTGTCCTTTGCGGTGAATAATCAAAACAAATGCTTAATTAAGCTTCGGCGCGAAGTCTCTCCGCTTTCTCAACAGCCTGATCAATAGTACCTACCATGTAGAAAGCCTGCTCCGGAAGGTCGTCATATTTACCATCCAAAATTTCACGGAACCCACGAACCGTTTCCGCAATCGGCACATATTGTCCGTTCAAACCATGGAATTTCTCCGCCACAAACATCGGCTGTCCCAGGAAACGTTCAATCTTGCGCGCACGAGCCACCAGCAATTTCTGATCTTCGCTCAATTCGTCAATACCAAGGATGGCAATGATATCTTGCAAATCTTTATAGGTCTGCAACACTTGCTTTACTTCGCGGGCGGTCTTGTAATGCTCTTCACCCACGATGTCTGGCTGGAGCGCTCGACTAGAAGAAGCCAGCGGATCCACAGCCGGGAAAATACCCTTGGCAAACACGCTGCGATCCAGCGTCAGACTGGCGTCAAGATGCGCAAAAGTTGCCACTGGAGCCGGGTCAGAGTAGTCATCGGCCGGCACGTAGATGGCCTGCATGGAGGTGATGGAGCCTTTTTTGGTGGAGGTAATACGTTCTTGCAGCGCGCCCATTTCAGAAGCCAGGGTCGGCTGATAACCCACAGCGCTGGGCATACGACCTAACAAAGCAGACATTTCAGACCCCGCCAATACGTAACGGAAGATGTTGTCAATAAACAACAGTACGTCTCGCCCTTCATCGCGGAAATATTCGGCCATCGCCAGACCTGTTAACGCCACACGCAAGCGCACTCCGGGGGTTTCGTTCATCTGACCGAAAACCATGGCCACAGAATCTTGTACGCCATATTCCTGCATTTCGTAATAGAGGTCAGTGCCTTCACGAGTACGTTCACCCACACCGGCAAAAATAGACACGCCAGAATGTTCCTGGGCTACTGAACGAATCAATTCGGCAATGGTGACGGTTTTGCCCACACCCGCACCGCCGTAAATACCTGTTTTACCACCTTTGATGAAGGGAGCAATGAGGTCAACGACTTTCATGCCCGTTTCAAAAGTTTCGGCTTTTGTACTCTGATCTTGAAAAGTCGGAGCTTCCCGATGAATCGGATAATAGGTATCAGCCTGGGGAGTCTCCCGGCCATCAATGGCCTCACCCACTACGTTAAAAATCCGGCCCAAAGTAACGGCGCCGACAGGCACCATGATAGGACCGCCAGTTGCTACGGCATCTACGCCACGGGGCAAACCATCGGTTGTGCCCATCGCCACAGTACGGACAGCGCCACCGCCCAACTGCTGTTGGACTTCAAGCACCAAATTACCGCTGGGGCCTTTTACATTTAAAGCTTCGTAAATTTCCGGGAGTTCACCTTCGGGAAAATTCACGTCAACTACTACACCACGGATGGCTGAAATTTTTCCAGTAGCCATATATTCCTCCGTCATCCACTCAATGCTTCTGCGCCACCGACGATATCCAATATTTCGTTGGTAATGCTCGCCTGCCGCGCTTTGTTTCGATCTAGTGTTAAAATTTCAATCAGTTCACCGGCATTGTCGGTAGCGTTGTTCATGGCTACCATGCGGGCGCTGTGCTCACTGGCTAAAGCCTCAAGTATCGATTGGTAAATCTGCAACTGGGTAAAACGAGGCACAATCACATCCAACAATGCTTCAGGCTGCGGTTCATAGGTATACACCCGGTCTGAGACACCCGTGAGATCTACGTTTTTGATATATTCGGATACCGCCATGCCTTCAAAGTCTAACGGCCGTAAAGGCAGCAGCTGCTTGACAGTAGGCCGACGGTTAATGAGATTTAGATAATCAGTGTAACCGATAAATACCTGGTCAAGTTTACCGCTCAGATAATCATCGGTGACAATTTGGGCTATAGGCGTCACGTCCAAGATAGTTGGGGAATCAGGGATATTCTCAAATGTGGCGACCACATTGTAACCCCGGCGAATCATGAGGTCTCGACCTTTGCGCCCCACGGTGATGACGGCGCATGGTGTGGGCAGCGCTTTCACAAAGGCTTCAGCACGGCTGACGATATTGGCATTGTAAGCGCCTGCCAAACCACGATCCCCGGTTATGAGAATGAGGGCAGAATTTTTAATTTCCTCTCGAGCCGTGAGCAAGGGATGCCCCACATCTTGTTGGGAAGCCAGGTTATTCAAAATCTCGAAGGCTTTCCCGGCATAAGCACGTGTAGCTTCCACCTGCCGTTGAGCGCGGCTGGCCTTGGAAGCGGAAACGGCCGCCAGGGCGCTTGTAACCTGCGAAATATTTTTAATACTTTTGATGCGTTTGTTTAGTTCGCGTTCAGTAGCCATCTGTGTTTCCTGTGTTTACGCGCTCAAGTGCTTAGTCAGCCTGCGGCCAAACACAAATCACTCAAACAGTGACACAATTACCCTGGTAAATAGCTGGCTTGAAAATCTTCAATGGCCGTCTTTAAAGCATTTTCGATGCTATCGTTCCAGGCGCCGGTTTCAATGATGGGTTTGACAGCCTCTGAGTGGGCAGTTTCAACGTAGCGCACCAAGTCTTGGGCATATTTAGCAATATTGCTCACAGGCACATTATCCAGGTAGCCACGGCTGCCAGCGTATATCATGATTACTTGTTGATAGACGGGAAAAGGATTGTATTGCGGTTGTTTGAGCAGTTCCATCAAACGTTCACCGCGATTCAACTGACGCTGTGTAGAAGCATCCAAATCAGAGCCGAATTGGGCAAATGCAGCCAACTCCCGGTACTGGGAGAGGTCTGCTTTTAGACCGCCAGCGACTTTGCTCATGGCGCGTTGCTGGGCAGCGCTACCCACGCGGGAAACGGAAAGACCGGTGTTGATGGCCGGACGCTGACCGGCGTTGAACAGGTCGGTTTCCAGGAATATCTGACCATCTGTGATGGAGATGACGTTGGTAGGGATATAGGCAGATACGTCGCCCAGCAGGGTTTCAATAATCGGCAGCGCCGTTAAAGAGCCGCCTGTTCCAGGAATTTTCTTGACTTCATATTTATCTGGATTCCCCAACGATTCCAGCGTTTTTTCGATATTTTCATCTACAAGATTGCCAAAGTAACGTTTGCCATCTACGCCCATGGTGTCAACGGTAACTTCGGCGCCTTTTTCGACAATGACCCATTCGTCACGCAGACGAACCGAGCGCTCAAGCAGGCGGCTGTGGAGCGAGAAGATGTCGCCGGGATAGGCTTCACGACCTGGCGGGCGGCGCAGAATCAAGGACATTTGGCGGTAAGCCCAGGCGTGCTTGGAGAGGTCATCATAAATGACCAGGGCGTCTTTACCCCGATCCATGAAGTCTTCGCCGATGGTGCAGCCCGCGTAGGGGGCAAAATACTGCATGGGGGCGGGGTCGGAGGCGCCGGCGACAACCACAACGGTGTAATCCATGGCGCCATATTTTTCCAGGATATCAACAACCTGCGCGACCTGGCCGACACGCTGCCCAATGGCGACGTAAATACAGACCATGTCCTGCCCTTTTTGGCTGAGGATAGTGTCGATGCAAATAGCAGTTTTGCCGGTCTGGCGATCACCGATGATCAATTCACGTTGACCTCGGCCGATGGGGAACATGGAGTCGATAGCCATGATACCAGTTTGTACGGGGGTATCGACGCCTTTACGTTCAATGACGCCAGGGGCGACGCGCTCTACAGGGCGTATGCGAGTGGTCTTAATCGCACCTTTGCCATCTATCGGCTTACCAAGACCATCGACCACACGGCCGATCATGGCATCACCAACAGGGACGGAAGCAATCCGTCCGGTAGCGCGTACTTCGTCACCGACTTCGATAGTGGCATAGTCACCCATGATGACAACGCCGACGCTGTCGGGTTCGAGGTTAAGCACCAGGCCAGCCACACCATTGCTGAACTCGACAAGTTCACTGGATGTGACATCTGCCAAACCGTTGACGAAGGCGACCCCGTCACCAACGGAGAGTACGTTACCGACACTGCGCGCTTCCGTTTTTGGGTCAAATTTTTGGATTTGCTCCAGAAGCGAATCGGCTATATTACTAAAGTCTGGGGCAAGGGTTGTCATTTAGCAACCTCCTTGAAACACACGGTTTTTTATGAGATGAATACAGGTTTTTGTTGACCTGTTGTTCTCTATAGTTCGTTCAATAAATTTTTATAATCGCAAGCGTGAACATATGCTTTGAAGTGTTGGTCCCGTTCTGGTGTGTTGACGGGCGTGCGCGATATCTTTGCTTAAATGTGGGAATTACTGCCAGAATATACTCCTGGTAGGATAAAAATGATACCCTACGCATATTCTTTTGTCCAACAATTCACAAACCGTCTATTTTTTACCGCCTGCCCTATTTTTGGCTTGCGGTCAGTTACAGAATGCCATAAGTTAGCTATACTCACCAGTTATGGAAGTCTTCCAAGTCGTAAAACAACGAATGAGACAGTATGGATTATTGCTCTCCATTTTGATTGGGTTTCTGGTATTAGGAGGTGTTTATAATCATCTCATTCCCCCTTTTGAAGGACCAGATGAGGCTCAGCACTTTGCCTATGTTGTCTGGTTTTCGCGGTATAACGAGCTGCCACCACAGGGAAGGGCTGCCTGGGACACGCGGTTGGAGCAAGAAGCCAGCCAACCTCCTTTTTACTATTTTTTGGCGTCTTTACCGATGCGCCTGGGAAACCTGACGAACCCTGAAGCTGTTTATCGACCGAATCCCCATTATCCGGCGCCGCTGCCGCACCCGATACCTGACAATGAAAATCGGGCTGTGCATTATGGAACAGACACGCGGCCTTTGCGGGGCGAGTGGCTTGGATTTTATTTTGCGCGGGGGTTGACGCTTATCTTTGGGCTATTTTTGCTGGTGGGGATCTATGGTTTGGGCCGACAGGTGATGCCGACCGAACCGGGTGTAGCGTTGGGGGCAGTGTTTTTAACGGCCGTTACCCCCCAGGTCCTTTTCCTCAGCACGATGGTCTCGAATGATATACCGGCCGCCGCCTTGAGTACGCTGGCTTTGTGGTTGTTTGCGCTGCTGCTGCGCCGGAATACAGAACGGCCGTTTCTCTTCCTCTCTCTCTCCACCGGCTTGCTGCTGGGCCTGGCCGGTCTGACAAAAGTGAGCGCGCTCGGCTTAATGATCCCGTTCGCGCTCGGCTTTCTCTGGTTATGGCGCAGCGGACAATGGCGTTTGAAGCGGGTTTTGTTATCTGGACTCTGGCTGGGCGTGGGCGTAACGGCCGTTTCCGCCTGGTGGTTTATCCATAACTGGGTCAGGTACGGCAGTCCGGTGGGTCTCGACACGCATGAATACGCGCCCTGGGGCTTAGCCAATGAAGGCGTATTAGCCGGCATGAGCGCCCGCTGGCTGGAAGTGGCGCGTTCCTTTTGGCTGGCATTGGGTTGGGGCGCGCTGCGCCCGGCCGACTGGGTTTACACCATCAGCCTGCTGCTGGCGTTTGTGGCTTTCGTCGGCCTGATCTGGTTTTTTGTGAAATGGCGGCAAGGGCGCAGCCAGACAGATACGTTAACAGTCGTTCTGTTGGGCGTCTTGATAGCAGCCGTCATCGTGACAGCACTGTTGTTGGAAATATGGATGCGCCGCGTGGTGGCGGTGCATGGCCGCCTGCTGTTCCCGGCATTGGGCGCTGTGGCTCTGCTGTTGGTGATGGGCTGGCGCAGTTTGCACCCCAAACTGCCCTGGCTGGGCTACAGTTATTCGCTGGTTTGGGCGCTGGCTGTGCCGCTGGTGCTGCTTAAACCGGCCTACACACCGGCTTATCTCACCGCCGCCGAAATCGCTAACTTACCGGCACTCCTGGATTGGCAAATATGGGAAGGCGATCAACCCCTGGCGGTACTCAAACAACTCAATTTACCCCAGGAAACGGCTGTTGCCGGGTCGTTGGTTCCTGTTGAATTATGCTGGCAGGCATTGGCCGAAACCGAAACGGATTACTCTTTTCTCATACAAATTATTGGGCCGGAAAACAGCCTGATTACCTCCCGGCGCACCTACCCCGGACACGGCCTGATTCCGACCAGTGATTGGGCAGCGGGAACAGCCGCCTGTGAAACGACACACTTGCTGATTCCCCAAAACCTGCCAGAAACCCTCCTGTACCAGGTCGAAGTCGCCTTCATTGATCATGACACAGAAATCCGGCTGCCGGTCACAAACGCCGCCGGCGCACCCTTGTCCCCCTCTTTTGCTGCCCCCATCAGGCTGGAGACAAGCAACATGGTATTTGCCGACAATTTGTCTGACGAGCCGGTGCAGCTGCTTGCCTCTGAGTTTGCGGCGACATGGACCGCTGGGGAGGAAACGGCCGTTTCCCTCTCCTGGACCATTCCCGCGGCGCTAGAGCAGGATTACCAGGTATTTGTCCACCTGCGCGACGCCGCCGGGAAAACTGTCGCCCAGGCCGACGGCCCGCCGCTGGCTGGCTGGTATCCCACCTCCTGGTGGACGCCGGGCGAAATTGTTACCGATGAACGGCGCTTCCCCGTACCGGCAGACCTGCCGCCAGGCGTGTATTCGCTGGCAGCCGGTTTTTACGATTTGGAAAGTGGCGCGCGCTTCGGCAGCGAATTTATGCTGGGGCAGATCAACGTGGTCAATCCCGGTAAAGAGGGAGCATAAAGGGCGATGAGAATGGGCGCTCGCGGCTTACAGCTTTTCCTGCTGCTTCTGGTCATTCTGGCGGCTTTTGCCCTGCGCATTCACGCCCTGGAATACCAGTCGTTTTGGAGCGACGAGGGCTTGAGTTTGTACCGGGCGCGCCAACCGCTGTCCGCCGTTTTTGCCAACACCATCACCGTAGACGGCATTGATACGAAAGATACAAACCCCGCTTTTTACTTTTTACTGCTCCACGGCTGGCGCAGCCTGGCTGGCGAATCCGTTTTTGCCCTGCGTTTCCTGGGCGCGGCCCTGGCGACGCTATCCGTGCCTTTGATTTATGTAGTGGCAACGGCCGTTTTGGGGCGCTGGAGCGGGCTGGCAACGGCCGTTTTCCTGGCTGTCTCACCGCTGCATGTCTGGCAGTCGCAAATCCTGCGCAACTATGGCTTATTGGTAACGCTGAATCTGCTCTCCGTTTACGGGCTGGTGCGGTTCATGCAGTCTGCCGGCTCACGCCGGCGCTGGCGCTGGTTAGGTGTCTGGGCCGCCGCCGGATTCCTGAGCATCTTCAGCCACTACTTCGGCTTTTTTGTGATGGCCTATGGCGCTCTGGTCCTGACCCTTTACCTGCTTAACCAGTGGCTTCGCCCCGCCACTGGCCGAAGAAAGCTCCCTGGCCGCTGGTTCTGGCTTATCCTGGGCCTGCTGCTCATGCTGCTTATTCCGCTGACGCTGACAGCCTATGACCGTTTCCAAATCGGCCAACAAATCGACTTTTACCAAACACCACCTTTAGACTTTTTCACCCACGCCATCCACGTTTTCAGCGCCGGTGACATCCCCGGCATCATCCACCCCTGGCAGCGTGTGTGGCCGGCGGCGCTGCTGGCGGCGCTGGGTCTTATTTTTGGCTGGCGGCGCAGCCGCGCCGGAACCCTTTTCATTCTGGGCTACCAACTGATTCCATTGGGACTTTTAAT
>JAWOGU010000356.1:0-10423 GCA_046496595.1 Chloroflexota bacterium
CTGCGCCCCAGTTTGCCTGCCATGATTTGCTGCAAAACGGCCGTTTTGCCAATGCGCGCCGGACCAACCAGCACCAACGGCTGCGTGGGCGAAGTTTGCGCCAGGTGCTGACTCACCCAGGCAAACACATCTTCACGCCCATAAAAGGAGGAACGGCCGTTTTCAGACCCATTGATTTTGTTTTGCGGAGCTTCCACAGCCATGATGGTTGATTCTTGCATTCGTTCGTGACCAGACAGTGAGTCGAGTTTCTATCATGCGAAATCAGGTGTAACTATTCTCTCCCGTCGGTTGAGCTTGTCGAAACCGACACCCCTTCGACAAGCTCAGGGGGCGGGGGTGTGAACAATTACAATCAGGTTATGCGTACAGAATGCCTGATAGCGCGGTCTGACCGCCGTTTTTGCAGTTTCCTGGGAAGAGTATAGGAAAATATGAACAGTTCGCCAAGCGAGTGGTGCGATTTTTGGACTCTTGTACTATGATTTGTTTAGCAGACAATGCGAGATATCTACCGCAGTAAAAACCAAAAGCGGGGATTGAGAGATTTTGGGATTATTCCTTGTCACTATTTGTAAAGCTGAATTCACTTGGAATGAACTATGCCGATTTTTGTCAGATTGCGCGGATGAGTGCGAGTAAAAAATCTGCGTTAATCTGCGCAATCTGCGGACAAAAAATTAAAATTTAGATCAACTCAATCTATCTTCTCAAAAAAGCGCGGCGGAGTTGGTTGAGCCTGTCGAAACCAACGGTCTTCGACAGGCTCAGTCCTCGTTCCCCCAGAATATTGAGAAGATATGACTTAATCTATTAAGGACCTATGGGCGTGAAATGATGATGCGAAAATTACCGGCTATTTTTTTGCTGCTGTTATTGTTGGTAAATATCTTAGTTGCCTCTGTGCAGGCTCGAGACGGACGACAAACCGCTGACAATGTGCTGGCGCATAAAGTTGTGGCGGAGCCGAGTGTCCTGAATGCGAACACGCCGGGCGTGACCCTGCTGGCGGATTATAGTACGTATCAGTTATTTGCCGTGACCGAGGCGCAGCTGCGGCGCTTGAACCGGTCCACAGCGGAGCGGGTTATTTTGGCGGATGAGATGGATGTGATAACGCTAAACGGCCGTTCCTTTGACACCCAACGCGACGCCCTGACACGCTTCACCCAGGCGGCGCCGGCAGGCGGGGCGCTCCAGATCATCCAGTTTGTAGGCCCCATCAAGGATGAATGGCTGGCAGCCGTCAGCGCCACCGGCAGCGACCTGATCCATTACGTGGCGAATAACGGCTACCTGGTGTGGGCGGACGAAAACGGCCGTTCCCAACTCAACACTCTGGCCGCCGAAGGCGCATTTATCCAATTCAGCGCCCCTTACCCCTCCGCCTTGAAACCCAGCCCGGCCTTGGTGGAACAGGGGATATCGGCGGAGAAAACGGCCGTTTTGCCCGTTACCATCCAGATGGTGCAGCACGATGGGCAGGCCGCCAGCGAAGCGCTCCTGGCCGACCTGATGGTGACGCAGACCAGCGCCTGGCAGCCGCTGATGAACTTCCAGACGATTTACGGCACGATACGAGCTGAAGATATAACGGTCGTTACCGCCCTGCCGGACGTGTACTGGGTAGGTTTGCAGCAGCCGCGAGAATTAATGGATGAGGTACAGGGGCAAATTTTAGCAGGCAGTATCATCATCACTTCAACCTATTCAGGCATGCCCTCCGGCCCCGGCTATCTGGCCTGGCTAGACAGCTATGGCTTCAGCCAGGATCTGAACGATTACCCCCTGGTGGACATCACCGATGACGGCATCGGCAATGGCAGCGCCGAAGCGGCGGGCGGCGACCGGACATTCCGTGAATTTGGCCTGTTAGCCAATCCCAGCCGGGTCGCCTACATCGAAAACTGCACCGACGCCGCCTCTGCTGCGGGACCAGGCGGCCATGGTCATTTGAACTTGAGCATTGCCGGTGGTTATGATGTCCGGAATGGCTTCCCTTACCGGGACAGTGATGGGTACCAATTGGGTTTGGGCATTAACCCTTATGGTCGTTTTGGCGGCACCCGCGTCTTCAACAATAATGGCTTCTGGAATATCTCCGCCTGCGGGGGCACGGATACTGCCCTGATTCAGCAAAACCAGAACAGCGGCGCCCAAATCAGCAGCAATTCCTGGGGCTGTTCGACTTGCGCCGGTACCTATGATGCAGCCTCTCAGGCTTATGATGTTGGCGTGCGAGACGCTGATTTAAGCGAACCCGGCAGCCAGCAGATGATCTATTTGTTCTCGGCGGGCAATGGCAGCAATGCGTACACCATCAGCACCCCCGGCAACGCTAAAAATGTGATCACAGTGGGCGCTTCTGAAAATTATCGGCCCTATGGTATTGATGGCTGTAACAAAGGACCGGACCTGGCTGATGACGTGATGGACATGGCCCCGTTTTCCAGCCGAGGTCCGGCGCCGGGCGACCGGGTGAAGCCGGACCTGGCGGCGCCGGGCAGCCACGTGCAGGGCACAGCCGCCACCACGCCGTTTTTTACCGGTGACAACATTTGCGGCGGTACAAATTCGCCCTTTTTCCCGGCGGGGCAGACGGTATTTACCTGGTCATCCGGTACCAGCCACGCCGCCCCGGCTGTGGCTGGAATGGCCTCGCTTTATTACTATCTGCTTGAAGACAAGTATGAACTGGATTTTCCCAGTCCGGCTGTGATCAAGGCTTATCTAATGGCGCATACGCGCTATCTTACCGGCGCGCGGGCAAACGATAACCTGCCCAGCAATAGCCAGGGGTATGGGCTGCCGGACATGAGCGTGGGGCTGGACAGTACACCGCGGTTTTTGCTGGACCAGAGCACCGTATTTGGCGGATCGGGTGAACAATGGACGCAAACGGTATATGCAGCCGATCCCACAAAGCCGGTGCGCATCGTGCTAGCTTATACCGACCAGGCTGGCGCGGTGGGCACTAATCCGCAAGTGAACGATTTGGATTTGCGTGTAGCGAGTGGTGCAAACGTGTACCTGGGCAATCGCATAAGTGGTCAGTGGAGTGTGACCGGGGGCACACCTGACCGGGCCAACAATGTGGAAGCTGTGTTTTTGCAGCCCGGCGCGGCGGAGAGTTTGGACATTACCGTGACGGCATTCAACATTGCCGGTGACGGTGTTCCGGGGAATGGCGATGCCACCGACCAGGACTTTGCCCTGGTTTGCACCAACTGCCTGGCGGTTGATTTTGGCCTGACGATGACGCCATCGGCGCAAACGGTGTGCAGTTCTGCGGATGCGGATTACACGGTACAGGTGTTTGCCCGGTCTGATTTTGCCGGGACTGTGGCTTTGGGCGCAGAGGGTATACCGGCGGGAGCAACGACCGTTTTCAACACCAATCCCACAATCCCGCCAGATACCATTACCCTGACGGTGGGAAATCTGGTGGGAGCCGCTGCGGGCAGTTATCAGATTACTGTGTCGGGCAGCGATCAGACGATTACGCAGACGACCAGCGCAGCGTTGAATTTGTTTAGCGCTGCGCCGGAAGCGCCGGGGCTGCTCTCGCCGCCTGATCAGGCAGATGAGCAGCCGCTGGCTGTGGAGTTGGTGTGGGAGCAGGCAGCGCCGGGCGTCACTTACACGGTGGAGATAGCGGCGGATGAGGCGTTTACCCAGATTGTGGAGCAGGCGTCTGGCCTCACGGTAAATCAATATCAGCCGCAAAACCTGGCTGTGTCTACGTTGTATTTTTGGCGGGTGCAGGCGGATAACGTCTGCGGCAGCGGCGTGTTTTCCACGCCATTCCGCCTGACGACGTTGACGCCGCCTGAATATCCCGTTTATTTACCAGTCGTGATGAAGAATTGAGGGTAGAGAGTGAGGAAATGAGGATCTCTGCCAGTCTTTAGTCGAGGATGCTGATTAGGACGGATTGGGCGATGATGTGGCCAACGATGCGCGGTTCGCCGTCGATGGTGAGGGTGATGGGGCCGTCGAAGGGGGCAACGGCCGTTACACTGATGACGATGCCGGGAATTAGCCCTAACTCTGCCAAATAGCGCAGCCGCTCGCTGTCGTCGTCGTCCAGGATGCGGGCAATGATGACGGTTTCGCCGGGGGAAACGGCCGTTAAGGGGCGAGTTTCCCGGCTGATAATGGCGCCATCGCGGGTGGGGATGGGGTCGCCATGCGGATCAAATAGTGGGTCCCCTAAAAAAGCCGCGATGCGTTCCGCCAGTTTTTCGCTGATGACGTGTTCCAGCAAGTCTGCCTGTTCATGCACCTCATCCCAGCCAAAGCCCAGCGCCTCTGAGAGATACAACTCCAACAACCGGTGGTGGCGGATCACTTCCAGGGCAATCTTTTCACCGGCCGGCGTAAGGGCGACGCCATAATGCTTTTCGTAATCGACCAGGTTAAGCTTTGCGAGCCGCTGGAGCATGTTGGTGACTGAGCCGGGTTTGACCTGGCGGGCGTCGGCAATGCGCGAGGTGCTGACCGGACTTTCGCTCTCCGCCAGCGTGTAGATGGTCTTAAGATAATCTTCAATTGCTTGATGATTCAGGGCGTCTCGCTGCGCAGAGGAACCCTGGTCTAGGGCATCAATTTTGGGCATGGTGTCTCCTTGAGGCGAACTTAGCAAAAAGCAGCCGGGTTGTCAACAAAATTGACGGGAAACGGCCGTTCCCGTTATACTCCGCCCACAAATCCGAGGAAGAGAGAGCAAGCTATGAAACAGGTGTGGGTCAGCAAGAAAGGCGGTCCCGAGGTCCTGCAAATCAGAGAAAATCCGGAGCCGATTCCCCGCAGCGGCGAGGTACGCATTCGCGTTCAGGCCAGCGGTGTCAACTTTGACGACATCTTGGGCCGTATGGGTCAGGATGCTGACGCCCCCCAAATCCCCTACGTGCCCGGCTGTGAAGTGGCAGGCGTTGTAGACGCCGTGGCCCAGGGATCGGTTGACTTGAAAGAAGGCGATCTGGTGTTGGCGGCGATGCGCTTTGGCGGTTACAGCGACGTGGTATGCGTGCCGCACAAGCAAGTGTTCAAGCGATTCGACTGGATGTCCCCGGAAGATGGCGCTGCGATTCCTGTATCCTATCTCACGGCTTATCAGATGTTGGTGGTGATGGGTTCCCTGCGCCCCGATGATAAGGTGTTGATTCATGCCGCGGCTGGCGGCCTTGGTCTGGCAGCTTTAGACATCTGCCGCATTATTGGCGCGGAAACCTTTGGCACGGCTTCCCCGGAAAAGCACGATTTTTTACGCGAACGTGGTCTGGATCATCCCATTGATTACCGCAATTATGATTATGAACGTGTGCTGATGGACTTGACGGCCGGTAAGGGGGTTCAAATTGTGTTGGACTCTTTAGGCGGGGTGCATTGGCAGAAAAATTATCGTTTGCTGCTGCCCACCGGCCGGCTCGTTTATGTGGGCGCCAGCAGCCTGGCTGGCAGCGACCGTGGTTTATGGCTGCAGAAAGCGCTGGCATTCATAAAGACGCCAGTACACACCCCAGGCCAGTTGATGAGGGAGAACAAAGCGGTTGTGGGCGTTAATCTAGGCCGTATGTGGGACCATGCCCATTTGCCGCGTAGCTGGATGGCGCAAATTGTCGCCTGGTATGATGAGGCGCTGTTTCGGCCTTATGTGGATAAGGTGTTTAAGTTTGAAGAAGCGGCGGCGGCCCACCAGTATATTCAGGAGCGGAAAAACAAAGGCAAGGTGTTGTTGAAGCCTTGAGAGGGTAACGGAGTTGGTTGAGCCTGTCGAAACCAACGGTTTTCGACAGGCTCAGACCTCGTCTTCACTGCATTAGTTAGAACGGCGTTTGACGACTTCCAGACCGACCCCCGCCATGATCAGACTGAGACCTGCCAGAGCGATAACGGCCGTTAACAAACCCGTTTGGTGGTTCACAGCCGGCGCGCCAGACTCAGGCAGCACGACCGAGGGCGGTACCTGCCCGCCTGGGTAGATGGGGTGTATGGGCAAAATGGGACCACCGGGAACAAAATAACCCACCTTAGCCACACAGAAATTCACATTTAAGGCTTCTGGCTGGTTTTGATCAATGAAGGCGTATTGTGGATTAAGTGAAGTTACCACCCAGTCCGAACTGGGCCGGGCGGTGACTTTCCAGTTGCTAAATCCCGCTTCAGCCAGACCATAGGTGCCGTTCTCGCCGGTGTACAGGTGAATAGTGTGCTTGCCGTCGCTGCTGACAAACTCCAGAGAAACGCCGCCGATTGGATTTTCACCGGCCACGCCGGTGTTGACGCATTTGCCGTCGCCATTCACATCCTGATAGACAGCGCCGCGAATGGTACCATGATTCTCATCATAAGCGCTGACTGCGCTGACCAGGGCGCTCATAACAAGCACTAAAGTGAGACCTATCAGTAAAACCTTTTTCATGTGATTACACCTCCTATAAAAACAATTGAACTAAAAAAATTGGTAACTAGGTTCCCTGAGCCTGTCGAAGGGAACCGGGCTTCGACAAGACTTCGGCGTGAGCTCAGTCGAACGCTCAGCCCTCGTCTGGCTATATAGCTTGTCGAAGGCGAAACCGGGCTTCGACAAGCTCAGCCCTCGTCTGGCTGTATAGTTACATAAAATTATCGTTGAGACAGCGCGGTCTCAACCGGTACGGCCACCACAATTAAGCGGTGAGAATTATCTGTGTAAGGCCAGCAGGTGACCAGCGTGAGGCGTTCGTCCTCAGTGGGGGCAATCCAGGCGGCGTTTTCTAAACGAACCTCAAGGGATTGACCGCGTTCTGGCAGGATTTCTATATCGGTGACGAGATAGGTGTATTGGCGGTCATCATCGTACATGATGATTTCATCACCTTCTTCAAGGTCTATCAGATCGCGGAATACTTCACCGTAAACGTTATGGTGACCATTGAGCACGGTATTGCCCGGCTGGCCGAGGCGGGCTGAGTTGTTGTGCCAGCCAGCCAGGAAATCATTGGGGACAAGCCATTGGTAATACGTTTGACCGTTGCTCACAACAGGTTCTGCGCCAATGTCCGCTACCGGGGCGTCCAACTCTATGGCTGGGATGGCGATGCGTACCGGTTTGCCGGTGAGGGGTTCTTGTTCAAGCGCTTCGGCCATGGTGACTACACCGGTGTTTTCCGGCTCACCTGCGGGAGCATCTGACATGAGTGGAGACGTTTCGGGCCGGGGCGTAAAGACGGGGACTGCGGCGAGAGAGGCGGGTGTCGGCAGAACGATAGTTTCGGGCAGTAGGGGTTGGATGGCCGCATAAACGGGAACGGGCATTGCACCTGGAACCAGCAGCCAGATGGCGCTGACAGCCAGCAGGATCATCACGCCTATGGTGATGAAAACGATGCTCAGGGGGACTTGGGTTTCACCGTTGTTGGCTTTTTGTCCAGACATGTCGGTAGTATAAACGACTATCGCGCTTATGTAAATAATTCATGACGATACAGGCTCAGCGGGCTTCGACAGGCTCAGCCCTCGTAGTTTCTCTATAATTCTGACGTATCAGGTGTAGGCCACGGCGACGAGGGCTGGCAGCAGGACGCCGGCAGCGCCGGTGAGGGCATAGCTGACTTGCAGGGTGAGGGGTGTGGCCTGCGGGTTGATTTCGACGACGATGGCGCCGGCTTCAAGAGCTTCGAGGGGCAAGGCGGCGGCGGGGTGGACGAGGGCGGAGGTGCCGATGCTGAAGAAGAGGTCGCAGGTTTGGGCGGCGGTAACGGCCGTTACCAAATTCTCGTGGTCTAAGTTTTCGCCAAACCAGACCACGTCGGGGCGCAGCAGGCCGCCGCAGTGGGGGCAGCGGGGTGGGACTTCGTCGGTGGGGGGCCAATGGGAGATAAAACGGCCGTCTTCGGCGCATTTGGTACGCATGATATTGCCGTGCAGTTCGATGATGTGCTGGCTGCCGGCGCGTTGATGCAGGCCGTCTACATTTTGGGTGATGAGGGTGAAGCGGGGAACGTGCTGTTCCATCGCTGCCAGCGCCAGGTGGCCGGGATTTGGTTCAGCCGCGGTCACCAGTTCACGCCGCCAATCGTACCATTCCCACACCAGCCGGGGGTTGCGGCGGAACGCCTGGGGCGTCGCCAGTTCTTGCGGGTCGTACTGCGCCCATAGGCCGGTTTGCGCTTCGCGGAAGGTGGGCACGCCGCTTTCGGCGGAGATGCCGGCGCCGGTAAGCACGGCGACATGTTGGGCGGCGCGTAAGGCGGTGAGGAGGGAGTCAGGAAAGGTATTTTGGATCATAACGCATCCTTATAAGCCAAGAATCATCTTGGCCAGACCGAAATAGATGAACAGACCGGTGGCGTCAACGACGGTAGAAATCATGGGACCGCTGATGACAGTGGGGTCGATGTTAAATCTGTCTGCCAGGATGGGAATGACTGTAGCGACAGTGGTAGCCCATAAAACGACGGCAGCCAGTGTCAGGCCGACTACAAATGCAATCTCATATCCTGTGTGCCAGGTCAGGGCACGGACACCGCCGACCAGGGTCATGACTAAACCGAGTAGAATGCCCACTGAGACTTCTTTACGTACTGCCGGGAAAATACTGCTCAGGCGTACTTCGTCCAGGGTGATGGCGCGGATGATGGTGGCGACGGTTTGAGAGCCGGCATTACCGCCGGTGCCGATGATGAGCGGAATGAAGAGACTGAGTACGATAACCGTTTCCAACTCTTCCTTGAAGAGGTTGATCACAGTGCCGGTGAGGGTGGAGGCGACAAACAGGAGGAGGAGCCAGCCAATGCGTTTGCGCACGATTTGCAGGGTAGAGACGGCAAAGTAGGGTTGGGTTAATGGTTCGGAGCCACCCAGGCGCTGGATGTCTTCAGTGGCTTCTTCTTCCACGATGTCCAGCACATCATCTACGGTGACGACGCCCAGGAAACGGCCGTTTCCGTCCACCACCGGCATGGAATAATAATCATAGCGAGCCACCATGTCCGCCAGTTCTTCCTGGTCGGCCGTGACCGGCACCGACACCACCCCCTCCCGCATAATCGATTCAATCGTGGCATTAGCCGGAGATTGAATTAAATTTCGCAGCGGCACAACCCCGATCAATTTGTCATCTTTATCTACCACGTAAAGGTAATGGATCGATTCGGTTTCTTCCAGAGAACGCAGATAATCGAGCGTCTCATCAACGGTCCACAAGCGGCGCAGAACTGCCACGTCACGGGTCATCAAGCGGCCGGCGGTATTCTCTTCATAGGAGAGCAGTTCCCGAACCTCTGCCCGGTCTTCCGGTTCCATCAGCTCGATTAGCCGGTCAGACACTTCATCTGGCAGAGCTTCCAGAAACTCAGCCGCGTCATCCATCGGCAGTTCATCCAGCATGTCTGCCAGTTTTTCGTCATCTACCTTATCAATGAGTTCCTGACGGACCAGACTGCCTGTTTCATCCAGCACTTCACTGGCAACCGCCACTGGCAGCAAATCAAAAACGATGACGGCTTTTTCAGGAGGGAGTTGATCTAAAAAGTCGGCAATGTCGGCCGGATGGACTTCGGCCAGCAGGCGTTTGAGTTTGCCCGTTTTGCCTTTGTCAACGAGTTTCTCGATCTTTTTTGCAGTTGGAATATTGTTTACATTTTCTTGTTCCATGTAAATACCTCCTTCAGTCGGATTGAAGGGTTTGTTTTAAGCGATGAAGGGTCTTGGGAATTTCGGGGGCTTTGTCGTAACTTGATCGTAACCGTTCAGACTTTTGAAGTTTGCACCTCTGGAAATCTCGTCGTTTGGTGATCAAAACTTCAAAAGTCGTCAGAGGAACTGAACGCTTACACTATGATCAACTGAACCCGAGTTCCCTATTATAGACCTAAGAGTGAACATGCACGAACAACAGAAATTTTGCCGTTTCAGGTGAAACGAAACGTGAAGCACGTCAGGGGATGGTGAGGGTCAGATCTGTGGGGGTGAGGTCGTCCAGGTAAATGTCACCGGAGCCGATGTAAGCGTTGTTGAAATCGTCCAGAACGAGGCCACGAAAGGAGATGGGGTAATCTACCACATCGTTTTGAGGGCCGCTGATGTGGGTCCAGGGCCAATCTTGTTCCACGTCGATGTAGCCGGTCATTTGTTTCCAGCCGGTATGGGTGACACGGCCGAAGGGCACCTGCCAGGTCTGTCCCTCTTTGTCGATAATCCAGGCGTTGAGGTAGTGACCGCTGCCGTCGCCGTAGACCCAAATTTGCAGAGCAGTGGGTTCGCCGGGAATGGCGTTGTTTTGCATGAAAACAACATAGTCGTTGCCGTCGGTTTTGAAGCCGTAGCTGAGTTTGGCGGAGGAACCGCCGCTGTAAGCCTGTTCGGCGGATTGGGCGAGGCTGCCGTTATCTTCATTGCCGCGAATCCAGACGCCCAACTGCTCGAAGGTAAGGGGCAG
>JAWOGU010000365.1:0-23040 GCA_046496595.1 Chloroflexota bacterium
CGCGCTCGGCGGCGGCCAGGCGGTGGCGCTCGATCTCGGATTGCAGATCTGGCGGACAAACTGCGCTGGGTCGCCAGCCACCCCGCCGAGATGCAACGCATGGGACAGGCGGCCCGCGCAGAATATGAAGCGAACTACACGGCCGATATCAATTACCGGCAGTTGATGACGATTTACGACGAGGCCATCCAGGCTTTTTCTTCCCACTGACGAAACGCTGACATGAAAAAGTTCTTGCGCAAGGCGATTGCACTGTTGCCGGAAGCTATCGCCGACAAGCTGCATGCGATCAAGCATCGCACCTATTGGTTAACGAAAGGCGGCAAGGCACACCACACTTATTTCGAGGCCTAGGAACACACTCAAAGGCGACATGAGCCTCGTAGGCCCGCGCCCCGAATCGCCTCAATTTGTGGCGCGTTACTCTGCCTGGCACCGCCGCCGCCTCATGGTGAAACCGGGCTTAACCGGCCCCATGCAGGTCAACGGGCGCGGCGCGCTGTCGTTGGATGGCCGGGTGCGCCTGGAACTGGACTACATCGCCCACTACTCAGTCTGGCGCGATCTGACGATTCTCGCCAAGACCATTCCGGTCATTATTCAGGGCAAGGGAGCCTGGTGATGCCAATTAAACCGCGCACAGTTCCGCCGCCAACCACGCAGCCGGCGCTGGCGGCGGCGGGCGTCACCACGGTTATTGCCCTGGCGGTTTACCTGGCTACCTTCTCCCGCGATCTAACCTGGGCGTTTTATGGCATAGACGGCGGCGATTTGATAACGGCCGTTATGACCCAGGGCGCCCCGCATCCCACCGGCTATCCCACTTACATTCTGTTGGGTAAACTGGTCGGAAGCGTGCCGCTGGGTCTCATTGCCGCCCGCTTTAGCTTGCTCTCCGCGCTGCCCATGGCCTTAGCCGCCGGTTTTGCCGCCGCCGCCGCCTTCCGCGCCTTCCCCGCCAAAAATACAGATAACGTTCCGGCTGCCATCGCCGCCGGGCTGACATTGGCTTTTTCCACGCTGGTCTGGGGTCAGGCTGCCATTGCCGAAGTGTATGGCCTGTTTATGCTGTTTACGGCGGCATTTGTGTGGTCATTGTTGACCAAACGGCCGTTCTGGCTGACCGGTCTCTTGTTAGGATTGGCAGTCACGTCCCACCTTACCGCCTGGCTGCTGCTGCCGCTGGCCCTGGCGCAGACGCCGCGGCGTGATTGGCCCCAATTGGGCGCAGGGCTGCTGGTCGGACTGCTGCCTTTTCTGCTGCTACCCCTGTTAGCCTCAGACGCCAGCCCAGTGGTCTGGGGCGAACCACGCACGCTTGGCGGCTGGTGGTGGCTGGTGAGCGGTCAGTTGTACCGCGGCTACGCCTTCAGCCTGCCCTCTGAGCAGTGGCTGCCCAGAGCGTCCGCCTGGCTGGCATTATTTTTGCGTCAGTTTTCGTGGGCGGCTGTGCCGCTGCTCGCTGCCTCGTTCATTTTGGCAGATCGGGTGCAGCGTAAATTGATCGGGCTGCTGTGGTTAACGGCCGTTTTCTTCATCATGCTCGCCTTTGGTTACAGCGTCAACGATGCTGTTGTACTGACGCTGCCCGCCTGGCTGCTGCTCAGCCTGACCCTGGTCATCAGCTTGCAGCGCCTCGGCTGGTGGGCGCTCAGTTTGCCATTGGCGCTGCTTTTGCTAAACTTTCCAGCGCATAATTTAAGCGGCGATAGGGCACTGCGAGAACGGGCCGAAGCGCTGCTGGCAGACATTCCACCGGCAGCCATCGTACAAACGCCAGGAGATCCTACCATCTTTGCCCTGTGGTATTTCGTCTACACCGAAAACCAACGCCCGGACATCATTCCCGTAGACGCCGATTTATTTGCCCACGACTGGTACCGGGCACGGCTAGCCCGGCTTTACCCGGATTTAAGCGGGTTAATCGAAGACAACTTAGTGGAATTTGCTCAAGAGAACAGCCAGAAACGGCCGTTTTGCACCGCCAGCCTCAACCCGCCAGAATCGGCAGCGACACCTTATGAATTACACTGTACCATCCGGTAATTTTTATGACATCAGAAACCACGTCACCTAAATTCACCCGTAAACGCCTCATCCTCATGGCGCTGCTTGGCCTGCTGCTGCTCTTTTTGCTCTGGCTGGGACTAAAAACCTGGCGTATTTACCAGGCCGGGAACTCTCTGCTGGCCCGGCAGGCAGAGGTGGAAACGCTGCTGGCGGACGGCCTGAGCAACATCGATCCCGACGCCGTCGAAAAGCTCGTGTTGGACACCCGGCAAGACATCTATACGCTGAAAGATGAAACGGCTGTTTTCCTGCCCTTTACCCCCTATCTCGGCTGGCTGCCCAAAGTGGGGTCCACCTTGACGGCTGCGCCGCAGCTTGTGGACATGGCGGTGGCTGGCAGCGACGCCGCCGCCTACGCCGTGCGCGGCCTCAAACCGGCGCTGGTTCTCATGCAAACGCCGGACATGCCAGACCGTTTCACCGCCCTGGTCAACGCCTTCGCCCATGCCGCGCCAGACCTGCAAGCCGCCCACGCCGCCGTGCAGCAGGTAAGCGCCGCCCGCGCCGAAATCGACAACGCAGGCGAACTGCCCTGGCGTTTACAGCAGGCTTTTATCCTGGCCGACCACTGGCTGCCCCTGGCGGAAAAAGGATTGTCTCTCAGCCCCATTTTGCCCGAACTGCTGGGCCAAAATGGACCACGCACCTATTTGCTCATCGCCCAAAACGAGGATGAACGGCGTGGTACCGGCGGTTTTATTGCCGGCGCCGGCAGCATATCAGTGGAAAACGGCCGTTTATCAGAAATAAACATGGTAGACGCCTACACAATAGACAATTACCTGGAAAAACCCTACGATGTCGCCCCGCAGCCGATGGCTGATTACATGGGCCTCGATCTCTTCCTATTTCGAGACGCCAACTTCTGGCCCGATTTCCCGACCTCGGCCAACAAAGCTATGGATCTCTTCAGCTATGGTCAAAGTTTGCCGCCGCTAGACGGCGCTATTGCCATCGACCAGGAGTTTCTCAGGCTGCTGGTGGAGGCCACCGGTCCCATCCCGGTGTCCGTCGAGGGCGACACCATCACATCGCAAAACATCACGACTACTTTGCAAGACGCCTGGGCCGCCGGAGACGAAACCAGTGACGCACCCTGGATTAACGAACGGAAGGCCTTCATCGGCGTCTTTGCCAATGCCATCCGCAATCACCTGGAAAACAATCTGGGACAGGTGGATCTACCGCTGCTGGCGCAAAATATGGCGCAGGCTTTGGAAGGGCGACATTTACAAATTTATCTGCGCCACCCCGAGGCGCAGGAAATTTTAGCGGAAACTGGTTGGAACGGCCGTTTAGTCAATCCCCCTGCCCAGGATTTTTTCGCCGTCATCGATACCAACATGGGCTTCAACAAAAGCAACATCTATATCGAACGAGAGACCGACTACCGGGTGGCGCTGGCTGACAATGGCGACAGCGAAGGCGTCCTCACTGTCACCTACACACACACCGGCGCAGACAGCGGAGAGCCGTGTTACCAATATGATCTTTCCGCCTATACTGAAGTGCCGGATTACCTGAATGTGGCGAATGGCTGCTACTTCAACTACTTGCGTCTCTATCTACCGGAAAACACGGTCATCATCGACGCCGCCAGGCACACCACCGCCGGGCAATACACCCGCTCCGGCGAGGCTATTTCCACCTCGGGCGCTGTCGTCACCGAAATGCCGGGATTTATCACCGTGAGCAACTTTTTGATGGTTCCTTACGCCCAAAGCGTCAGCAGCCAGTATCATTACACAGTGCCCGCTGTTGTCGCAGCGCAAGAGGATGGCAGCCGCCAATACCAGTTGTTTGTACGCAAACAAGGCGGCTCCGATCCGGAATCTGTTACAATTACAGTCACCTTACCCGCTGGAGCAGCAGTTGTGTCCGCCATACCGGCGCCTGTGACTCTTGAAGGAAATAACCTTATCTTTAGTTTACAACTTGATGGCGATAAACTGCTCACACTAAATTATCGTTAATTCGCCTATGCCCGCTTCTGAATAGTATCGCTTCGGAGAAGAAACATGACTCGTCGAATTTTGCTCTTTACACTTTTTGCTGGTCTGGCATTAACGATGTTTTTTAGTCGGCATACCGGCGTCCCGCCGACGTTTGGCCTGCCCAATTTCACCACTATCACCCGCACACCCACGCCTCCGCCGCCCACCTCCCCCCCACCCACGTCGCCGCCACCGGGGGCTACCAGCAAGCCATCCGATCCGCAGCCAACCACACCGCCCCAAGCCACTGATATACCGACCCACACGCCCACCGCCACGCTTATCCCGGTCACACTGGCGGCGACACCGGCTGGAGGTTATTTGCCAACGGCCGTTGCCTGCGGCGTCCCCCCTACCGTGCAAACACGCAACACAGTAAATGTTCGTTCCGGCCCCGGCGTCGATTATGACATCATCGGGCAGCTTGTTTACCTGGAAGTGCGTCCCATATTAGGTCGCGCCGCCGACGCAGAATGGTGGGTCATCCAACTCACCAATGAAACCATCGGCTGGGTCGCCAATGCCGCTGTTATCGTCCACGGCAATATCAGCGGCCTGCCCATCGTTGGCGCAGAACCGCTTGAAGGGAAAACGCCTACCCCCAGTCCGTTATGGAATCCCACCCGCAACCCGTCCTGTCCGGTTATTCCTACTGCCACGGCCCAACCCACAAACACTTCACAGCCAGCTACAGCCACAAGAGAAATCATGGCTGAAGCCGAAGCTACAGCCACGCCCACCGCCAAACCCACCAGCACCCCTACCGCCGAACCCACCACAGAAACTGAACCACCGGCAACGGCTACTTCTATGGTTCCTGAAGGTGAAGCCACCACTGTGGCCGCCGCCAACGTTGTCGAAAGCGATCAACCAACTGCCGTCCCGCTGGCTGAACCAGAAACCAGCGCTGTCGCAGCGCTGCCTTGCGCCAGCGCCGTCATCGGTTTAGCGATGATTGGCTTCCTGGCCTTCCGGCGTATCTTTTAACAGGTTTTGAGGTTTTCCCAGGTATATACCTTTGTTGTTTTCATAGTTCTGGCGTCGTTGGACAACATGGCAGCAGGTGTGATGCCGCCGCTGTATGCCATTATCGCCCGCGAGTTTGACGCCAATGAAGCGACTTTAGGGTTGTTAACGGCCGTTTACATCCTCATCGCCGCCTTTTCCTCCGCTTACTGGGGCTACCGGGGAGACCGCAGCAATCGGAAACGGCTGCTGTTTCTAGGCACCATCGTGTGGTGCGGAGCGATGGTGTACACCAGCTTTGCCCAGACCTTTGCCCAGTTTGTCAGCGGTCAATTGATAACGGCCGTTGGCGTGGGCAGCATCGCATCCGTCGGCTTTAGCGTCATCAGCGACGTCATTCCGGCGGCAAGGCGGGGTCTGGCGCTCAGCTTATGGAGCATATCGCAATCCCTGGGGGCGGCTGCGGGAGCCATCCTCGCCAGCACCCTGGGCGCTTACAACTGGCGTGTTCCCTTCTGGCTCATCGCCCTGTTTGGCCTGCTCTTCGCCGTACTCTACCTGTTTGCCCGGCTGCCTGAGCGCGGCCGGGCAGAACCGGATCTGGCCCCGATTTTTGCCGCCGGGCAAAGCTACCCCTTCCGCATCCAACGCTCAGACCTGGGAAAAATCCTCAGCAACCGCTCCAACCGCTGGCTCATTTTGCAAACTTTTATCCTGACGCTGGCCTTTGGCTCCACCACCTGGGTACCGCGCTGGGCTGTGGCCCAGGTAGAAGCGCAGGGCTTCAGCCTGGAAATTTCCACCGTTGTGGGCAACGTGTTTGTCATTCTATTCAGTTTGGGTATTTTGATGGCGATTCCAGCCGGGTATCTGGGGGACCGTTTGCAGCGGAAAAATCCAAAGGGCCGCACCTGGCTGGCGCTGATTGGATTGCTGGCTTCCGTACCCTTTTTTATTTTACTGTTTTTTCTACCGGTGCGGGGCATTGTCATGCCCGTTGGCGAGTCTGTGTGGCTGGTCAGCCTGAACCTGGCGCTGTCGCTGTTGACCAACGGCTGGATTGTGCTTATGTTTGTGGTGGCGTTTGCGGCAATGACCCTGTTTTCCGCCGAAGGACCAAACTGGGCGGCGCTGGTAACGGATGTGAATCTGCCGGAACATCGGGGCACGATCATTGGCCTGACGCGCGTCTTTCGGGCGGTGGGCAATGCCATCAGCATTGGCCTGACCGGTCTTGTGTTCTCGCTGTTGGCGGGCAAAGCGCCGCCGCCGTTGAACTTTGCTATCGGGCTGGCGCTGTTTCAACTGCTCGTCATTCCGGCGGCTCTTTGTTATTATGGCGCGGGTAAAACGGTTCCGGCTGATATTCAGGCAGTAAAAACCACGCTCAGACAACGGGCGAAAACGGCCGTTATCCCCCACAAGGAGTCTCTGTAATGCAGCGTTTAACCCAATTTGTCCTGTTACTGAGTTTGTTTTTTCTCCTGGCTGCCTGTGCAGCTGCCAGTCCCGTTCTCCAAGAAGAACCACCCACAGCAGTCACGGAAACGGCCGTTCTCGGCGGCATAGACACAGCGCCAGCTTACCCCGCGCCCGCCCTGGCGCCCGAAAGTGCGGCGCAGGTTCCCACCCGATACGGCTACCGCGTCATCGCCAGTTATCCCCACGACCCGAACGCTTTCACCCAGGGACTCGTCTACGTTGACGATACTCTTTATGAAGGCACGGGGCGCAATGGGCAGTCCAGCCTGCGCCGAACCGACCTGGAAAGCGGTGCAGTCGAACAAATTGTGGCGCTGGATGAACAATATTTTGGTGAAGGCATCACCGTTTTTGGCGACAAAATCTACCAGCTCACCTGGCAGTCTCAGACTGGTTTTATCTATGATCGGGAAACCTTTACCCAAATCGGCGCGTTCACCTACCCCACCGAAGGATGGGGGCTGACTCACGACGGAGCGCAGTTGATCATGAGCGACGGCACAAACACGCTCACTTTCCTGGACCCTGCCACACAAACCATTACCGGCTCTATTGCCGTTTATGACCAGACCTCGCCGGTCATGCGTTTGAACGAACTGGAGTACATCGACGGCGAAATCTTCGCCAACATCTGGCAGACCAACCTCATCGCCCGCATCAACCCGGAAACAGGGCAGGTCACAGGCTGGATCGATCTCACGGGTCTGCTGCCGGTTGAGTCGCTTACGCAGCCGGTTGACGTACTCAATGGCATTGCCTACGATGAAAAAAACGGCCGTTTATTTGTCACCGGCAAGTTATGGCCGACGCTGTTTGAGATTGAACTGGTGGAAACGGCCGTTTCCGACCCCTATCCTTAACTTATGGAACCAGGGGCCACACCAAAATGCCGTCGGGTAACGGCCGTTCCTCCGCATCCACGCCAGGCCATCTTTCCCCGCTCACCCAGTCATACACACCGATAGCAAACCGCAAACCCGCCTGCTCTTTTGGCATGGGCAGCACACGCTCGTCAATGATCAGATCGTCTGGCTGCCAGGCATTCAGCGGCAGCGCCTTGTACCAGGTATCTCCATCCACCTGCGTCAGCGGCGGCGTTCCTGACTGACCCAGATGCAAAAACAGCGTGAGCTGCGACGGCAGGTCCGTCTCGGTCCACCACGCGGTCCTTACGTGTAGATCGCCATTCTGTTCAAATACATCGACTTTATGTAAACATAAAACGTTCTCAAACCGGGCAATTCCGCAGTCGGCATCTGGTCTAGTACTCACAGACCCGGCGTAGCGCAAGGCAAAGTTGCCATCTGTGTCCAACTGAGTCAAATAGACGCCATCATATTCCCTGGCAAGGATCAACAGATCCTCAGGGTGTACAATTTCACCGCGCATATCGACAAGAATAGACCCCTCGCCGCGTTCGCTTTCGTTCAGCCATGGCATACTACGTGAAGTCGTTTGCGCGGCGCTGCCGTTGAGTAAAGCGGGGAAATCCGCCAGGTCCATCACCACCGGGGCCAGCACCACCCCCCAATAACCCAGGGCAAACGGCTGCTCCTTTAAGCGATAGCGGTCGGGAAAATTGAGGAAGAGGTAACGGCCGTTCTTCTCTGAAAGTTCCGCTGCCATATCCGTCATCAGCCGGGTTCCCGGCTCAAACAGGCGTTGGAAATACCAAACCTGGCGCACACCAACCAGGACCACCGCCCCCAACAACGCCAGCCCCAAAACCCCGGCAACAGAGCGGACCCTTTGCTCAGAGGGCCATAAAGCAGCTACCCACACCCAGGCCGCGCCTGGCGCAGCCGCATAAAACAAACGCGGCGCAAAACCGACATAACTAAAAGACAGCCCCAACAAAGCCGGCAGCAGCGCCACGCCCGCCCATAAAATGCCGGTCGTCGCCAGGATACCCCGCCCCCGATAGACGGCTAAAGCCCATAAGCCGCCAGTCAGAGCGAGCCAGAAAAAGGAAACGGCCGTTCCTCCCCCAAAAAACGCCATCACCTCAGGTCCGGCTGCCGGAAACACAAATCCCTGCAAATAATAGGCAAACACCAAAAAATCCAGGTAAACGCCGGTAATTCCGCCCTCACGAGGCATCAACGCCCAGACAATCATGAACAAAAGCGCAGCGCCCACATAGAGCAGAGGCCACACCCAGCCCAAGCGCAGCGGGTAACGCCAGCTTTGCGCCACATCCGGCCAGGATTGGCTCTGAAGACGCAGCGCCAGCTCAAATAACAAGGGCATCACCGCCAACGGCACCGAGGATTCGTGCGTACTCACCGCCAGCAAAAACAAGAAGAGACTCAGCAGCAACAAAAACGGCCGTTGCCACCGAAATTGCTCCCGAACACCACCCCTGCCTGCCAGATAAAACACCCAGGCGCTAAAACACAAAACGGCCGCCAACGGCTGCCCAGGCGCCGCCCATGCCACCGCCTGATGCCCAAAAGGATGCCAGGCAAAAATCATCGCCGCCATAAACGCCATCCACCGCGCAAAACCCACCCGTCTGCTAATGGCAAACACAAAAGACACATTCAGCACATGCAAGGCCAACTGCGCCACATGCATTTCAAAAATCGAAAACGTGCCATCTCCCCCCACAAATAACCGGTTATAAATCATATTCCCCGGCCGAAAAAACTGATAATCCTCAAAAGGTAAAATCAGCTTCTCCCACGACACCCCCACAGAACGCCCAAACCATTCCGGATCATCCCAAATCAAACCAAAACGAACAGCAGGCGCATAAATTCCCCCTACCAGGAGCAAAAAAAACACAAACCAAACCAACAACCAATTCCGAGATCGAGAGAATCCCATTGTTGAACCCTTTTGCAAATCCCACAATTATAAACCACGACAATCGAATAACTAAAATGGAAAGCCCCAAACGTGTGTGGGGAGTTTTTGTGGATGTACCGTTGCTGTCAATCGTAATCAAAATAAGTCACTACATGAAATACCTTTAAGCTAAATTAACTCTCGAGAGCGCTTATTGCCAATCGCATCAAACCCAGTATAATCAAAGAAAAATACCGTAAAGTCGGTGAAATTGAGAGGCACAACATTTTGGAAATCAATACAACAGGATCGGGGAGTGGTGTTGGTGAACACCCAATGGACTTTTTATTATCAGCAGATTTCAACCTTCCAAAAGTCGGTGAAATTCGTAATGGATACATTGTTGACATCCAAAACAATGAAATCATTGTAGACATCGGCTCAAAATCCGAAGGCATCATATCAAGCCGGGAAGTTGAAGCCCTGGATAACGTCACGAGAGAAAAGCTCGTTGTCGGCAATGAAATACCTGTCTTTGTCGTCGATCCGGAAGACGCGAATGGCAATACCATTCTGTCGTATGTAAAAGCAGCTGCAGAACAAGACTGGCTGGATGCCGACGACCTGTTAGCTTCCAAACAAGTGTACACAGGCACAATCGTGGGCACCAATAGGGGCGGTATTCTTGTCGCCGTTGGGCAGATAAGAGGCTTCATTCCAAACTCTCAACTCGTTCAGGAACGTACAGCCAAAACCCACAATACAGGTAAGGAAATAAGCGCAAAAGTAATCGAAGTTGACAAAGAACGAAACCGCCTGATCCTTTCAGAACGAGCCGCAGAACAGGAAATCCGCCAATCAAAGCGTGAAAAACTGCTGCAATCGATCAAAGAAGGTGACATCTGCGAAGGGACAGTCGTAAACCTGGCGGATTTCGGAGCCTTTGTCGATATCGGCGGCATAGAAGGGCTTGTCCATTTATCAGAATTGAGTTGGAAGCGCATTAACAATCCAGCAGAAAAACTCAAAATCAATGACAAGATTTCTGTATATGTGCTAAAAATAGATCAGGATAAACAACGTCTTGCGTTGAGCATCAAACGCCTGGAGCCAGATCCCTGGACCCTGGTTGCAGAACAATACCAGGTAGGGCAGTTAATGGATGCCAAAATCACCAAATTAACCAATTTTGGCGCATTTGCCAGACTGCAAGACGAGTATGAATTGGAAGGACTTATCCACATTTCCGAACTTTCAGATGACCATATTGAGCATCCTAATCAGGTAATTAAACCAGCTCAGGACGTAACCGTTCGTATCATTCGTATAGATCCTGAACAACGGCAACTTGGCCTGAGCATGAAGCAGGTCACCTCCGAAAAATTCATAGAAGCTGATCTTGAAATGCTAAATGCTTCATAAGCCAATGTTCAACCGTCTTCAGCGAATCCGAGGTATAAACCCGTGAATTCAAAAAATTGGGAACGATTTACCCAACGTGCACGCCGTGTACTCAGTTTAGCGCAAGAAGAAGCAGAACGGCTAAACCATAGTTACATCGGTAGTGAACACGTATTAATTGGCTTACTAAGAGAAGAAGGCGGAGTAGCAGGGCGTGTCTTGCGTGAACTGGGTCTGGATGTTGTTCGTGTTCAAGCAATGGTTGAACGTTTATCCAGTAATCCAACCACACGGACCCCATTTACCAAAATCGAGCTGTCACCAAGCACAAAACGTCTTTTGGAACTGGCTGTAGAAGAGGCTCGCAGAATGGGCCAACATTACATTAGCACTGAACACCTGCTGCTTGGGATGGCCCGGCAAAATGAAGGTGTAGCCATTGATGTGTTACGCAAATTTGGCATTAGCGCAGAACAAATTCGGCGGCAAACCAAACGGATGCTCAAAGAGAGTCCAGTTGCAACGGCCGAAAGCCAGACAGCGACCAAACAACAAAGAGCCAAAAAAGACAAGAGCAAAACACCCATGGTGGATCAATTAGCCACGGACCTGACTGCACTCGCCGAAGAAGGCAAACTAGACCCTGTTATTGGTCGCCAAACCGAGATTGAGCGCGTCATTCAGATTTTGGCGCGCCGCACCAAAAACAATCCGGCGCTCATTGGTGAACCCGGCGTAGGTAAAACCGCCATTGTGGAAGGTCTGGCGCAGCGAATAATTGAGGGTCGTGTACCTGAAATTCTTCATGGCAAACGTGTGTTGCAGTTAGATGTCGGCAGCCTCGTTGCCGGCACAATGTACCGCGGTCAGTTTGAAGAAAGACTCAAACGTGTCATTGATGAACTCAAGTCCAGCGATGCCATTTTATTCATCGACGAAGTCCACATGCTGGTAGGTGCCGGTTCCGCCGGTAGTTCTGTAGACGCTGCTAATATTCTCAAACCATCTTTAGCGCGTGGTGAATTGCAGTGCATTGGAGCCACAACCCTTGAGGAGTACCGCAAATACATTGAAAGCGACGCTGCTTTGGAACGCCGCTTCCAATCCGTACGTGTCGATGAACCTTCTTCAGAAGAGACGATTCAGATTCTTAAAGGAATTAAAGGCGCCTACGAGTCACATCATAATCTACTTATCTCGGAAGAAGCTATAGAGGCCGCAGTTAATCTGTCTACACGGTACGTAACAGAGCGCTTTTTACCTGACAAAGCCATAGATTTGATTGATGAAAGCGCCTCGCGGGTGCGCATGTACCGCATGCCCCAACCAGCCGACATCGAAGATGCCTATGAAGAGCTGCGCAACATACGCGAAGAACGCGACTACGCGCTGGAACATAGCACCGACGAAGTAGAGCTGTGGACTGAACGCGAATCAGAGGTTCAACAGCGGTTGGACCAAATGCGCCTCAATTCAACTGCTGGTGAAAATGTAAACGTTACAGCAGAGGATATTGCGGAAGTATTGTCCATGTGGACAGGTATTCCCGTCTATCAATTCACAGAAGAAGAATCAGCGCGGCTTCTCAGAATGGAAGAAGAGCTTTGCAAACACATTGTAGGGCAGGAAGAAGCTATTGCAGCTATTTCCAAAGCAGTACGCCGCGCTCGAGCAGGCCTGAAAGACCCACATCGTCCTATTGGTTCATTTATTTTCCTTGGACCGACCGGCGTGGGGAAAACCGAGCTGACAAAAGCGCTAGCAAATTTCCTGTTTGGCAGTGAAGATGCGCTCGTCCAGCTTGATATGTCCGAGTTTATGGAACGGCACAGCGTGGCTCGATTGGTCGGCTCTCCGCCAGGATATGTTGGTTATGAGGATGCCGGGCAATTAACGGAAGCTGTACGCCGCCGCCCCTATTCGATTGTTGTCTTTGATGAGATTGAGAAAGCCCATCCCGAAACGTTTAATTTGCTTCTGCAAATTATGGAAGAGGGTCACTTGTCTGATGCCAAGGGGCAAAAAGTCAATTTCCGCAATGCGATCATCATCATGACTTCAAATGTGGGCGCAGATACGATCAAGCGCGGACCTAATTTTGGGTTTGCTTTCCAACGTGATGAAACGACTGAACAGATGGCGCAATACGCTGAGATGCGTAAAAAGCTTACTGAAGAATTGAAGCGCCATTTCCGCCCAGAATTCTTAAACCGTGTGGATAGCACAATTGTCTTCCGCCAATTGTCGCAGCGTGACATTCGGCAGATTGTTGATTTCATCCTAACCGAAGTGAATGAACGGCTGGTAGATCATGAATTGACGATTGAAGCGACTGATGAAGCGCGAAATTGGCTGGGTGAACACGGATATGATCCGGACTTTGGGGCACGGCCGTTACGCCGACTGATTCAAACCGAAGTTGAGGATAAATTATCCGATGCTGTTCTATCCGGTAAATTCAAGCCAGAGCAAACTGTGACTATCGATATTGAAGATGATGCTATTGTGCTTAAATGCCATGAGGCGCCAGAAGAAACACTGGAAGAGGCACTACCCATCATCTAAAACAGTGTTAAATTGGGTGTAAATGCGCTTGAAGATCAGGCAATACGCCAGAAACTGTAATGAGATCAAGCCCGTCAGAAACTGACGGGCTTTTTTATTATAGTTTTGTTTCTGGATTGTCCGCCAAAAATCGCGTTTTTGCAGTTACCTATCCCGCTATTTGTTAACTACCCCCGATGGGAATAACCAAAGCATCACCTACTTCGATAAGGTTTGCGTCAGCGATGCTGTTGATAAACATCACATCTTTAAGCGACACGCCGTACATCTGGCATAAAGCAGCCAGCGTGTCACCTGCTCTGACAATATGGACGTACTGGATGGAACCATCAGCGCCGGAAACCGGCAGCAGATAGAGATGTCCTTGATGAGCCATGGCAGAGGGTGTAAAGGTAGGGGGCAAGGGTGGGGTCGGCGTCGCTTCTATCCGCGGGGGTTCATTTCCGGTTGGAGAAGTTGTACCATCAACAACCACATTGCCATTATCATCAACAGGTATAGGCAGTGACGGGATGTTGCTGCAAGCAGCCAATAACAAACTTAGTATTACAAGTGAAAGTATAACTATTTTTCGCATAAAGCCTCCTGGTTATCCTGCTCAGGCTCACGCGGAGTGCTGTTTTTGTCAACAATAACGCTTGAAAAAGCGATAAGATGCATCCGCAACTGATTCCCATGATAGCAGTGGTTAAATTCAGGTTAAATATTACCACAAGGTAACATAAAGTATTCTAAAAAGGAAGTATTTATCGTATATCGTCTCTGACAAATAGGAACTAAGTCCTATTCTTTAGCCGTGAAAAAGGCGCGAATAATGTCTTGTGGGGTCTAGCCGTCAATTTATAATCAAATTGATGTTACCAGAGAAGATTGGACGATACGGTATTAAGGCCGAATTGGGGCGTGGCGGTATGTCTACGGTGTATCTGGCGCACGACCCGCATTTCGATCGAGATGTAGCGGTAAAGCTGCTGCCACATGAGCTGCTGCATCATGGCAGTTTTCGCCGCCGGTTTGATCGGGAAGCGAAGATTGTAGCTTCCTTGGAGCATCCCGCTATTGTGCCGGTGTATGATTTTGGTGAAGAGAGCGGGCAGCCATTTTTGGTGATGCGTTTTATGGCTGGCGGTTCTTTGACAGACAGATTGATACAAGGGGCGCTGTCTATCCAGGAAACGAGCCGGATTGTTTTCCGGTTGGCGTCTGCTTTGGATGAGGTGCATCGTAAAGGTGTGGTGCATCGTGATTTGAAGCCAAGCAATATTTTATTTGATCAGCGCAATGAGCCGTTTATCTCTGATTTTGGCACGGCGACTTACACTTTTGAACATACAAAGCTGACGGAAACGGGGGGCGCAGTCGGCACGCCAGCGTACATGAGTCCAGAGCAAATTCAGGGGGCGTCTGTTCTAAACGGCCGTTCCGACATCTACTCCCTCGGCGTCATCTTGTTTGAAATGCTGACCGGTCAGCATCCATTCCAGACAAATACACCGCTTGGCCTGGCTGTGAAGCACATCTTTGAGCCAATTCCCAGTATTCGTGAAATGCTGCCAGACTTACCCGTGGAGGGTCAAAAAATTATCGCCACAGCTATGGCTAAGAATCCAGAGGACCGTTATCAAACGGCTGGCGAACTGGCTGACAACCTGAGGGAAATAATCCAAAATTCGAGTGGGGAACCGTTGGCTGAGGTAGTTGTGGGCAAAACGGCCGTTCTCCACAGCCGCCGTTTTGCCCTGATCATCCACACAGACACCTACGAGGATACCCTGCTTTCCCACCTGGCATGCCCTGCCACACTCACTCACAAATTAGCGGATTTGCTTAAAGATCCGAATATTGGCAATTTCGATGAAGTGATTTGCGCCGTCAATGAAACCGGAGAAAACTTACGGCGCACCATCTCCCGCTTCTTCGCCGATAAAAAACACGACGACTTCTTGCTTTTATATTATTCTGGTCATGTGGCTCTGGACGACAACAACCACATGCATTTTGCCGTCAAAACAACCGACCCTGGTTTTATGCGCGCCACCAGCATCTCCGGTGTTTTTTTGGCGGATGAAATGGAAAACAGCCGCGCCCAAAAACAATTGTTGGTGCTAGACTGTTTTTTTAGCAAAATGATGCTGTCCGACAAACGTCCCACCCACTATCTGCCGGGCGTCGTGGGCAAAGCGATAGACACGGGCGCCACGTTCAGCCGTCATGGACGCCATCGGCTCATCCTCAGCGCCAGTGATTCCATTCACTATGTGTGGCAGGGAAGCGGCGTCAGCGGCGAACCGGGTACTTCCCGCTTTTCGGAGTTTTTCATCGATGGCTTAGCCAACGGCGCTGCCGATATTGATAACAACGGCAGCGTCACCTTGAATGAGTTGTACCGCTACATTAAGGACCGAACCCACGCCGACACCAAACAGTTAAACGGGGCGCGTCATGTGCCGCGTATCTGGCTGGACGATGAAAATGATCAGGTAATTCTCGCTCAAAACCCATTTGCCTCCCCATCCGGGATGATGGGCAAACAAAGCCTAAAACCGCTTTTCCTCTCACGAGTTCCATCCCAAAACAGGCCCGGCTGGTTAAGCAAGCCGCAGCGCTGGGTGTGGTGGTTTAGTTTGTTCATGCTGATTGGGTTCCTTTTAGCGTTGAGTGGGCAGCAAGGGGCAAACGGCCGTTCCACCATTCTCGCCGCCAGCAATCCTGCTCTCACGCCCACCCCGCCGGTCGCCACTCCGCCGCCTGATGATACGCCCAAAACAACCGCATCGCCCCTACCCACTCCGGAAAGCGCAGCCACGCCGTTTACCGCAGCCACTACCGCCACCACACTGCCCACCGCTGCGCCTCAAGTCACGCCAACCATCACCCAGACTCAAAAAGCAACTGTGCGGCTGCCTGCCAGTATTTTTGCCGAACCCGACACAAGCGCAGCCGAATTAGCCATTTTAAGTGAAGGCGATGAGGTAACTATCCTGGGCCGTTCTGTCTCTGGAAACTGGTTCTACGTTCTCACGGATACACCGGCAGCCGGGTTTGTCTTTAACGACCGCTTAACATGGTCGGGAATCTTTGAGGAACTGCCACAAGTACCGACGAGCGCCAATGCCGCCAACGCCGCCAACTGTGTTGGGCAAAACTGCCCGCTGCTCAAACTGGACCTGTATCCGCTGCCCGGAAATCGCTGCGAGGGCGGCATTGCGTACCGCACCATTTATATGCACGGACAGGGGGGAAACGGCCGTTATACCTACTACTGGAACGACAAAAAGCTAACCGGTCCGATTACGGAAGGTTTCGGCTTCGAGGTGAATAACCAAAATGGAAATCCCGTCATCGGCATAGGGAAGGTCACTTCCGGGGATGGACAAAGCATCGAAAAAGAACTATTCGTCACCGACTTCAGTTGTGGCGACTGATTTCGCTCTACTGTACACAATTTACCGATCTACAACAGCCCGTTTTTCCTCCTGCGCCGTCAACACCCCCAACCGTGTCGAAGCCGTCGCCAGCCCCACCATCAACCAAAACGCCGTCACCGCATGATGAAATTCCATATTAAAGAGGTAATGGTCAAAAATACCGGCGACCAACGCGCCCACCAGCGCCGCGTGCAGCCCCAACCACACACTGTCCAACCGCGGATGGGCCTTAAACACAGCCCGGTTGAAATAAGCGTAAACAAACACCGTGCCAATCACGGCAAAAAAGGCCAGCAGCCCCACCAGCCCCATCACCTGCGCAATCGTAAAATAGACGTTGGCTACGCCCAGGTAAATGTCTATGTCCGGCGTACCGGCAAAACCAACGCCAAACAACGGATAGCGCTGGATTAAAATCAAGGCATCTTTGTATTCGCCAAAACGCATCTGCGTCGCCAGGTCTTGCCCCAAAAACCCTTCTGTAAAGCGGGTCACGTACCCTTGTGTCACAGGCAGCAACAAAAAAACAATCCCTGCTCCCAACATATAGGGAATGAGCCGCCGATAGCGCAGCACGCCAATAAAAGCCAGGCCGCTGGCCAAACCGAACATGGCGCTGCGCGAAAATGTGAGTATCACACCCAGCAAAATAACGCTAAACAAGCCATAGGAGAGCCAACGGGGAAATAACGGCCGTTTCGACACCAACTGCGGTCCCATCAGCGCCCCGATCATCAGCAGCAGCCCACCCAACACATTGGGGTCTACCGATGTGCCCACTGCCCGTTCAGACAGCGCCGGATTCTCCTCAATGTAACGAATCACCCAACCGCCCGGATAACCCAGCCGCGCCAGCATGTTCAGCAAGGTATTGGCCGTGTCGTCCGGCAGCAGCCATAGACCAATCGCCAGCGCCGCTGCCGCCGCCCCCGCCAAAATCACCACCTTCACCAAACGCTCCAGGCGCAGCCAGTTGGTGCAATAATCAATCACAATCAACACAAACGAGAGACTGAGCACCAGTTCCGCAAATTTGCGCAGCAGCGTCGGCGTCAGGGGCCCATTGCTCAGACCAAAAATAAAGGCAAACACCGTCACCAAAATAAAAATACCCAAAGGTATGGTTAGCGGCGATGTGACCACAGTCCGCTGCCGCCCGGTCACCAAACCCAGCGCCCAGATGGCAAACACCGCCCCCAGCGCCAGGTCTAGGAAAGTAGGCGTCAGGCCAATGTCAATCGGTAGGGTAGCAAATGGCAGCAGACACACCACCAGGATGACGCCCCAAAAGCCAACCTCGATGTCGCGCAGCACTACCAGCCCGGCGATGAGCGCCGCAAACAGAGCCGCCCCTGCCAATGGCCCGCCAAAAGCCAGAACCAGACCGCCGAGAACGGCCGTTCCGCCCAACAGCAGCCCCATCACCACCACAGAACGGGTGGGCTGCTCTCGCCAGGAAGATTTATCAGGATAAGAACTCATAGATTCACCAACGGCCGTTAAGTTTAGCCCAAAGCCTTCGCCTCAACCCAACGAACCGGCTACGTTAACGGCGCCCATGCCAGATTGGACCAATCTTGAAGATTGGTCCAATCTCCGCCCCGTAAATAAAAAGAGCCGGTCACTCGTCTCCAAGACCCCGGCTCCGCTTCACTGTAAACCGTTCACTGTAAACCGTTCACTGCAAACTGTTCACTAAATAATCCCCAACGCCTTACCGCCCTCAATCATCACGTCCGCGCAATAATCCAGGTCTTCCTTCGTATGGGAAGCCAGCACGCAGGCCCGCAGCCGGGACAAATGAGCCGGCACCACCGGCGCCACCACCGCCTGCACAAAAATGCCGTTCCGCTGACAGTGATTCGCCAACCGCACCGCCGGTTCCACGTCGCCGCACACAATCGGCACAATCGCCGTTTCCGTTTGCAGCAGGTTATACCCCGCCTCGCGCAGCTTATTGGCAAAACCTTTGTAGTTTTCCTGTACCTTCTGCACGCGCCACGGCTCTTCGTCAATCACGTCAAACGCCGCTTTGGCCGCCGCCGCCGAAGCCGGAGGCAGCGCCGCCGAGAAGATAAACGCCCGCGCCTCATGCTTCAAAAAGGTGATCAACTGGTTATTACCGGCCACGTAACCGCCCGCCGCCGGAATCGTTTTGCTGAGCGTGCCCATTTTGATGTCCACGCAGTCTGGCGGCAGATCAAAATGCTCTTCAATGCCGTGTCCGGTTGCGCCCAGTACGCCAATAGAATGCGCCTCATCAATCATCAAGTAGGCGTCATACTTTTTGCACAGCTTCACCATCGACGGCAGATCAATGATGTCGCCGTCCATGCTGAACACAGCGTCAGCCACCACTATTTTACGCTTGTCCGGGTCTGCCTCACGCAGCCGCCGCTCCAGATGGTCCATATCGTTGTGGCGGAAACGCACATGATGCGCCAGCGAAAGCATACAGCCATCGACAATGCTGGCGTGATTCAACTTATCGCTAATGATACTGTCGCCCTTGCGCAACAAACTAGAAATCGTCGCCAGATTGGTGGCGTACCCGCTGGAATAGGTGATGGCGGCATCCGTTTTCTTGAATTTGGCGATGCGTTCTTCGAGCTGGTTGTGCAGGTCCAACGACCCCGCCAGCAGCCGCACGCCGTGCGTGCCGGTGCCGTATTTATCAATCGCCGCTTTGGCCGCTTCATTGATTTTGGGATGGCCGATTAAACCCAGGTAGGAATAGCTCCCCAGCATAATCATTTCGCCGTGACCAATCACGTCAACACGGCCGTTTGGCAGCAGTTCCTGGGTGGCTTCCAGATAGAAATAAATGCCTTCCTTCTTGTAATACTCAATGTTATGCAGCATTTCCGGCGTCAGGTCCGGTCTTTGAGTTGTTTTAGTCTCGTCCATGAAATCTCCTAACCAAATCCCCGCATTTATCTTTAGCCTGCATGATAAGCGGGGGTAAATTTCCTGCTTAAGTTCAGCTTATCAATCGCATAATTCTATCTGCCCCCACCTGATTCTGCCACAAAACAGCGATAAGCACGCTGAAACGAATTCGTGAATGAAAAGGTTGCCTTTTATTTTTTTGCGTATAATTAGCCGCGTTCAAACCATCACTGCTAGCAGGCTGTCGGAAAAGTAGTGAGTCAGAACCTTACACCGCCATTAATTCCAACTGCTCACCAGTCTCGATTAGCTGAACCTGCTTGGCTACCTGCCGAGCAGCCATTCGCCTGAGAATCTATCTTGTGGCAAATTCAGCCGTTTAGCCGAAGGCTTTATCTTGTTTGAGATTGCTTTTTTTTGCTCATTCAAATGCAAAGGTGCGTATTCATGGTTTTGAACCATGCCAAAAATCAAAGGAGCGTCCATAATGCCAGAACATAAAATTCTCTATCTCTCGCAACATGATGTGGTTTCCACTGGTCTTGAGATGGCGGAAATAATCCAACTGCTTGAAAAGGCTTTCGACGAAAAGGGACAGGGGCGCGTAGAAATGCCGCCCAAACCCGGCATCCACCCTGGCGGCGGAGACAACTTCATCCACGCCATGCCCGCTTATATTCCCGCCCTTCATTCGGCAGGCGTCAAATGGGTCAGCGGCTTCCCAGGGAATGCCCAAAAAGGGCTGCCCTACATTACGGGCCTTTTGATTCTGAATGACCCTGAAACCGGCATTCCCCTGGCTGTCATGGACTGCGAATGGATCACAGCCATGCGCACGGCGGCGGCAACGGCCGTTGCCGCCAAAAGGTTAGCGCGGCCCGAATCCGCCAAGCTGGGCATTTTAGGCTGCGGCGTGCAAGGCATCACCAACACCGAGGCGCTTCACGTACTCTTTCCCATCGAAGATGTTTTTGCTTATGATGTAGCTCCTGAAGCTGTGGCTCATTTTAGCCAGACTATCCGGAAGAAATTAGGGCTGAAGGTTACTCCCGTGCAAACACCGCAGGAAGCAGTAACAGGCTGCGATCTGATCGTGACCGCCGGCCCTATTTTGAAGAAACCGCACAAAACCATTCAAGCCGGCTGGTTCGAGCCAGGCGCTTTCGCGTCGCTGGTGGATTTTGATTCCTATTGGGATCCAGCGGCGCTCAAAGAGGTAGACAAATTTTGCACCGATGATTTGAACCAATTTTTGTATTACCAGAGCGTCGGCTATTTCCAAGACACGCCGCCGGTACACGCGGATTTAGGCGAACTGGTTGCCGGGTTGAAATTGGGGCGGGAAACGGCCGTTGAGCGAACCATCGCTTGTAATCTGGGACTGGCCCTGGACGACATGGCGGTGGCCCCCACCGTCTACCGGCGGGCGGTAGACATGGGCGTTGGCGTCTGGTTACCACGCTAAACTGAGAAATACGGCATGGTTCATCGAGCGGAATATTTTCTTTACATATTGACACTTCATTGTCATGCTGAGCGGAGTCTTCGGAGCGAAGCATCCCGCTCCCACCAGAGGAACGGGATGCTTCGGAAGACCTCAGCATGACACGCTTTTTTGTTAAATTTGTAAAGCATATATCACCTGAATTGAACCATGCCAGAAATACGAACACATTCTAGGCAGTTTCTCCTGAAGAAATTGACCCACAATCAACTTTCGGGAAGTTGGTAGACTGAAGTTAACGGCCGTTTCTTGACAAACGGCCGTTCTTTTTTATAATTCCTCGTTAGCGCTAACGGTAGCGCTAACAAAGACCTATGAACGAAAAACGTGTCACCATCGCCCAGGTCGCCGAAACCGCCGGCGTCTCGTTGATGACGGTCTCCCGCGTGATCAATAACAAAGGAGACGTTAGCGACGAAACAGCCCGGCGCGTCTGGCAGATCATTGACGAACTGGGCTACCGCCCCAGCCGCATCGCCCGCGGGCTGGCCCGCAGCCGCACCAATACCATTGGCCTCGTCGTGCCGGATATCGGCAACCCTTTTTTCTCCGACATCGCCCGCGGCGTGGAACACCGCGCCTACGCCGCCGGCTACAACGTGTTTTTGGGCAACACGGATGAAGATCCGCAGCGCGAACTGGCGCTGCTGCACTCCCTGGAAGATCAGCAGGTTGCCGGCCTGATTGTGTGCAGTTCCCGCCTGGACGATACCCTGCTGGCCGAGAATTTGGCGCGCTTTCAAACGGCCGTTCTCGTCAATCGGCAGGTGGCGGCAGGTTCGGCGGTCTCGGTGCTGGTGGATGATGCAGCGGGCGGCTATGCGGCCGTTGACCTGCTCCTGCAATACGGCCATCAGGCAGTCGGCTTTTTAAGCGGACCGCCCCATTCAGAAAGCAGCCGCCAGCGCCGCCTGGGTTACGAAGCGGCCTATGCCCACAAAGGACTCGCCTACGATCCGGATTGGTTGCGTCCTTCCCCGGCAAACGTCGCCGGTGGTCAACAAGCTGCCGCCGATCTCCTCCTGGCTCATCCTGAACTGTCCGCCCTCTTCTGCTACAATGACCTAGTGGCCGTCGGCGCTCTCAAAGCCTGCTGGCAGGCAGGCAAAACTGTGCCGCAAGACATCGCCATTGTGGGCTACGATGACATTCCCCTGGCCGACCTGATCCTGCCGCCGCTGACAACCTGCCGCGTGCCCACAGAACAGTTGGGCCAGCAAAGCATGGATCTGCTACTAGCGCAAATGGCAGGCAGCCCGATTGGTGATAATCCGGTTATCTTAACACCCGAACTTGTGATTCGACAGAGTGCGCCTTAAGGAAGATTCGCCTGGTTGACCGACAGAACAACTATACACATCCTCGAGGGCTGAGCTTGTCGAAGCCCGGGTCCGCCTTCGACAAGCTCAGGCTACACCTGTATAGATACACAGAACTTATCTAGCTGCAAAGTGCGCCAAGGATGTTTAGGAAATTCAATGACCAAAGTCTACGTTATCATGGGCGTTTCCGGCTGCGGTAAAAGCACGGTTGGGGAGGCGCTGGCTGTCCGTCTGGGCTGTCCGTTTTACGATGGGGATGATTTTCATCCGGCGGCAAACGTGGCTAAAATGGCAGGCGGCGCGCCGCTCAACGACGACGACCGCGCCCCCTGGCTGGCCGTGCTGCATGATTTATTGGCGAGACATGTGGAAAAGGGAGAAACGGCCGTTCTCGCCTGTTCCGCCCTCAAAAAAACATACCGGGACCAACTGCGCGCCGGGCAGCAAGACAACGTCGCCTTCGTTTATTTACAGGGCAGCTTCGACCTCATCTGGCAGCGCATGGCAGCCCGCCCCAACCACTACATGAAAGCCGCCATGCTGCAAAGCCAGTTCGACACGCTCGAAGAACCCGACGATAATGAAGCCCGCCACATCGCCATCACGACATCCATCGAAACCATCGTCGA
>JAWOGU010000372.1:0-14028 GCA_046496595.1 Chloroflexota bacterium
GTGACGTGCCCGGCATAATATTTAGCCATATTGACAAAGCGCGTACCCAGGTTGTTCATAAAGGGACGCATCCCCAGCCACATAATCGATTTGGGCACGACGCCAAACAAGTTTTCCGGCGGATACTGGTTTTCCAGGCGCAGGCTTTGGCTGGGATTGGGGTCTTCGCCGGCTTTGAGATAGTCGGCGCGATGCACATCACCGCGGCCTAGGCTGCTGCCGCTGCCAAAGGCATCCATCCAGCCCACGATGTAGTTGGAATTGTTGACGTTTTCATAGAAGTAATCAAACATACCCGCCAGGTCCACCTGCGCCTGGGTGCCGACGCGCAGGAAGCCGGAGTAGATGCGTTTCATTTGCAGGGTGAGGCTGGTGAAACAGCCGAGCAGCCCGGCGCCGCCGATGGCGGCATAAAACACGTCGCTGTTTTCTTGCGGCGAACAGGTGATGATGTCGCCGGAGGGCAGCATCATGTCGAATGTCAGGATGTGTTCACCGATGGCGCCCACCTGATAGGCGTTTTTGCCGTGTACGTTCATGCCGGCGCAGCCGCCGATGGTCGTTTGGGAGGTGCCGGTGACGACGGGGGGCCACCAGCCGTCTTCCAAAATGTACTGCCACAAAGCGGAAATGGTGACGCCCGGTTCCACGCGCACGACGCCGGTTTCCGGGTTCCAGTCCAGGATGCGGTTCATGCGGCGCAGGTCGAGCAGTATATTTTCGTCGTTCATGGCGGCGTCGCCGTAGCTGTTGCCGCCGCCGCGCAGACCCACAGAACGGCCGTTTTGGCGGGCCAGTTCAAATACTTTAGCTAGCGCTTCATCGGTGGCGGGTCGGAAGACATAGCTCATGCCGCTGGAAGCGCCGCCCCAACTGTCAACCCGTTCTAAATGCTCTTCTGGCAGCACACCGGGAAGAGCCATTGTTTTAGCGCCTGATTGTTTGATTTTTTGTTTTGGCATAACAGATTCTCGCTTGAATTATTTGTGGAGTCCAGGCGGGTTTCTCAACCGCTGCCTGGTTTCTCGTGGGGGATTAAAAACTGAGCCGCCGGAAGATAAAGGAAGGGATGTGACGCACCACCATACCTACCAGAGACCAGCGGGCAGGCACATAGACAACCTGGCGTTTGCTCTGGATGGCTGCCACGATTTCGGCGGCGGCTTCCTCCGGGGAGATGACCCAGAAGGTCTTGGGCGCATTTTCCAGAAGGACGGTATCGACGAAACCCGGTTTGATGGTGGTGACGGTGACGCCTTTTTTAGCAAGCCGGTTGCGCAGGGCTTCCAAATAGGTGTTGAGGCCAGCTTTGCTGGTGTTGTAAACGGGCGAGCCAACGCGGCCTCGATCCCCGGCGACGGAGCTGACGCCGACGATATGGCCTTTTTTGGCGCGGGCAAAGCGGGCTGCCGCCAGATTGAGCCAGGCGACAGCGCCCAGCAGGTTGACTTCGATCATCGTTTTGTCTTTTTGGCTGTCGTACTCGTTTAGGGCGACGGCCGGCTGCACGCCGGCGACGTAGACGATCAGGTCGAGACCGCCCAGGTCCTGGACGATTTTATCGAACAGGGCGGGGATGGCGTCGAAGTCGGTGACGTCGTGGGGGTAGGAGAGGGCGTTGGCGGGTTGGGTAACGGCCGTTAATTGTTCTTCCCGCCGCGCCAGGGCAGCCACCAGATACCCTTGTTGGGCCAGGGCGCCCACCAGGGCGGCGCCAATGCCAGAGGATGCGCCAATTACAATCGCGCGTTTATTTTGATGAAGAGGTTTTGTGACGTTGATTTGTTGTGACATTTGTTTTGCCTATATTTGGAGTTTGGATGATCTTATCTGATTTGTCCATTGAAACCTGACGGTTTACCAACGGGAGGAAACCAGTTTTGATTGTAGCACAACGCGTAGCGGCGAGAATGTGAGGATTGTCATGGAAACAGGCGGTACATTGTCATTGGGCAATTGCCAATTGACAATTGACAATTGACTACCAGAGGTAAATGGGATTGCTGTAGATCCAACCGCGCTCTTTACCGGCAAAGGGGATGGTGCATTCGACGCGGTAAGCGCCTTCTTCGACTGGGATGTAGGTGAGGTGTGTATTATTTTCGGTGGCGGCTACCACAGTCCCATGACGAATGAGGCGGATGTTAGCCGGGGCTGGCGTTCTGACTTGCAGGGTAGCGCCGGCGTCAAGCTGCACCTTGTCGCCCATAACGCCTTTGGTGAGACCTTGCCCGGAAAAGCGAAAGCCTTTGGTGAGGTGAGGCAGATCATAAGCTACCCAGGCATGGCCTTTTTTGAGAGCGTTGAAGATTAGCATTTTGTCTTGAACCAGGTTCCCGCTGAGGGGGGCAGACGTCAGGATGTGGGTGTTGACGGCGCGGAAGAGGTAATCATACGGATAGATTTCGCGGTGCAGGGGACCCAGGCTCATGGGCGTGCCGTGGGCGTCGCTGTTACCAATGCCCACGATTTGTTTGCCTTCCGCCAGCAGTCTATCCCACAGCGCCAACGTTTCCGGTTCCGGACCGGTAACGTATTTTTCCGGATGAAGCCCAACGCGAATGACAGCCAGATAGGCTAGTGGTTTCCATTTAATGGGCAAGTTTTGTAAAGCGATGGCAAGCTGGCTTTTGAAACTGGACATATAGTTCCAGATTTCCAGCCCGGTAAAGCGGTCGATATCCCAATCATGCCAGCCATAATTTGGCTCGTTGAAGATGGGCACATCTTTTTCGACTGGATGGGCGAGAAAACCGAGACCACCAGCGGCAATGGTTTCATCGATGAGGCGCTGCGGCTCGGCGGCGAAGCTGGCAAGTTCTCGTTCCGCGCCCAACGCCAGGAAATGGCTGGCCTGCGGCACCCGGCGGACATTGTGGACTTCTTCACCGACGAGGAGCAGCACACGGCCGTTTTCGTTCTCATAGTAGCCTTCCAAACCATCAACCCAAATATTGTGGTCGGTAACAATGAGGTAATCGAGACCGGCGGCAATGGCGGCCTCGGCGATATCCTGGTGGTATTTTTCGCCGTCGGAGTAGGGCGTATGCATGTGCATGTTCCCTATCAGTTCTACGTAATCAGCCATCTTGTTGCTTGGTTCCTTGTACCCGGTTGGTTGACAAATCAATGCTATCACTTTCGTGGTGGATTTCAAGGCGGGGTGAGGGTGGGGAAACGGCCGTTTTTTCGTATCAGCTCCTTTTTGCACACATCACCCATGTTAAATAAATTTTATCCAGTGTTCCCGGTCACATTTGTGCATAATATTGATAAAAGAAGTACAGTCCGCAACCGCTTGCACCATTAGAGCTTTTTTACAAAAAACACCCACAAATTTGGTAGATTTTGTTGACACTTTTTTTACAGTGTGCCATAATGTAACCGGTTACGTAAACGGTTACGTAACCGGTTACGTAACTCATCACGGGAAAGATATGACAAAGCGCTCTACCTCCGTTACGATTCGAGATGTTGCCCGGGAAGCCAGTGTATCAGTGGCTACCGTGAGTCGTTATTTGAATCAAAATGCGCCTGTCTCCGAAAGTCTTTCCCACCGCATTCAAAACGTCATGGAAAGGCTGGATTATGTTCCCCAGTCAACTGCACGCCATTTGGCAATGCGTAAGAAGTATACCATTGGCCTCCTCCTGACTAACATGCACAACAATTTCTTTGCTTCATTACTGGCTGGCATAGAAGGAACCGTGCGTGAATATGGCTACAACTTGCTGGTAGCTACCTGCCACCCTGAAATTGATAACCACACAGAGTACGAACTTCCTTTGGGCAGGCACAATACCGACGGTTTATTGATTTTTGCCGACAGCTTAAACAATGAGCAAATCACCCAATTATATGACCGGCATTTTCCGGTTGTCTTAATCCATAAAACACCCCCCAGCGGCGCCAAATTACCGTTTGTGACCATTGAAAATAAAGCCGCTACCTATAACCTGATCGACCATTTAATTACTGTGCATGGCTGTGAAAAAATTATCTTAATGCGCGGTCCTGCAAAACAAGAAGATGCTTACTGGCGAGAAGTAGGTTATAAGTCTGCACTGGAAGCCCACAACATCCCCCTGGCTGAAAACTTGATCCTACAAGGCTCCTTTGAAGCTGAAGTTGCCTACAACTCATTAATTTCATTTTTGAATCAACCTGATCATCCTGAATTTGATGCCATATTTGCTGGTGATGACGATGCAGCCATTGGCGTCTATGAGGCATTGAGAGAACATGGTCTTAGAATCCCTGAGGATGTTTGTGTTGTTGGCTTTGATGACTCAAGGATGGCTCCATTTCTTTCGCCGCCCCTCACGACTGTACGTGCTCCAACCGAAGAAGTAGGACGTTCCGCAGCCAGGCAGTTGTTCCGGTTGTTGGAAAGTCGGCAGCCGAATTTTGCAACTTTGCATGAAACGGAGTTAATTCTTCGGAATTCTTGTGGTTGTAATGGACATTTTACTCTGTAATTAAGGAGGTGATGCCTGAAGAAGATGCTGAATAAACCCGAAAAATTTTTTATTGGCAAAGACAGATTATAAAATTCCGAAAGGAGAGAAGAAAATGCGTAAGTCAATTTTTGTTTTGTTAGCGATTTTGCTGGCAGCCAGTATGGTTTTGGCTGCTTGTGGTGGTACTCCGGCTGTCGAAGAACCGGCCGTCGAAGAACCCATGGCCGAAGAAGCAGCCGTTGAAGAACCCGCTGCCGAAGAACCGGCTGCCGAAGAACCTATGGAAGAAGTGGTCGAAGAACCGGCTGCTGAAGAACCGGCTGCTGAAGAACCGGCTGCTGAAGCTTCCAGCGACAAAACTCAGATTCGCTGGTTTGTTGGCCTGGGTACCGGCACAGACCCGAATCAAGTTGCAATTCAAGAACAGGTTGTGGCTGACTTTAATGCGTCCCAAGATCAGATCGAACTGGTTTTGGAAGTTGTACCGTATGACGCCGCCCGTGATACCTTGTCCACCCAAATTGCTTCCGGCGCTGGTCCCGACATTATCGGCCCGGTGGGTATTGGTGGTTCCAATGACTTCTATGGCCAATTCCTGGACGTTGCTCCCCTGGTTGAGTCCACTGGTTTCGACACCTCCATATTCGACCCGGCTCTGCTTGAGATTTATCGGTCAGAAGACGGTGGGCTGGTTGGGCTGCCTTTCGCGGTATTCCCCAGTGCCGTGTACTTCGTTCCCGAAATGTTTGACGAAGCTGGTTTGGCCTACCCACCCCAGGTCTATGGCGAACAATATGAACTCAATGGTGAAATGGTTGACTGGAATTGGGAAACCATTACCGAAATCGCCAAGCTGCTCACCGTTGATGTTAATGGCTTGAATTCCACAGAAGATGGTTTCGACGCCACCCAAATTGTTCAGGTTGGGTATGAACCACAGTGGCAGAGTTCCTCTTCCGTGGCTACCTTTGTTGGTGGCGCCGCCGCTATGTTTGAAGGCGAAGCTCAAGGCGAATACGTCTCTACTCTTCCCGATAGTTGGAAAGAAGCCTGGCGTTGGTGGCACGATGGCATGTATGGCGAGCAGCCCTACATCGCCAGTGGCCCCCTGGCTGCTGCCCCCGAATTTGGTAATGGCAATCCCTTCAATTCTGGTAAAGCTGCGATGGGTTTGACCCAAACCTGGTATACCTGCTGCCTGGCTGAGCTGCGTGATGCTGGTGTTGAGTTCCAGATGGGTATTAGCCCGATGTTGCCCGATGGCACCGTTCAGGGTCGTATTGATGCCGATACCTTCCGTATCTGGTCTGGCACAAAAAACCCCGAAGCGGCATTTGAAGTATTGACCTACCTCATTACCACCGGTGGCGATACCTTGTTACCAGCCTACGGCGCCATGCCTGCTATCGCTGAAAAAACAGAGGCTTTCTTTGAAGCCAAAAGCAATGATTATCCGCTGGTAACGCCAGAAAGCTGGGATGTATTTGTTCAGGGTTTGGCTTACCCCGATGTCCCGAGTGCAGAACAATACTTGCCCAACTCGATTGAAGCTTATAATCGTTTAGCTACTTTTGGCGACTTCCTTAAAAATACAGCAGGTGCCGATTTCGATGCTGAATTCGATAAACTGCAAGCAGACCTCACCGTAATCTACAACAAATAGTAAAGCAGATCGCTGATTGATGATGGGCGGGTTAGGGAAGTTTCCTGGCCCGCCCATTTCCTGAAGAGTTCTCATGGGCGGCAGCGCACCACGATGAATGAAAATTTGTAGGACGATTTTGCAAATCGTCTGGGCGATTTGCAAAATCGCCCTACATTTTCGAAGGAGTTCTCATGGGCGGTAGCGCACCACGATGAATGAAAAGGCTCGTAGTAACGGCTTTAGCCGTTTAACCGCTGAAGCGGTTACTACAAACTTTATTTTCCGAGGAGAAGAGAGATCATGTTAGAAGAACTGAGTCGCGGTATCAGTATACCTTCCCCTAAAGCATATCGAGACATGTCCCCTATCAAGCGGCGCGAGATGCGAGATGGTCTGATCTATCTCTCGCCGTGGCTTATAGGCTTCATGGTATTTACCCTCTTGCCAATTATTGCCAGTCTGATATTTAGTTTTACCAGCATCAGCGTTCTGGATGGGATTTTGAATACCCCTCAATTTGTCGGGTTTAAAAACTACATTCAATTGTTCAATGATCCTCAAATTTGGACAGTCGGTGGGGGTGGCAGCACTCCAGGTTCTTTGTGGATCACCATTAGATTTGGTCTTATGGCGCTGCCAGTCGGCCTCTTTCTGCCACTGGGCATTGCTGTATTGATGAACAGCCCTCATTTGAGAGGGTCTACGTTTTTCCGGTCTGCATTTTATATGCCTTACATTGTACCTTTTGTCGCAGCCATTTTTCTGTGGGGTGGTATGCTCAATCCAGAAACAGGCTGGATCAATCGGGCCTTGATGGGCATGGGAATGCCCAAAGAGATGGTGCCTACCTGGGGCAATGATATTTTTTGGGTCTATCCGACGTATATTATTATGGGTATTTGGGGTATTGGTAATGCCATGCTCATTTTTCTTGCATCGTTGCAAGGAGTGCCAACTTCTCTGTATGATGCCGCTACCGTGGATGGGGCCAATGGCTGGCAAACATTTAGAAATGTGACATTCCCCATGATTTCTCCTGTGGTATTTTTTAACCTGGTTTTAGGCGTGGTGGGATTGTTCCAGTTTTTCCTCGTGCCTCTGGTGGTCAACAATGGTACAGGGCGCCCTGGTGGGGCCACGATGTTCTACAACGTTTATTTATATAAGACGTTCTTTACTTTTCAGAACATGTCTTATGGGGCGGCCATGGCCTGGCTTTTATTTGTGATAATTCTTGTTGTCACAGTATTCTTGTTTAGTACGGCAAAATACTGGGTTTACTATGCCGGAGAAGGGCGATCTTAAGGGGGTGTTTATTATGAAAACATATAACTATCGTGATGCAATTAAAACAATCCTCTTGACCGGTTTTACAATATTTGTGTTGGTTTTATTTCTGGCACCATTTGCTTTTATGGTCTTCACTTCTTTGAAGACACAAGAGCAGATTACGATTATGGGTGGCCCGATTTGGCCAGCCAAGTCGGCGGTATACGAATATAATGGTGAGGAAATGGAAGCGTATTCAGTGCCGATGAATACGTGTGTGGGTAGTGAAAATGACGATAGCGTTAATGACTTGCTGCTCATCCAAAAAGGCCGCCAGGAAAGCACATTTGCTGACCCGAATGACCCGGCTCGTGGTGAATTCCAATGTGCCGTGTCCTGGAGAGCGTTGGAACGGCCGTGGCAGTTTTCTCCAACCTGGCAGAATTATGTAGAGGTTTGGAACACGATTAATTTCCCGCGGCTGATGTGGAATACAACTTTTTATGCCATTACCAGCACGATTGGGGTGTTGTTTTCCTGTACGCTGGTAGCTTATGGGTTTTCACGGTTTGATTTTCCCGGCCGAGATTTCTTGTTTATGGTGCTGATTGCCACCATCTTTTTGCCCGCGTTTGTGACGGTGATTCCGACGTATACTTTTTTCCAAAGAATCGGGTGGGTTGGCACCTGGCTGCCTCTGATTGTGCCTACTTTTTTTGCAAATGCATTTGATGTGTTTTTGCTGCGGCAGTACTTTATGACGATTCCGCGGGACATGGATGAGGCGGCGATGATTGATGGCGCCGGCCGTTTCCGAGTGCTATGGTCTGTGATTTTGCCGCAATCTTTTCCAGTTCTGTTGGCGATTATCGTTTTCCATATTGTCTATGCCTGGAATGATTATTTTGGGCCGTTGATTTATCTTTCTACGGCTCGTGATTTGTGGCCGATTTCGGTAGCTTTGTCAACGTTCAATGGCATTTATGGAAATAGACCGCAGTTGATTCAGGCTGGCTCTATGATGGCTTTGATTGCTCCCTTGATACTGTTTATCCTGGCGCAGAAGGTTTTTGTGCGGGGTATTGTGATCACGGGTGTTGAAAAATAGGTTGTCTATAGATGGGTGTCTTTTATTTGTGAACCGAAAGGCACGGACTCCGTTAATTTTCCTTCTCCTCATATTGGCTTCCTGGTTGTTGGTTTCTTGCCAGGAAGCCACTTTGTTGCCTGATGAGGCGGACAAAAGAGGGGTTCTGCCAGAAACGGCCGTTTCTCCTTCCCCCGTTTCACCCACACCAACAGACGAGCAAGCAGAAGTGGTTATGAACGATATTCCTTCTCACGACGCGCCTTTTCGGGTGCTGGCTTATGCTACCACCGCCATCGTACCCCAGGTGATCCCTTACGAACAGTTAACCCATCTCAACTATGCTTTTTTAATCCCCAATGCGGATGGCAGTTTCTTGCCGCTTGTCAATGGCTGGAAGCTGAAGACGATTGTGCAAGAGGCGCACGCGCATGGCGTGCAGGTTTTGATCTCAGTTGGCGGTTGGGGCTGGGAGAAAGAGTTTGAGGTGATGGCCGCCGATCCGCAGGCCAGAGCCGCTTTTGTTTCTAACCTGCGCCTCCTGGTGGATGAGTATGACCTGGATGGCGTGGACATGGATTGGGAGTATCCGCTGCCCGGTCCGGGAGCCGACAATTTCCTGACGCTTTCACAAGAACTGCGGGCGGCGTTCCCGGACAAACTGCTGACAACGGCCGTTGTCGCTTACGGCGCAACCGGTGAAGGCATGTTGGCGGAAACGTTTGCGCTGTATGATTTTATTAACGTGATGACCTACGATGGTCCGGACCACGGCACGATGGCGCAGTTTGAGGCAGGTCTGGCTTACTGGCTGTCACGCGGCGTGCCGCCTGAGAAACTGGTGATGGGCGTGCCCTTTTATTCGCGCCCCAGTGAAGCGCTGTATCGCAAAATCGTGGAAGCAGACCCGCAGGCGGCGCAGATGGATACCGTTGAATGGAATGGCACGGTCAATCATTACAATGGCATTCCCACCATTCAAGCGAAAACAAGAATGGCGCTGGCGCAGGCCGGCGGCATTATGTTTTGGAGCCTGGAGCATGACGCCTTAGACGAACTTTCTCTGGTTAAAGCCATTGATGACGTTATGCGGCAGCCGTAGGACAGCCACAGCCAATATTAGGAACGAGAATTGTATACGTTGTATGGCTAGATTGGTCCAATCTCAAAGATTGGACCAATCTGTAAACGCTACAAAAAACACATCAGCAGGAGGTGGGGTATGAAAACTGGATTGGGAACTGGTTTGCAAGTGTGGTTTCAGAGGTGTTTATGGGTGTGGCTAACGGCCGTTTTCCTAATCGGTTGCAGCGGTAGTGAACCAGTTTCCACGGCTGCCGCTATCCCGCCCACGGAAGCAGCGCCCACGGCCGAACCAACCATCCAACCAGCTGCCACCCCTATGAACACGCCGACTGTTGTGCCCACTGTAGCGGTCATTTTGCCGGAGATAACGGCCGTTTCCCTGGATCGCAGCGAGCTGCCCCGTTACGAATCCCTGGAAATGGTGGTTGAACTGCAAGCTGACTATACCAACCCCTATGATGCCCGCGAAGTCACTCTGGATGCTCTTTTGACGGCCCCTGATGGCGCGGAAACGGCCGTTCCCGGCTTTTGGGATGGCGAAGAAGCGTGGCGGCTGCGTTTTACCCCCTCCCAAACCGGCGAGTGGCAGTACCAGCTTGCCGTCACAGACGCCAACGGCGCCAGCCAGCCGGCGGTGGGCAGCTTCACCGTCACCGATTCCGATTTGCATGGCTGGCTCCTGCCCGCTAATCAAGTCAATCCCGAATACAGTGGTCACTATCTCGTCCACCATGATGGCACGCCTTTTTACGGCCTGGGGCACGCCGACGCCCTGAATATCTTGATCGACGGGTTTAACATCGATCGCGGCGTAGGGTTGTTCAACAACATGGTGGAAGCCGGGGAAAACTACGTGGTCTGGTGGCCCCTTTATAGCACCTCCCCCTTAAAAAACAGCTACAACAACTATTCCGCAGCCGACATGAAAGTCATCGATATGATTGTGAAAGATGCTGAACAAAAAGGCATTTTTCTCATTTTCACTATTTGGGACCATCCGCAGCTCCGCGATGACACCCACGAATGGGATACAGGCAACTGGGTCACCAACGGCTTTAGCGATTTAACCGACCTGCAAAGCTTCTTCACGGATGAAGAAGCCTGGGCCTGGCAGGAGAATTTTTACCGCACCATCATCGCCCGTTGGGGTTACAGCCCGGCGATTGTCATGTGGCAGACCGTTTCTGAAATCAACGGCACCAACGCCTACGAGCAAACGGACCCCTGGCACGAAAAAGTGAACGACTACTTTGTGCAAAACGATCCTTACCGGCATCCGACCACCGCCAGCAAAGCCGGAGACGTGGACTGGGAAGCAGGCCATCTGGCGATGGACGCGCCGCAAGTCCACATCTACGACTTTAACGACGACGCCGGCAATATCGACGCCGTCGGCGCGGCTGAGGTGTTGGCCTATTGGACCTCGCTGATGTGGGATCGCGCTGAAAAGCCCAATTGGGTGGGTGAGTACGGTGTGCAAGGCAACACCTACTATCCCGAATTATTCCACAACGCCAATTGGGCGGCGCTGGCTAATGGCGCCGCTATGACGCCGGCCGAATGGAACAGCGGCGGCACCTGGATGCGCATGTCAGAAGAAATGCTGGCAGACATGGCGCGGCTGGGTCAATTTGTGGCCGACATCCCGCTGGCGGCGCTCAATCCTTCTCAGTTGACCATCACCAGCAGCGATGCGGAAGTGCGCGGCTGGGGGCTGGCGGGACCGGCCGGCGGTCTGTTCTGGGTGCAGGATTTTGCCCTGCAAGGCCAGCCGATTGAGGTCGTGCGGGCAAACGAGACGGTGCGGCAGGGCGTCGAATTGTCTATTGAGGGTCTGGCGGCGGGTGACTTTACTATTCGGCCGTATGACACCTGGTTGGGTGAGTACCTGGAAGCTTTTACAGTGACGTGTGTTGAGGGCCAGCCTTGTCTTGTACCGTTACCCGCTTTCCGCGCCGATATGGCGTTTGCCATAAGCGGTCAATAATGACTGCACTGAAAAAACCACAGATTTCGCTGATGGCGCAGATTTTTCTCTCGAGTAACTTTGCGTCTTTGCGCCTTTGCGTGAGCTTTTTTCGGTAGAGTCAATAATAGACTTTCCCCAAAAATGTCTCATGAATTTGCCGGAGAAAGTTAACGCAGAAGTGCGAAAGCGCGGAGAAACCGGAATCTCTTAACCTTTGTATCTTCTCATCTCTGCGTTTTGGCGTGGAGCCGATCATGGGAGGTGTGGTTTGAAAGTAACAGCAACGCGGCGCAGGCGTTTCAACTTGCGTTATGACAAAACGACCGGTTTTCTTTTGATTTCTCCCTGGCTGCTGGGTTTTTTGTTATTCAGCTTTTTGCCTATTCTGGCCTCTCTGGCGCTGTCGTTTACCAATTTCCACATGCTAAAGCCTGAAGAAACCCGCTTCATTGGCCTGGCAAATTACGGCCGTCTACTGCAAGATGAAGCCATTGGTTATCTGGTGGTGGCTACGCTCAGCCGCGCCATACAAACGGTGCCTTTGCAGTTGCTGACCTCTATTTTGCTGGCGGCGTTGTTGAGCAGTCCTCGCCTGAAAGCTTCCATCCCGGTACGCACGCTGTTTTTTCTGCCCAGTATTATTCCGGGAGTCGCCATTGCTTTTATGTGGTATGGCTTTTTGGATCCCACGACGGGCTGGCTGAACCGCTTTATTTTGCCCATGTTTGGCCTGGATGGCTTTAATGATGTGTATTCCGACGCGGCGATGGGGTTGTTGATGGGCATCAGTTCGCTGTGGGCCATTGGACCCGGCATGTTGATCATGTTGGGGGCGATGAAAAGTATTTCCGCGGAAATCCATGAAGCGGCGCGGGTGGATGGGGCGGGGCCATTGGTGAAATTTTTCCGTATTACCCTGCCGATGATTACGCCTGCCATCTTTTTCTCGCTGGTGATCAACTTGATTGCGGTATTTGGCGGGGTGATTTTGCTGGATCGGGGTGATTCATTCCGCGGCGGCGGCTCACCGTTTGATTATTACATTACGTATTGGATGTTTGAGCAATGGAATCTGGGTTATGCCGCCGGGTTGGCCTGGTTTTTCTTTTTGCTGGTGATGATTGTGGTGGTGGCGCTGTTTGCGTCTTCACGGCGCTGGGTGTATTTCCCAGACAGGGAGCATTAATATGGATTCGCCCCAGACCCTGAAGCAAACAGGCTCGAAAATTCGCAAAGACCCAACCACGCCGCACCGTTATATGAGTCTGCGTCATTGGGAGATGTTGGGAACGGCCGTTTTCAACATCTTTGTCTTCACCTTACTCATCGTCTACCTCTTCCCCATCTTCTATATGACCTTCACCGCCTTCATGGAAAGCTACCAACTGCGAGACCGCTATGCGCCTATCTACCCCTCTCGCCAGGTGCAGTATGACTATGAAGGCGAAACACACAGAGTCTATAACGTGCCCTTTGAAGATGGCATGCGTCAGCTGGCATTGGTGCAGGCCGGCCGTAGATCCTCTGAGTTTATAGACCCCCAAGGCCCGGAAGTTGGACTCATCTCCTGGGAAGGCAACTGGCGGCAGTTGCAGGGCGTGTATGAATTCCACCTCACCTGGGATAATTTTGACATCCTGTTCCGTTCCCTGCGTATGCCTCAAATGCTGCGCAACACACTACTGTTGGCCTTCATCACCGAAATTGGCGTGTTACTGTCATCCATCGTAGTAGCCTATGGCTTTGCGCGTTTCCCGCTGCCGGGCGGCAATTTTCTGTTTTACTTGATGATTGCCACCATCCTGATTCCGGAAAAGGTGACGCTCATCCCCAAATATTTTATGTACGTGCGTGTTTTAGACTGGGGCGGCTCCTGGCTGCCCATCATTTTGCCTTTCTTTTTTGGCAATGCCGTCTACATCTTTTTGCTGCGGCAAAACTTTAAAAGCATCCCTAAAGATTTAGATGAAGCAGCCATGTTAGATGGCGCCGGCCCCTTACGCACCTTGTTCTCCGTGATTTTGCCGCAGTCCTGGCCGGTTGTCATCACTGTATCGCTTTTGCACTTCTTTTACATGTGGAACGAAACACGGCAGGCGGCGCTCTATTTAAGTACCCGCCGAGACCTCATTCCAATCTCGTTTGGCGTACAGAATTATCAATCCCTGGCGCCGATACAGAACCAGCTCCAGGCCAGCGCCTTGTTGATCATGATCGTTCCCGTATTGGTGCTGATTGTTTCTCAGAAGTATTTCATGCGTAACCTGGTAGTGACCGGAGCAGAGGGGTAGGGAGCTTATGTCAGCGAACACGCCAACAAAAAAGAGTGTTTTTTTCATCTGGCTGGGCTGGGTCGTTATCATGGTAGCCTATTATATTTTTGTCCCGGCCCGGTTTTCCGTGCGCCTACCCGATAACGTTTTGTCATGGACGGCCGATTCAACCCGCGCCGACGGCTACCAGAGTAAGAAGTATTATCTGCAAGATCCGGCTCTCAGCCGCTATGTGGCCT
>JAWOGU010000703.1:0-11723 GCA_046496595.1 Chloroflexota bacterium
CAGGTGATGTTTGGCGTGATTTAGCGTCATGGAGAAGAGGAGGGTCAGGCGGGTAACCGCCTGGCTCTCTCTTTTTTTTCTTTTTTTTGTGGGCGTGGGCCGGTGGGCTGCCTCCTCGCCGGAGGGGCTGGGGAATGATGAATGATGAATGGGGAATTGGGAATGAGGATTTCGGTGACCCGTCCTGCGCGGCGGCTCGTTCGGCTACGATGCTGTCAGCGCGCGCGGCCTACCGTGCCAACAGTGTTCCCGGCGCTCGTAGCAACGATAACGGTTTCCGGTTGGTGGTGGTGCGTCGTTCCCCATCTCATCATCCTGATCACTGAACCGAAGGGTCGTGAAACGACATCACTGTTCCCGGCGGGCGACCGGTAGGGGTCGTTTGCAGCAAACGCGCCCGCCCTCTTCTCGCGCGGTAGCGCGATCCGCCAAAATTTTTTATAGCGCGATAGTGCGGCTGCGCCCACCACAAGTCTGGCAAATCGCGCTACGTATACCAATCCACCAGTGGCAATCCCGCTACCCGGTCAAATTCCTGCACGTTATGCGTCACCAGCGTCCCGCCATGCGCCAGCGCCGTCGCCGCAATCAGCACGTCATACGCGCCAATAGGCGTCCCGACCGCCTCCAGCGCCGCGCGTATCTGCGCCGCCTGCCGCGCTTCTGCCAGGCCAAAGGGCAGCGTCGCCACCACCGCCAGCATTTCCGCCAACTGTTGTTGCCGCTTCTCCGGCTGCGTAGATTTGGCAATGGCCACTTCCAGCTCATACACCACCACCGCCGGAATACCGATTCCTTGCGGCGAATGGGCCAGCAGCCGTTCCGCTACCCGCCCCATGCCTTTGAAATAATAAATGAGCGTATTGGTGTCCAGGACGAACATCAAAGCGGCTCCCGCGCTGCATCCTGTCCCAGACCGGCGCGCAGCGCCTCTGCTTCCGCCGTATCTGCCCACGCCCCGGCCAACGCCGCCACCGTCGCCGGCCATTCATCATGCAGCTTTTCGGCAATCAAATTCGCCACCCAGCGGCTTTGCGACAGATTAGCGGACCTGGCGGCCGCCCGCAGCCGGGTTTCTAGTTCATCGTCCAGATACAGAGTTATTTGGGCCATAGCCGCATCTCCTGTTGTTTACAAGTATATGTGCAAGTATACGTTAATTGGCCGATTCTGTCAACCCGCCGCTTGTGCAGTTTATGTATTCTTAGTAAAATACAGGCAGTCCCCGCACAAGGAAAAAATGAACATGTTCCCCAATACCATCAGCCGCACCGAATTAGCCCGCAGTACGCGCCAGGCCATCGAACAGGCGAGGCGCGGCCAGACCATCCTGGTCGAAAGTTACGGTGAAGAGCAGGTCGCCATCGTGGATGCCCTCGATTACCGCTTGCTGCGCGCCGTCGCCGCCTACCGCGCCTGGCCAGACGCCCCGGCGCAGGACGCCCACGCCGTGCCGCAAGGGTTAACCGAGGAGCGCGTCGCGGCGGCGCAACAGTCCGCCGACGGCGACCCGCAGGCGGTTTGGGAGCTGGTCATCACTGCTTATCTGGACGGCCACATCAGCCTGGGGCGGGCAGCAGCGCTGCTCAAGCAGTCACGCTTTGAACTACAGGCCCGCTTTCAACGCCTTGGCTTACCTTTGCGCCAGGAATAAAAAAACGCTTATCAAAACTCCGGATTTTGGGGACACAGTTCATCAACCAGGAGGGAGTATGAACGGAGAACAATCCGCGGCCTTTTTAAGCGCCATTCACCAACTGCTGTTGGCCCATTTCGACGAAGAAGAACTCAAGACCCTTTGCCTAAGTTTGGGGCTGACGTATGATGACCTGCCCGCAAACGGTCGCATCAACAAAGCCCGCGAACTGGTTACTCACCTGGACCGTCGGGACCGGTTGGACGAATTGCGCGTGGCCATCGGCGCCGCCCGTCCTAACGCTGTCTGGCCCGTCGTCACACCGGTCGCCCCACAGCCGAAGGCGGCCGCCTCTGGCCGCTGGCAGCTCGACGCCGCCGACCGCGCCCGCCTGATAGACCTGCTGGTCGCCCGCCCGGAATTCCGCACCGACGACCGCCGCGACGCCTTCATCGAGGAGATGCTTGCCGGGTCGCCGCGCAAAGGCCACATCCAGGGGCAAATCAGCCTCAGCGGTCCGCCGCGCCAGTTCGCCGGCCATCTGCTCACCGTCCTCACCCAATTCGGGCAGGACGAACCGGGACAGGAGGTGTTGGGACTGCTGCTCAACCACCTGCTGCCCTATCTCGGCGGCAGCCCCGACGAAGAGTTCGTCCACAGCCTCTTTGTCCGTTACCCGCTGAAAACCAATCCCATCTCCACCCGGTCGCTGGCCGGCGCAGCGTGGCGCGGCCATGAATCGCCAACGGCCGTGCAGGAGAAAATCATCGGCGAAAACACCCTGCGCGACGTGCGCCTGCTGGAACTGGCTCTGGACGCCGCCCGTGCCGTGGTGCGCATCGTCACTGCCGACAGCCTGGGCAGCGGCTTCCTGGTCGGGCCGGGCCTGATCATGACCAACCACCATGTCATTGGCAGACAGGAGTCTGCTGCGCCCTGCGCCTTCCAGTTCCACTACCAGCTTGACAAGCAGCTTAACCCCCTGCCCATCCTGGCAGCGCGGGCCAAACCGGACGGCCTCTTCTACACCAACCCCGACCTGGACGTGACTGTGGTCGAGGTGCTGGACGCTCCGGCTGATGTTGTACCGCTGACTCTGGCGCGGCGGCGCATGGAGAAGGAGAGCCGGGTCAACATCATCCAGCACCCCGGCGGCCATTACAAGAAGATTTCCATGCAGAACAACTTCGTCGCCTTCGCCGATGCGCGCCATCTGCAATACCTGACCAGCACCGAACCTGGCTCCTCTGGCTCGCCGGTGTTCGACAACGACTTCCTGGTCATTGGCATCCACCACAGTGGTGGGATGCTGTTGGAGCTAGGCAGTAATCAGCCTTATTTGCGCAACGCCGGCAGCAGCATGATCGCTGTCCTGGATGATTTACGCGACCGGGCGCCGGAGATTTACACACGCCTGTCTTTGGCCTGAATATTTGTCTTAATCTGTAGCAGGGATGAATCCTGTTTGGCGCTGCTAGCTGCGGGTTATATCGTTGCGCCATAAACGTACAGGTCGTATTGATTGTTTGGATCCAGGCCATCCACGCTGATCGTGAAAGGTATGGGTTTCCACCAACCGGCCGATAGAGAACCTGTTGGATTTTGATTGCCTACGATAACGCTTCCTTGCCACACCGTCATTTTCAGCCTGCCGCCATCAGCGCGAATAGTGGCCGTTACCTTGTTTGCACGGGACGTGATGTAGCGATGAGGAAAGGCAGTTCCAGCAATGTGAACGTCATAGCGGGGATCAAACCAGATTTCCCACTGGTACGGTGGCTCCAGGTCCTCAAAATCAAAACAGATTGAAACAGCTACCGATTCAGGCGTGGCGGTTGGCTCGGCGCTTCGATCTTCTGCTAATTGGGCAAGCTCTGCCTCCACTTCTGTCGTATCGGATAGCGGCTCAGCCCGGAAAGCAAAAGACATACTTTCTAGAAATTCTCTGACTTGCTGTTCCGGGCCACTGACTTGCAGCCGCAGCCGTTGCCCTTCTTCGTTTTCAAATACAGCCTGGGTGGCAACCAGCGGTTGCGCGGATGGCAAGTCTGTAGCGCCGTTAAACCAGGTCGACACGCCTGCCTGCTCTTGCATTTCGTATGACATCATAAACCTCCGTTAGTCGTTGTGCATTACACAGCGAAAGCCAAACGATTCATTGGCGGCAAGGCCGTCAAACGCATCCCTTTTCGCCGAATCCAGCCAGCTTCCACCACGAATCATCAGGAAAGATGTAAAACCTAGACTGTCAGCAGTTCCATCCCATAAGACCTCCTGATAAGCATCCGGACTAATCTGTGCATAGGATCTCGTCCACTCGGCCACGTTGCCAAGAAGATTAACGACCCCGGACCTTGTCTGGTGAACGGGTTTGGCGACGGGTGAAAGGTCGTGAAAGGCGGCAAAATCTGGCGGATTGTCCCCCAGAGCTAGTTCCCATTGCACTTCGGTGGGCAATTGGCGGCCCAGCCAATGACAGTAGGCGCTGGCTTGCAAGGCGCTTACGCCTTGAACGGGATAGTCTGGGTGGTGCGCCTGACTATATCGTTCGCTGAGAAGATTAGCGGAACATGCGCCCGCTTTCCGGCACAATTCATACTGAGCGTTTGAGACTTCATACTTCTCGATGGCGAAGGGAGCCATAATCATCAAAGTTGCATTGGCGCTTTCTGGGGTGCAGAGAATGAGGTCGCGTTGCGGCGGACACAGGGCCACGGTTTCGCCGGCCACAGCCACCAGTTCGCTCATGCCCAATGCCTGACTGCGCCACTGCGCCCGCCGCCCTGTATTCCAGATAAAACCTCCGCCCAAAACCAGCAGCACCAGGACAGCTATCACCGCGCCACGCTGCTGCCATTGTAAGGCACGCTCCTGTCGGCGGCTGGCGCTCAGGAACGCCTGGTCCTGTGGCCCCAGGCTGACTTGTTGGTCGGCTGCCCAGGCCCAGACCTGGCGTAGCCGCGCACCGCGATACAGATAACCGCTGTCCTCGTTATGCGCCCTCCATTCCTGGGCGGCGATGGACAGCAGACGCCGCATTTGCAAATGCAGTCGATCCTCTGCCAGCCATGTGCGGAGAAGCGGCCATTCCCGGATGAGGGCTTCGTGGGCTACTTCTGTGTACGAAAAATCTCCTGTTGCATCTGACGGTTCCACAGAGAGACTCTGATCAGTCACAATGAGCCGCGCCTGTGTCAGTTTGCGGATAACGCGCTTCAGCAGCGCTTCATCGCCGATCAGCGCCGCCAGTTCTGTCCAGTAGACACGGCGACGAGTATCTTCGCCCCCTTCGCGCACTTCTGTCAGCGCGCCAAAGATAGCGCGAACGAGCGTCTGCTCCTGGCTTGAGAGGCCAGCATACACGGCATCGGCCGTGGCGCGCAGCGCCCCTTTCACCCCGCCTGCGGCATGATAGTCGGCCAGGGTGAGGGTGAAACCCTGGCGTTTTTCCCATGTCTGTAACAAGGCATGAGATAACAAAGGTAAAAAGCCGGGTTCCGGCTGTCCTTTAGCGACGCTCTGGGTGTCGCCGACGCCCAGAGTGTCGAGGATGACTTCGGTCAGGCCGTCTTGTAACTGGTAACCGGCGAGGGCCAACGGCCGCGTGATCACCTCCTGCACTTCAGTTACATTCATCGTCCCGATGTATTCCTGACAGTCGGCAAGCGCCGCGCGCAAATTGTCGTAGTCGGCGCAGTGGTGGTAGAAATCAGCCCGCAGGGTAATCAGGAGATGGACACTGCCTGATGGTAGGCCGGCCGCATAGAGTAGGTTGTGGATAAAGGCGGCACGGTCGTTCCCGGCCGGCTGCTTATCACTGCTGGTCATTTCTATCGAAAACAGTTCCTCAAACTGGTCTACAACGAGCAAAACGCCATCACAAGCGCTCCATTCATGGGCCAGCCTGAGTTGGGACAGGGTGTTCAGCGTCTCTTTGTGCGTGCGTAGCTCGTTAACCAGGTGGTGGATTGGTGTGGTGGATGACTGAGGTTGGAGCAGGAAAGGCAGCGCCAGGGAAAGTAGAGGATCGGCGCCGGGTCGAATGACAATGATCTGCCAGTGTTCGCTTTGGCGCAGCGCGGGAATTAGCCCCGCTTTTACCAGTGACGATTTGCCACTGCCGGAGGCGCCAACGATTGCCAGAAACCGCAAGGCATGGTGGTCTTGTTTCCAGTCGGCGATTCGCGTGAGCAGTTTGTCAATGAGAACTGTGCGCCCGAAAAAGTAACCCGCGTCTCTTTCTTCATAAGCTTCCAGCCCTTTGTAAGGCGCTGGTGTGGACAGGAGGCGTGGATCGCGTTGTAACCAACTGAGAATGTTGTCAATTTCTGCCTGCTGTTCAATGCCTACCCGGTAGCGTACCTGCTTCAGAACATCTTCAATGGGCGATTGACTGGTTTGAGGGCGGTACTGGCTGATTTTGTAGATGAGGTGGTCGGCAAAGGGGTGAGAAGCGCCAGAAAAGTCAATGTAGCTGATGAGTGGCTCGTCTGGACCCCAACTGGCACTGAGCAGTTCCTGGCGTGCGGTTTGAGTCTGTACGAAGGGCAGTAGGAGATTTGCGATTTGGTTGTGTAGTCCGTCCTCTGCGTTCATGGAGACCTGCTTTTTGTTTTTCACGGGCAGGTAGTGCCATTCGGTTTTGCTGACAACAACTATCAGGCACAGTTAACCAATTCTGGCGGCAGAGTGATTCTGGGTGCGGCTACAATGCGACAGTGAAGGGAAAAGGTTTTTACATGTGAAAGCATTATAGCATACTGTCATGACTGGATAATACAGTATCGAATCCCCGTCGCCTGGGTCCGTCCACAGATAGGCCGCCAGCAGCTTTTTCTCTCCCTCCCGCTTCCCTACCCTGTCATCTTCGGCAAGATTTAGCTCTCAGGCGAGCAAGGTCAGCCGGAGGAGCATCCGTTCAAGGTGAGCCGGTTGGTATCAGGTTACGGACGAGATTGACAACAACAGGGTTATGTTCTGATCGGATGGTTCTGATGGGTGACTATACTATGCTAAAATGGTCATGCCTTATTACCAGCTAATGAATGGGAGTAAGGAAATGAGATGACGCCATGACCCCACAAGAACTGAATGCAGCGGTCCGACGTTACCTGGATATCGTGCGTGATCCGGCCACTAATCAGGAGACGTTCCAGGCGGCGCTGGCGGAAGTCCGGGCAGCGCACGCGGCATATGAAGCGGCGCCAACGGCCGTTTACCCATCAGGTGCATTTATGGTGCAGTGTGGGCAAATGGTAGTGGTAGATGCCTTTGGCGCGGCCGACTACGCCGTTTCCCTCCCATCTGTGTTGAGCGGCAGATGGCGCGCCTGGGTAGGGGTGGTGGCCGGCGTGCATGTGGCATTGTTTGCCTGGCACGATGCGGCCGCGCCTGACCCATCGTCTACTCTCCACGATCTGATGCAACAAACAGCCTGGCTGGAAGTGGGTTCTGTGCCCATTGACACGGCAACCTGTGCTATTGCCGACCGGGAAGCCTATCTACCCCTTGACGTAGACGAAGCAGGTCATCAAATAGCCGGTGTGGGCGCACACCTTTGCTTTTCCAATACCGCGAATGCGGATGGCGCTTACCCGGTTTTTGCCCAGGTCAAAGATGGGAAGGTCACCGGCGTATACGTTGAATTTTTGCTTCTGGCGGCGACGATTGAGTAGCGCCAGGTTTCATAATTGTGGCACTGTGTTCGACATCGGAAAAGAATAGGATTCGGTATCAACAACTCATGTAAGCCCAAAGCAACAGGGGAGGCTCTCCTTGACCAAAGAAGTAGAAACAGGCTGTGATTGCCGCGATTGGCAGGAAAACATTGGCTATTTGCACGACATGATTCTTTTGCGTTGGACTCATGGCGGCAAAGGGTATCAAGGCAAACCGTTTGTCTTTTGTCCCTGGTGTGGGGCGCCACTGCCTGAACAACACGATGAAGATGTACTGGACGATGATGGTGATGTGTAATACAAGAGACGCCCCCATTCCGGGAAGTTATGGCTGGTTTAACTGCCTGGTCAATTCCCCAATGCGTCTTAATGTTCCTTCTTTATAAGCCACTAACAAACGCCTGGGTAGCCGCAGCGATACCAGCTTGGCGCGCAGCACGTCACGATACCATTCAACGTCCAGGTCTAAACTGGCTCCGGCCTCGTGCGCGGGCTGGTGCAGATTGTCATGTTGGCTCCACATGACGGCCCAATACTCGACTACTTCTTGCGGCTCTTCAAGGCCTCCCCGCTCAAACTGGCCGGGTTGATCAGCTGTGAACCTGGCTTCGCCGCTGGCATAGTCCAGCATATGCTCGAACGGGTCGTACCATAAGCCGAGCAGGTGGCCGGTGAAGGCTTTGGCTTCCCATCCTAGTTCACCCATAATTTCCCGGAATTCTTCTGTGAAGTAAATTTGGTTGTGGTCGTTAAGATAGGCGATTTGTACCCAAGGTTCATCGTGATAGATCATGGCCTGATTCTCTCCTTGTTTTGCCTGGTAACTGTCAACTGGTTAAGGTTGTTAATTCATCGCTGTGCCTGAACTATAGTTTGGCCAGGATGGCTTTGCCCAACTCGGTCAGGCGCAAGAAGATGTTGCGCGTAGCGGTCTGCTGTTCCGGTTGCTGTTTCAGGTGTGGGTAGTGGTCAGCGTCTTCAACGGTTCGTCGCCAGGAATGGCGAGGTAGACCGGTTAGGTGGCGCTGTGCCCTGTTTGCTGGCGATCTGGCCGCGCCGGAAGGTGGGGATGACCCCGGCGCGGAGGACCGATGACTTGCCGCTGCCGGAGTCGCCGAAAACGGCCAGGAATGGGTTCCATACTCTACGCTTGATCCCCCTCATCTTTACCAGCCGTAAGGTGTTGGATCTCCCGGTCAAAATCAGACAGGTAGGCCCGGTCTTGGAGCGAGCGAAATTTCTCATATTCTTGTTCGGCTTTCAGTCTTGCTTCCAGGGCGCTGACCTTACCTTTATCTGTGAGAATCGGACAATTGGACAAGTCCAGGAAACTGTCGAGGAACGAGGCCCAATCGCCCATCGTCATCGGAATGCGTCGTTCAGCGCGATTCTCCGCCAGGTCAAGATAAGCCGAAACAATGCGGTTGAGTTCCTTGATGTGCTGCTCGCTCAAATAGTTCTTGGCAACGGTAACGTCGCTTTTCGAGATTTTGCCGGAGGGCGCGTTTTTCCAGGTGGTCAATCCCATATACGCTTTTTCAGCGTCGGCAGTGGTGTAGATGATTTCCGCGGCCGTTTTGCCAGTTGATGGCCCAATGTAATTTGTTCTGCACAGTGGCATAGAATTTGCGTGAAAGCGGCGCTTGGGCGTCGTAATCAATGCTGCATTGGGCGTAAATATCGGTGATTTTCTGGTAGAAGCGGCGTTCGCTGGCGCGGATTTCGCGGATGCGCTCTAGCAGTTCGTCAAAGTAATCTTTGCCGAATACCTGCCCGCCCTGTTTGAGCTGTTCATCATTCAAGGCAAAACCCTTGACGATATACTCGCGTAGAATCTGAGTAGCCCACATGCGGAAGCGAGTTGCTTGCTGCGAGTTCACCCGATAACCCACTGAGATGATGGCGTCCAGGTTGTAATGCCTGGTCTGGTACGTTTTACCGTCGGCGGCAGTTGTTTCCAAAATGGAAATAACTGCGTCTTCTTGCAGCTCACCACTGGAGAAGATGTTGTTAAGGTGTTTGTTGATAGCTGGAACCTGTACGCCAAACAGGTCGGCCATCTGCTTCTGTGTCAGCCAGATCGTCTCTCCCTGGATGATCACGCCAACCTTGATGGTATTATCGTCGTTGGTGTAAAGGACAAAGCTGGTTTGTCCAGTCACGACTTTATTTTTGGGCATGAATTCTTCTCCTGATTACATGGGACTGGTAAGTTGAAATCAATCCGGATAGCCAAAGTGGCGAATATACAGCACAGACAACCCCCCACCAGGGGTATGCACTCCATGGAATGACGCCCTATTAGTAGAACATATGTTTGCATGATAACACGAGCCGTAGAAGGTGGCAACCGGTTATTGTAAGGAGGGACGGTGATTAGTGAGATACGGCCGTGCTTCTTCCCAAACTTTCCCCGCTGTCAGCGGATTAATCATCACTATAGCCTAAGTCAAAGAGGTCTACCCATCAGCAACCCTTCGACAAGCTCAGGCCAAACCTCACCAGCCAGTTTTGGAGCAACTGCTACCTGAACCCACTCGATTGGTTTGTCACTCGCAGCCTGGAGTGCCCGGCTTATCTACGCTGTGTAGATGATATGGCCCTGTTCTCTGACAACAAGCGGCAGTTGGCGCAGTGGGGCGAAGGAGTGACAAACTTCCTGGCAACCTTGCGCCTGACCGTCCATGCCGGCAGCGCCCAGACGCAGCCTCAGTGTGTTTTACAAGGATGTTATGTTCACATCATTCTTTCGTCTGATGCTAACCTTGTTGCCTTTACAGGTGTTGCTAACAACCTGTAGCTGCTATGCAGCAATTAACGTGCGCGTGAATAGGCGCACCCACCTGTTCAGGTAATCCAGAGGAAGCGCCAAAACGCTAGGGTTGCCGCCGGAGGTGTTTGTACGTGTAACACGTACAAATCTTACTACGGCAGACAGAACAGGATCGCGATTAATCCGCTCCCGCTCTGTCAAGTGTATTTGCGTTAATCATGTGGGCGCTCGTTGCAAGTATGTTGCCCACACACCTATTGTTACATGTATAAGTTTTTCTCGTATCTCCTTTATAATGGAGAGAGAGCTGGCGCTCAAGGAGAAAAAACGTGTCAGATAGCTTGCTGGCAACGAAAGTCCATGTTCCGCCTCTGCATGGCAATCTGGTCGACCGGGCAAATTTGGTTGCCCGGTTAAACCAGGGAATCGCTCGAGGCTGCCGCCTGACGCTCATCTCGGCCCCGGCCGGTTATGGCAAAAGCACCCTGCTCAGCGAGTGGCAAGCTCAGGCGGATATTCCGGTTGCCTGGCTGTCACTGGAGAAAGGGGAGAACACACCGGCCCGTTTCTGGAGTTACTTTGTTGCCGCTTTGAACACCCTTCCCCAGATCCAGCGGGCCAAAATTGGCGCAGTGATTTTCCAGACTATGCGAACTCCCCAACCTGGATCGATGGAAGCGCAGCTTACGGAATTGGTAAACCAGCTCTCCGTCCTCGAGGAGCCGGTATGCCTGGTGCTGGATGACCTGCACACCCTGTCAGAAAGCCAGATTCACCAGGATTTGATCTACCTGATCGAACACCTGCCGTGTTCCGCGCACGGTCTGCACCTGCTGGCAGCCAGCCGGATGGAACCCCCCTGGCCCCTGGCGCGTTGGCGTGCGCGCGGCGAACTGAATGAACTGCGGGCGATAGATTTGCGCTTTAGCACTGAGGAGACCGGCCAATTTCTGCAGCAGGCTTTACCGCTCACGCTTTCGCCGCCAGAAATTACCGCGCTGCAAGATAGGACAGAGGGGTGGATTGCCGGTTTGCAAATGGCCGCCATCTCGATGCAGGCAAGATTGAATGCGCAAGGACCAGAAAGCGTTTCCTATTTCATCACGACCTTTTCGGGATCGAATCGCTTTATCCTGGATTACCTGCTGGATGAAGTGATCGGCCAGCAATCCGAGGATAGACGCGCATTTCTGTATGAAACTTCCATCCTGGATCGGTTAACCGCCCCCTTGTGCGAGGTATTGAGCGACAGGCCGGGCAGCCAGGCTTTGCTGGAACAGTTGGAGCGCGCCAATTTGTTTTTGATTCCGCTCGATGAGGAGCGGCGCTGGTATCGCTATCACCATCTCTTTGCCGAGCTTTTACGCAAGCAATTAAAGCAATTTTGGCCCGAACGCATCCCCCGGCTGCACCAGCGCGCCAGCGCCTGGTATGCTGAGCAGCACATGCCCTCTGAAGCGATCCGCCATGCCCTGGCAGCCGGAGATATTGCTAGAGTCAATCAAATCCTCGCCGGAAATGTCCTGGCGCTGGTCGAAGATGTGGATCTGTTCGACGTGCTGAGGCATTTCCAAGAACTTCCCGGCCAGCAGATTTCCGCCAACCCCTGGTTATGCGTGGCGTATGCCTGGGCCAA
>JAWOGU010000008.1:0-8513 GCA_046496595.1 Chloroflexota bacterium
GCAGTCGCAGCACTGTTTCCGTGCGCAGCCGGTCGCCGCTTTGCCACTGATCCGCCGGGTAATCCGGGGCAATGGGCACAATCTGGTCCAGGAAAACTGCGCCATCCGCCGCAGCCAGCCTCAGCGTGAACTGCCTGGCAGCGTTGGACGCCTGCGCCTGCCACAGCGCCGTCACACGCACCGGATCTCCGGGCGCGGCTTCGGTCCGATCCAGGCGCGTACCCAGCAGTCGGAGGTTTTCAGCGTGTGCTGAGCTTGTCGAAGCGCTTGCTGAGCCTGTCGAAGCATACTGAACCCCGTTCATGCCATCCTCCAGCGCCCGGTCGCCCTGCGCCGGTTCAGCCACCAGCAGTTCGCCCAGTTGGTGCGCTGCTACCGTTTGCCCGGTGTCGGCGCGCACCAGTCCCACCAGGAACCGGTAGCTGCCGGGCGACGTCCCATCCAGCAGGGAAATGAGAAACGGCTCCAGACGGTAGGCGTCCAGGGGCCAGGGTTCCTCGGCGATGTAGCGCCAGTCGAAGGGGCGGGTATTGTCGGCCATCCAGTTCAGGTCGTTTTCGTCCACCACCTGCACACCGATGTGATAGGGCACGCCGATCTCCCGCTGCGCCTGAAAATAGAGCGTGAGTGGGATGGCATCATCCGCCGCCAGCGGTTCTGAGGGCGCTTCGTAACTCAACAGGCGCACTTCCCCGGCAAAATCCAGCGGCGTGATGGCGGGTTTGCCGGCTATGCCATCTGCCTGCAAAGTAGGCCGGCGCAGGGGCGTGTCCACAAAAGAGAAGAGAAGCCAGAGGAGAACGGCCGTTAAGCCCAGAAGAGGTAAGCCGTGAGCCGTGAGCCGTGAGCCGTAGTCGGTTGGTTGTAAAGGTGGTGTGGATTGAGGCTGACGAACTGCCTGGAAGGTAAGGGCAAGGAGCGCGGCGAACGCCAGGGCACTGATGGCCCAGCCCAGCCAGCGCGCCCAGGTGTTACCAAAAGTGATACGCACCTCATGTTCACCGGCCGGCACGGGAAAAGTGATGAGTCCGTGGGGGTCACTGGGGGTAATGTCCACCGCTTGCCCGTCTACCTGCACCCGCCAGCCGGGGAAATCAAACTGGCGATAAACGGCCGTTAACGGCCGTTCCGCCAACACTTCATACCGGGCGTCAATCGGATTCTCGTCCAGCCTGGTCCAGGACAAGCCGTCAGCCGCTTGCAGCCGATCCGGGTTGTTCCCGGCGCGGAGTGCGGCGTCTTCTGGCAAATAATCGGGCAGCTCTGCCACCTGCCCGGGCAAAAACTCGCCCAGTGTGGTGGTGCCGATGAAAAAAGGCGGCAGTTCTTCTTGCAGCGCCCGCGCCATGTCGATGGTTTCCGGCATCGACTGGCGCGGCGGGTAGAGCCAGGGGATGGCGGAGAGGAGGATGAGGCTGGTCAAAAGTAAGGAAGGGAAAAGATTGAAGATTGAAGATTGAAGCGCCGTGGGGTCTCCAATCTTTAATCCTTCGACCCGCTCAGGACAGGTTCTTTGATCTTCAATCTTTCGTTCTTCAATCAACCTCATAGAAAGCGCTGCCAAAACGGCCGTTACCACCGCCGTCATGCTCAACAAGCGCCAGGGGTAAAACGTCAGACGCAGCAGGGGGAAATAGTCCCAGACAAATTGGGAGGAGGGGGTAATCAGCCAAATGCTCAGAACGAGAACGGCCGTCCATGCCGCCGCAATTTCGCGCTGCAACCGGCTACTGCGCCGCCAACGCCAGAGGATCACCACCACCGCCCACAGCAAACCCACAACCGGAATCGCGCGCACCACCGGCGGGTTGATCAGCGCCGGGTCGGCGGGAATGCTGGGAAAACGCAGCATGTCGAACAGCGACAAAAAATTAGTCTGGTAGGCATAACCCTGGCTGATGGAGGTATCGGCGCGGGTGAAACCCACTTCGGCAAAGGCGGGCAGCCAATAAAAAGCCACCAGCAGCCCGCCCAGTCCCAGTCCCAACGCCGGACCGCTGAGCGTTTGCCAAAAGCGACGGGCACTGAGCCTGTCGAAGCGCCCACTGAGCTTGTCGAAGTGGTCGCTTCGTGCGGCAAATCCGGCCTTGAGCAGCAGCCAGACGCCGATGGGAATGAGCAGTTGGTAGGCGATGGGATGAGAGAGGAAAGTGAGGGCAAAGAGAACGGCCGTTACTACTATCCATTTGGGAGATTGGAGATTGGAGATGAGCGATTGGCGCACCACTGCCCACCGCCCCCTCTGCGCCTCCGCGTCTCCGCGTTGAAAATCAGTCTCACTCGATTTCCAAATCGCCAAAATCAACAATGGCAGCAGCGCCAACGCCTGTGTTTCCGGGGCAGAACCGCGCACATGGGCGTCATATAACAAATACGGGCTGTAGACGTAGACCACAGCCGCGCCCCAACCCGCCAGTCGAGAACGGAACACTTCTTTGCCTAAAAGGTAACTGCTTCCCGCCGCCAGCAAAAAATGTAAATAGACCATCACCCGGTACGTCGTCAGCAGCGGCAGGCCAAACTGATAAACAAACTGCCCCAAGGCATGAAACAACGACGGGAAAAAGTTAAAAACAGGATAGCCATAGCCATACACCAGTTCCGCCGACCAGCGTGGCCACAAGCCAGAATATGAAGCCGCCTCACCCCAAAAGAAAATACGCATCAGATGGGTCGTCATGTCGTTGGTGCGGGGTATGCCGGCGAGGAAGTAGGGCGAAGCCGCCGGAATCACCAGCAAGCTCAACCCCAAGAGTGTCAGCAGTCGTCGTTTCATCGCGGGGGGATTGTATACCAGAGGGGCAAAGTTGCAGAGGGGCCGGGTGGCAGAATGGCAAGGTGGCAAGTTTTCAAAACGCCGTGTCCAGAAACAGCGCTCACTGAAAACTGTACACTGTAAACTGGACACTGTAAACTAGACATTGATTCCCGCTTTTACCCGCCTGAAATGCTCACACTGCCAATCTCCGCTTCGCCCAGGCGGCTGCCCGCGGCTGTTTCATAGAAGCCGACGACCAGGGTGTAGTCGCCAGGGGCAGCGTCTGCGGGCAGCGTGAGCGTGTGACGGTCCCGGATGTATTCGCCGGGCAGCCAGCCGGTGGTGGGGCGCGTCCAGTTGTCGGGTATGGCGTCGGACTGGGCCACAAGACGGCCGTTTTCGTCCAGCAAATGCACAAACACACGGTAGTTGGTTGGCGTCTCGGCGGTGGCCTGCCACACCAGTTCCAGTTCCAGCGCTGCGCCAGGAGCAACGGCTTGCCCTGAGCCTGCGGAAGTGGCCGTTTCCGTTAACGAATAGCCTGCCAACCGGGCAAAATCAACAGCAAAATCAGATGTTATGTCTACTTTTGGCTGCTCAAAAGTGCGTGGTGGGGCGTCAATCTGCCACTGGCCCAGTTCAATAACCTGCTCGCCAACCGACAACCAGACGGTGTATTCGCCTGACTCCAGGCCAGGCGGCAGCCGCCACCGCACCTGATCACGCACCACCGCGCCATCGGGCCAAGCGATGATGGGGTAATTTCCTCCTACCGTAACGGCCGTTTGCGCCGCCTCATTTCCTTTTTCATCCGCCAGCCAGATAACCGGCGCAGGAGTCTCGGTTATGTCAACTTCAGAAGCGGTCCACAATAAATCCAGCTCGGCTGTTTGCCCAGGCCGCCAGACCACTTCCGGCACAGTCCAACCCAACAGTGTTAAGCCGGGAACGGCCGTTAATGGAGTAGGAGCAAAGGCAGCAACCCCCGCGTTTTCGGCAGTCAGGTCCCAGTTACCAGGCGTCACTGCAATCTGTCCCACTCTGGCCCAGGCGGGATCAACGGCCGTTTCTGCCCCCTGCGGCATCAGCGACAAATCCGTATCACTGCGAAAGGCGCTTGCTTCCAGCCAGTAATCGCCCGGCGACGTCCCCGGCAGCAGCCGCAGTTCATAAGCATCTCGCACATAACTGCCGACCTGCCAGCCCGCTTTTCCCGGTAAATCGGCATAACTGCGCGGGCGTTCAACAGGCAAATTCCATACCCGGCCTGTTTCATCCGCCACCCGCAAAAGGAAACGGTAAGGCGCGCCAATGGCATTCTCCGGCGTCCAATATTGCGTCACGCGGAAAAGCTGGTCGGCTGATACCCGGTCTGGCGCGGCGTGACCCAGGTATATAAACTCACCGCCAAAATGAATTTGCGCCGGATGGTCAACGCCCTGCAAATTCCGATCCGCAAAGCGCTCGGCGCGAATCACGTTATCGGTCAAATGGATACAAACGAAGAGCATCCACAAGGCCGCTGCCATGCTTCCCCATAAAAACCACTGCCGCCGCGAAGGTTCGGCCAACGGCGTAACGGCCGTTCCCACCCTGCCCCACCAGAGCAGCGCCACGATCGTTAAGCCGCTCGCTGCCAACGTCACTACCCGCAGCGGCGTCGTCCCAAAAGTGAAAGAGAGCGCCGCTTGCCCCGCCGGGACCGCCACCTCAATGAGTCCGTCGCCGGAGCGCGGCGAGAGCGGCGCAGGTTCACCGTTGATTTCAGCGCGCCAGTAGGGGGCATAAAAAGTACGATAAGTCAGCGTCAGCGGTTCCGCCAGTTGCAGGGTGTACTGGTCTCCTTTGGCGCTCGTGGTCCAGTCCAGGAGAACGGCCGTTTCCGGCAGCGCCAGCCTGTTTATCCTTTCGCCCGCTTCGTAAGCAGCAACAAAAACATCAGGCTCTGGCAGAACATCTACCCAGCGCGGCAGCGTCTCGCCCAATGAGTCGCCACCCCAGCGCATGACCTGACCTGTATCATCCCAGCTTGTAGCCTGCGCCACGATGGCCGCCGTAGGCTGCGCCGGCGCCGGGCACAATGCCGGGAACAGCCAGGCCCAGCCAGACACCGCCGCCAGCAGCGCCGCCAGACCATAAACGCCAATCAGCGCTGTTTGCCGCCAGCGAGTCGCTTGCGGTTGAACGTCGAGGCAGCGGCCTGCCCAGTCACCGATAATGCCGGCGAGAACGGCCGTTCCCAAACTGGCCGGGCCTAAAAAGCGGCTGGGAAGCTGCACAAATTCCGGCAGCGGCAAGGCAGTCCATAGAAACAGTGAAGCGCGCGTCGCCAAAAAAAGGGAAACAAGGGTGATCAGCGCCCACATCCACAACCAGGGCCGGCGGTAGAACGGCAGGGCCAAAGCGAAGGCCACGCCTAACAGCGCCAGCAGCGCCTGCCCGCCGCCAATTTTGAGGCTGACAGGCGGATTCGTCAGGGCCGGATCGGCCGGTTCTTCAGGCAGACCTGCCAGTTCGGCGCCCTGAACAAAATGCTGCTCAAAATACGGCCAGGCGGCGAAAGGTGAATTCTGGCGGCGCGACTGGGTAAAATCCAATTCCACGTAAGCGGGCAGCCAGAAAAACATGGTCGCCAACAAGGTGAGGCCAATGACAGCCAGCGCCGGCGCCGCGCTTTGCCAGATGTGGCGCGGTCTGAGGCTGGCGCTGAGGCTCAGGGCGAGTCCAAGCAAAATAATAAACCCAAAGTTGGGAATAATATTGTGGGAAAGCATCACCAGGGCAAACGTGAAAACGGCCGTTATCACACTGCGCGGCGTGCGTCGGCACACAGCGATGTCACCCGCCGTCAGCGCCCAGGGCAGCAGCGCCAGCCCCAGAAGCTCCGGAAACGCGCCGCGCTGCGTGGCGTTGTAGAGCAAATAGGGCGCAAAAAGGTAAGCCAACCCGCTGACAAAGGCCCCTGCCGGATTAAAATAACGGCGCCCCAGGTTATAGCCGCCCCAACCCGCCGCCAAAAGCATCAACCAGGCCGCCAGGCGCAGCGCCGGACTGAAATCGAAACCCAGGAAGTGGATAACGGCCGTCAGCCAATACATCAACGGCGCGTAAAACGGGTAAATGGTATAGCCGTAGCCGCGCATGAAATGCTGGCTCCACAACGTAAACGGGGCGCCATCCTGCACGTTCAGCGCCAACTGCGCCACGCGATAGAAATGGGTGAATGTGTCGTGCCCACAGGCCAATCCGCGCCAAAAAGTTGGCGCTAAAATTAAAGCCGTCAAGGCAAAAATCAGGCCAATCCCCAGTTGCTCACGCCGGCCAATATGGGCAGCAAAGTTTTGTGTTTCCTTGTCTGTATCCATTGGCATATCAGTTTAGTTGCCTGTGGTAATTTGTCCTAACCGGTAACGCTGCTCGAGAAGTTGGCTGCCGTTGGCTGTCAGGGACAGCCGCTCGAAGGAAGGCCAGGTATACCAGCCAAGACCGAGGGTGTAGTCGCCAGCAGGCAGATCGGGCGGCAGGGACAGAACGGCCGTTTCCCACACCACCTCCCCTTCATGCCACTGACTGGTGGGCAGACATGGCTGCTGGTCTAACTGCGCCACGGGTGGCTCGTCTTCCGCGCCAGCCCGGTAAAGATGGATGAAATAGGTGTGGTCGGCGTTTGGTTGGCCGCTGGCTTGCCATGTGAGAGGAACAGAAACGGTCACTTCGACAGGCTCAGTGACCGTTTCTGTTAGCTCGATTTCCGGCTGACCTAATAGTTGGATCGCATCGCCAAATTGGGCGGTGGGAGATTGGAGATTGGAGATTGGAGATTGAAGATTAAAGATTGAAAAAAGGGTTTCGCCTGTGAGCGGACTGGTGATGCTAGTTTCTGTATGACCTTCAGGATAGATGGCTTCGAGCGCTGCCAGGGTATTGGGCGCGGAGGAGGGTTTGATGAGATAGGTTAACGGCCTATTCGACAGGCTCAGGGCGGGCCGTTCCCCGCCCGCCTGAACCACCAGGCAATTACCCTGAAACGTGCGCACACCTGAGCCATGCAGCACCAGGTCAAACGTGGGATGCGCTTCGTCGATTTGATTGGGCACAAGGTACACCACGTCAGTCGCCAACCGGTCCTTTGCCAGCGTCGCTGCCTGCCACTCCGCCACCTGGAAATCGTCGAACAACTGCAGCTCATTGGCCCAGCGCCCGAAATAATCATAAGTGGTAGCGGCGAGAGAGAGGAAGAGCAGGGTGATTAAGGCGTAAGCCGTGAGCCGTGAGCCGTGAGCCGATGTCGGTTTACGGAATACGGAATACGGAATACAGAAACTCAGCGCACCAATGCCTGCCAGCGCCGGAATCGCGCCGAAAATACGGGTGTAAGTCGGCGCGCCGTCGGTGAGGATGACGGGCAGGAGCATAACGCCCGCCCAACTGATGAGGATGATGGCAAACGGCCGTTTCCAGCGCCACACCAATACCCCCAGCCCCAGCCAAAACAAAATCGAGAGGAACACATCGAATACCGGGCGGCCGGGCAGGTTGTGCCGCGCAATCACGTCACCAAAACCGGGCAGCGAGAGACCCGCCAGCGTCAGCCCCGCATTGCGCAGCAGCGCCAGCGGCACGGAAGCCGCGCCCGGACCCAATGTGTTGTACGTGGTGACGCCCATGCGCTCTGTGAATACGCTCCAGTTCTGCAAAAAATACGCGCCCAGGGGCAAAAAAACCACCTGCGCCGCCAGCGTCAGCCAGACAAAGTTGAGCAAATGGCGGTGCAGTCCTGCCCCCCGTTGGTGCAGCAGGACCACTCCCCAATACGCCAGTGATACGGCAAATGGCAGCAGCCGCGCCGTATCAAAGCTGTACAACGACAGCCCCAACACCGCGCCGGTCATCACAAACCAACGCGCCTGTCCCCGCCGCAGCGCCGCCGCCAGACAGCCAAACACCAGCAAACCGGCAGGCGTCACCAGACTCGACTCAAAGCCCATGCGCGTAAAAAGCAGGTAGGGGAAGGTGATGGCAAGGATGAAGGCGCCAATAAGGGCTAAAGATTGAGTCGTAATGATTGAAGATTGAAGATTGAAGACTGAAGATTGACTACCACCATCCCTCTTTAATCCTTCGGCACGCTCAGGACCGGTTCTTAAATCTTTAATCTTTACACTTGAATTTTCGATTTCCAGTTGAAAAATCGCCCGATAACTAAAAAAGCTCAGCAGCACCGTCAGCGTACCGACGGCTGCCAGGGCGTAACGAATAGTCAGGGGATGACCGCCGCTGAAGAAGTTGGCAAAACGGGTCAGGTAGACGATGGCGGGATGCATGCCGCCAAAACTGGCGGCAAAGTAGGGGGGATAGATGCCTTGAACGGCCGTTTCCCGAGCCGCCACCGCGCTCCACGCCTCATCAAACCACATGCCGGGCGGGATTTCGTCGAGCCGGTAGAAACGCAGAAAGGCAGCCAAAGCCACCACGAAGATGAGGCCAATAAGCCATAAAGATTGGCGATTAAAGAACCTGTCCTGAACGTGTCGAAGGATTAAAGATTGGCGGTTTTCTCTCTGCGCCTCTGCGCCTCCGCGTTGATTTTTTTTGCTCATGGCAGTGTGATGTTTGGAATAGTAACGGCCTGCCCTGAGCCTGTCGAAGGAGCCTGCCCTGAGCCTGTCGAAGGGGCCGTTTCCCCATTACCCAGCGCCAAACGAACACCCGTAACAGGATCATATAGGCCGACGTTGAGTTGGTAGCTGCCAGC
>JAWOGU010000082.1:0-9160 GCA_046496595.1 Chloroflexota bacterium
CAGCACGGAGATTTTGCGCCCTTTGCCATCAACGCTCATGCCAATGCGGCCAAAAATCCCAATGCCATGTTCCGGGAACCGATCACGCAGAAAACATACGATAAAGGGCGGATTGTGGCCGATCCTATCAGCCTGTTTGACGCCTCGCCGATTGGGGATGGGGCGGCGGCGCTGCTACTGGTTCCGCGGCGCAGAGCGCCAGAGGCGGTGTATGTGATTGGCTCGGCGGTGTCCACGGATACGCTGGCAATCCATGATCGGGAAGATCCGTTGTGGTTGAAGGCGGCGGAGGAGTCGGCGAACCGGGCTTATGCCCAGGCTGGCATTGGACCGGACGACGTGGATATTTTTGAGCTGCACGATGCGTTTAGCATTATGGCGGCGCTGTCTTTGGAGGCGTGCGGCTTTGCGGAACGGGGTGAGGGCGTGAAGATGGCGCAGCGTGGAGAGATTCTGCCAAACGGCCGTTTACCCATCAGCACCATGGGCGGTTTAAAAGGGCGCGGACACCCGGTCGGGGCTACCGGTTTGTACCAACTGGCTGAGGCTGCGCTCCAGCTTCGCGGGCAGGCAGGCGAGGCTCAAATCGACGATGTGACCATCGCCATGACGCAAAATATCGGGGGCAGCGGCGCCACCATAGCTACCCATATTCTAAAACGGCCGTGACCTACAAACCTGCGCCAAAAGGCAGTATAATCATGCTTCAATATACTGAGAGAGGCGCCGTGATCCGAAACTAGGAACCGTTTTCGGTAATCCTTAACCCGTAATTCGAAGGGTCTACCTGTGGCAAATCCGTTGGATTACGGGTTACGGACTTAGGGTTGCGGGTACAAACGGCTTCAAAAGTCGCGTAACCATGTCTTTACCTGAGTTTTCAGAATCACCTCGTTGGAGCGCCAGCAATAAACGAACTGTTGTATTCGTTTTATTTATTGCTGTTTTGCTGCTCGTGTATCGGGTTCGCAGTTTGTTGCTGCCCTTCATCATGGCTGTAATTTTGGCCTATTTGGTAGAGCCGGTGGTGCGATATCTCCATACGAAAACAAAATTACCCCGTATTGTGGTCCTTATTTTCATCTACTTGTTAATCGTTGCCTTTTTGGTAGCCATACCTGTCAGTGCTATTCCACCTATCGTAGGGCAGGTGAGTAACCTGATCAACCACTTCCCTTCGTATATTCAGCAACTGGGCGCACTTGTGCAGGAACTGCAAGAGCCAATCATTATCACGGAAGACATTATCATTCCGCTGGATGAGTGGCCTTTGGATCAGGCATTTCTGTCTATTAGCAGCAATCTGCTAAACATTGTGCAGGGTTTTGGCGGGCAAACAATTTCAATATTTGGCAATGTGCTTGGCGCATCCTTATCGACCATTGGCTGGGTGCTGGTGGTGCTCTTTTTATCTTTTTACCTGGTGAAAGATTACACCAAGTTGTTTGGTTCTTTGCTAAACCTGGCTCCGGAAAATTATCATGGCGATTTAATCCAGTTGAGCAAGGAGTTGAGCCTGCTGTGGAACGCATTTTTGCGGGGGCAGTTGGTTTTGTGTTTGGTCGTGGGCAGCATCGTGTTTTTGGTGGCTGTGACGTTAGGCTTGCCCAGCGCTTTGCTGCTGGCTGGCATTGCTGCCTTGATGGAGTTTTTCCCTTCGATCGGTCCAGTTTTAGCCGCCATTCCTGCTGTGATTTTTGGTTATATACAGAGCGAATCCAGTTGGTTGGGGCAGATTACCGGCCCATTCTGGTTTGTGGTCATCATCATCATTATTTACGCCATCATTTATCAGACTGAGAACTACGTGCTGCTGCCGCGCATTATTGGGTATCGGCTGCGACTGCATCCGGTGGTGGTCATTTTAGGCGCTATCGCCGGCGCCAGTATTGCCGGTATTTTAGGTATTTTGCTGGCTGCGCCATTTTTAGCCAGTATGCGTCTGATTTTATCTTATATTTATTGTAAACTAACAGACAAACCTCCATTTGCCCAACCAGGTTCAAGGTATCTGCTGCAGGATGTGCAGAAGACGAATGAAGGACAGGAAGATGCCGGCAAAGGGGATTTGGTGACGTAATTCTGTAGTAACTATCCAGGTGCAGCCTGAGCCTGTCGAAGGCGGAACCGGGCTTCGACAGGCTCAGCCCTCGAGAGGCTGTATAGTTACACCTGTAATTAATTTGGAGAAAGACATGACAACAAACAATAATGGGGATTTTGATGCGGATATGATTGCCGAGACAGAAAATTTTGCTGTGTGGCGCAGTCAAGAGGGAGATGGATATGCTTACCATGTGGAGTTGGGCGGCATTACACTCCATCTGGATTCGGAAGAGTGGGAGGAGTTGGCTATCCTGATTAAGAGCGCTTTGTAGCATGAACGAGGAATCCAAGCTGGCTTATACGCTCATGATTCGGGATATGGCGGAGCAGGATCGGCCGCGTGAGCGCTTGCAGCAGGTGGGTCCGGGGGCAGTGTCCACAGCCGAACTGTTGGCAATTGTCCTGCGCACAGGCAGCGGCGGGGAAAATGTGCTGCGGCTGGCGGAACGGCTGTTGGCGCAATTTGGTTCTTTGCCTGGTTTGTCGCGCGCTTCGATGACGGAGTTGATGGCAGTGAAGGGAGTTGGCGCGGCCAAAGCGGCCGAAGTGAAAGCCTCTCTGGAACTGGGACGGCGGCTGATGGCGAGTGCGCCTGAGGAAAGACCGGTGGTGAGTTCGCCCGCCGACGCAGCCAATTTGTTGATGTCTGAGATGATGTTTTTGGAGCAGGAGCATTTGCGCCTGATTCTTCTGGATACGCGGAACCGGGTGTTGCAGACGCCGACGATTTATGTCGGTAGTTTGAATGCTTCGGTGGTGCGGGTGGGGGAGTTGTTCAGGGCGGCGCTCAAGGCGAATGCGGCGGCTATGATTGTGGCGCATAATCATCCATCCGGGGATCCGTCTCCTTCACCGGAGGATATTCGGGTGACGCGGCAGTTGGTGGAGGCCGGTAAGCTGATGGATATTGAGGTGTTGGATCACGTGGTGATTGGGCATCAACGGTATGTGTCTTTGAAGGAACGTGGTTTGGGTTTTTCGTAAGAATTTATTGGCGGGGATGAGGGGATTTTGGGATTGTTTATGGCGCGATCTGAATTGTTGATTAATGGGAAGTTGGACGAACCTTTTTATCCTTTTGGGGAGGATAAGCAGCGGGTAACGGCCGTTGGCTGGCAGGCATGGTGGTTGAAGGCGGCTGAAGGAGCGCCGGGTTGGAAAAACCGCCAGCCAGTGGTCAGCGCCGTGACCCTGGATAACCGGCTGGTGCAGCAGGTGGCGACTCCGTTTGGCACGCACGTGGGCGGTTTGTGGCAGCAGGCGCCTTCCGCCGCGGGTAATAAGTATGAACTGACGGTGGAGGGTCTGGCCTGGTCGAGTGACGACGTGCTGCCGGGCAGCCGGGTGGAATCCAGCGACATGAATATGCAGTTGGGCATTGATCCCACGGGCGGGCTGGACCCCGAAAGCCCTTTAGTGGTGTGGGGCGAACTGTATGAACCGCTCAGCCGGTGGGAAACGCTGCATCTGGCGGCTGAAGCGGAGGCGGATATCATCACGGTTTATTTTAAATCGGCGCCGTCTTTGCCCAAACGGCAGCAGGCCGTTTTTTGGCGGAATGCATTTTTACGCCCGCTGGGCCGCCATAAGCGCAGCGTGAATATTGTGGGTGTGGGCGATACCCACGTCCTGTTGGAACCAGAACATCCGCATCCTGGGGAGACGATCACGGTGACGGTTTCCTCGACGCGGGAACATCAGCGGGTGGGGCTGCTGGTGCGCGATCCGGATGAAAAGCAAACGGCCGTTACCGCTTTAGGCAGCACTGTCGATGGCGAACGTGTCAACTGGCGCTATGAGTTTAAAACGCAGGCAGACGGCCTGTACGAAGTGCGTTTTGTGGGGGATCGGGGGGCGCGCATGCTGGCTTTGCGTTTGCTGCAAGTGGCCCGAGACGTGCAGTTGGTGCCCAGCGACGCCTCCCGGCTGGCTTACAAACGGACCTATGTGCTGCTGCCGCCCACGGCGGATCTGAACTGGTTTTCGGCGGCGGCGCGTGGGGGATTTAACGGCCGTTTTACCATTGGTTTCTCCGCCGACGACGCCGGTATCGGTGATTTAGGCGGCAAAACCGTGTTGGCTGTAAATCCGCATCATTGGCCTGAAGTGCTGACGACAGCCTGGTTCAAGCAGCATTATCCCGGCGTCAATTTTGTGCCTGTAGTCGCCAACAAACCGGAAGACCTGGAAGGCTGGTTGAAAAACTGGCTGGGAGATGAAGCCGTCTAAGCGCAGATTGGACCAATCTCCAAGATTGGTCCAATCTAAAAAACGGGTTTTGAAAATTCACGTCCCTTTACTCAGCGCCGATTAGAGCCACGTCAATGACATCCACCTCAAAACTGTGCCCGGAAGTAACGAGACTGATGTCTTCAATGATGCGCGGCAGCGGCGCTCCCTGCTGCGCCAATTCCGCCAGGATGTCTGTTTCATAAAAGTGCACCACATTCAGCGGCACCCGATCATGCGTGCCTTGTATCACCGCACAAGAGATGCAGGCGTCTGGTGTGTCGGGAGAGATTTCACCATTGGCGTAAAATCCATGCTGCCAGATACGGCGCAGACCACTTTCATCGGTGTAGGTAAGCCGAACGAAGAGGGGACACTCGCTGCCCTGCACCCCGCACACCCCCAAACTTTGCGAGAGGATACGGAAGGTAAGCTGCAAGCGCAACGATTCGTAGTCGGCCACGTCTTGATCGATGATCTGCCGCATTCTGGCATCAGCATGTCCCTGACCTTCCCGTTTGAAAGCGACGGCCGGTTCTCCGCCAACTTCAGCCAGTTCTGAACTGCCTTTAGGCTGGTCGGCTAACTCCACGTTCCACACATACAAAGCCCACTGATCCCAGAAGTCACTAAAATCGCCGTTGTGGATGAGGTTACGTTCTGTGACTAACGGTCCGCTGGGTGGGGCGCCAGCCAGAATTTCGGCACGTTGGTTGGTTGTCAGGGGCAGCGTTTTGCCTTCGGCTGAAACCTGGGCGCTGCCGTCTAAAACCGATATTTGTGTAGATTCGTTGTCAACCAGGATGGCAAATTGGCCCGGTTCGGAAAGGATGGCAGAGCCGTGGGGCGTGTTTAACGTGGTGGCAAACTCGCGGCCGATGGTGAGCGGGATGATTACCTGCGCCCGGCCATTATCAAGGGTTAAATCGAAGCGATGTGGGTCACCGCTGACGGCAAAGCGCGGTGTATCTGACTTGTCTAATTTGACTGTGGAACGGCTGTAAATTTGGACGCGGGCCAGCGGCTGGTCTGTCTCTTCGCCGGGGAAGATGAGCATCGTGGCGGCGGAGGTGGCGTCAGTGAGGATGCGGGAGTTGGCTTCAACTGTTTTGCCCGTTTCACCGGCGATGAGAACGGTTGAGATGTTGTTAGCGTCATCAACGCGCACGGTTCCCTGGTTGGCCTGAACGATGGTGGTTAACGGCCGTTTTGTGTTTTGCAGCGTCGCATTGAAGCCGACAGGGATGGCGATAGTCAGCAGTAAACAAACGGTGACACTGCCCAACAAGATAACCCACGCCAGCCGTTGACGATCTTTTTGGCGGTACTCGTTATCTCTAGTCATAAGAAGTTTTCCTGGAAATGTATTGTGCTGATGCGTGATACGTGAGGCGTGATGACCTCTGGTTTACGCCTCACGTATCACGCCATATCCCATGAAATCTGACAGCCCCATCTTTTTATTGGTATCAACTACTGCGCCCGTTGCCTGAGCTTGTCGAAGGCAACATGGGCTTCGACAAGCTCAGCCCTCGAGAGCCTTAGCAGTTACTATTGGTAACGCACCGAAAATCTATAAAACTTGTTTGTCGGGTCGCCCCATTGATAATCTACTTTATCGACCTGAGAAGCCGGCGATCCCATGTGGAGGAATTCGAGCAGTTTTTTGAGATCAGTTTCACTGCCTTCCGCCACGACGGCGACTGAGCCATCACTTTGGTTGGCGACCCAGCCGGTAAGGTTAAAGCGGAGCGCTTCTCTTTGCGTGTAGTAACGAAAATTGACGCCTTGTACCCGTCCATAAACTGTGGCTTGTATTCGTTTCATAGGCAGTTGGTGAATTCCTTCTCCGCTTATCATGCCGGATTATACCTTGTGCTGTTGTTTGTGGGCACGGATATCGGGCCGGCGTGGGGTAAACAGCTACATGTGGTTGAGTTGGCGCAGAATTTGTCCGGCGATGCCCGGTCCTTCGTAAATTAAGCCGGTATAAATTTGCACCAGACTGGCGCCTGCCTCTCGTTTTTCTTGCACGTCGGCGGCGCTGCTGACGCCGCCGACGCCAATGATGGGCAGGCGGCTGCCGGTGTGGCGGGCAATGTAGCGGATGATTTCGGTGCTGCGTTGGCTTAACGGCCGTCCGCTCAGCCCGCCGCTTTCCTCTTGGTGTTTGTGGCTCAAGCCATCTCGACTGAGGGTGGTATTGGTGGCGATGATGCCGTCTATGCCATTGTTTTGAATGGCGGTGAGAATTTCATCCAGTTCGGCCCAGGTGAGATCAGGCGCAATTTTGACGAATAACGGCCGTTTCCCCCCTCCCTGTTCGCCTGCCAGCCGCCTGTTTTCCGCCATGATCGCCGCCAGAAGATGATCCAGGTAGCCGCCGCCTTGCAGTTCGCGCAAGCCGGGCGTGTTGGGCGAGCTGATGTTGATCGCCAGGTAATCGGCGTAGGGGTAAACGGCCTGCATGACGCTGACGTAGTCGGCGGCGGCTTCGACCAGCGGTGTTTCTTTTTGTTTGCCCAGGCTGACGCCCAGGACAAAGTTACGGGGCTGGTTGTGGAGAGCTTGCAGGCGGGGCAAGGCGGCTGCCACGCCGCCATTCGGAAAGCCCATCCGGTTGATGACGGCCTGGTCTTCAGGCAGCCGAAAAATGCGCGGTTTGGGGTTGCCTGCCTGGGGTTGGGGTGTAAGCGTGCCTACTTCCACATGACCAAAGCCCAGCAAAGCCAGGCCGTTGGTGACGCGCGCGTCTTTGTCGTAACCGGCGGCAATGCCGAGAATGTTGGGAAAGGTGAGGCCGCAGAGGGAAAACGGCCGTTGCGGCGCATTTCCTGCCAATCGGCGCAAAACAGCCTGCCCGGCCCCATATTTCTGAGCCAATGCCAGCGCCCGCAGCGTCTGGTCGTGGGCCTTCTCAGGATCAGAATGCCGGATAATCGGGAAAATCAAACGCTTATACACAGACATACGCACCCATAAAAAACACGGATGGGAACACAACAAAATCCGTGTTCATCCAATCCGTGCCCCTAACAAAAACTGTTGAAACCAGCAATAGAAAACTGATGATTGCTGGCAGGCGCTAATCGTCATTCAACTTAAGCACCGCCAGAAACGCTTCCTGCGGCACTTCAACATTGCCGATCATTTTCATGCGTTTCTTGCCTTTCTTTTGCTTCTCGAGCAGCTTACGCTTCCGCGTAATATCGCCGCCATAACATTTTGCCAGCACATCTTTGCGCAGCGCCTTCACATTGGCGCGGCTGATGACCCGTTTGCCCACCGCCGCCTGAATAGGAACCTCAAACATTTGCCGTGGAATCTCTTTCTTCAACTGCGTCACCAACTTCGTGCCGCGCTGATAGGAATAATCTTCATGCACGATCATCGCCAGCGCATCCACCGGCACTTTGTTCACCAGCACATCCAACTTCACCAGATTAGAAGCCCGATAATCGAGGAATTCGTAATCCATAGAGGCATAACCACGAGTGGCGCTCTTCAATTTGTCGTAAAAATCGACGATCATTTCCGCCAGCGGAATGTCATAAGCCAAAACAACCCGGCCCGGCGTCGGATATTCCTGGCTGACAAATTCGCCGCGCCTTTTCATCGCCAGATCCATAATGACGCCATAATATTCTTCCGGCGTGAACAACTGCACCCGCATCCACGGTTCACGAATTTCCTCAATCACGCTGGGGTCCGGCATATCGGCTGGGCTTTGTATGATCATAGTTTCGCCGGTATTCGCCATTGCCACTTCGTAGCGCACAGATGGCGCTGTCGCCACCAGATCGAGATCGTATTCCCGTTCAAGCCGTTCCTGGATAATTTCCATATGGAACATGCCCAGGAAACCGCAGCGGAAGCCAAAATTGAGGGCTGTTGACGTTTCTGGCTCATAGACCAGGGAGGCGTCATTCAATTGCAGCCGTTCCAGAGCTTCTTTGAGCAGGGCGTAATCTTCACCCTCGGTGGGGTAGAAACCGGCAAATACCATGGGCTTCACTGCTTCAAAGCCGGGCCAGGGTTCTACTGCGGGTTTATCGCGCCGCGTGATGGTGTCGCCCACGCGGCACTCGCGCACTGTTTTCAGGCCGGTAGCCACGTAGCCCACCTCACCGGCAGTCAGCTCATTCACCGGTTTCATGGCCGGGCTGAAGATGCCAATTTCGATGGGTTCTGTTACCACACTGTTGGACATCATCTTGATCCAATCCCTATCTTTCAGAGTGCCCTCGAACACACGCACATAAGCAATGACGCCCTTATAAGAATCATAATGGGAATCAAAAACCAGAGCGCGCAAAGGTGCGTCTACAGAGCCTTTTGGCGGCGGCACACGGTTCACGACTGCTTCCAGGATGAGTTCAATATTTTGGCCGGTTTTGGCGCTGATCGGCACCACGTCTTCTGCCGGAATGCCGGTGAGGTGTTCGACTTCTTGGGCGACTTCTTCTGGTTGAGCCGCCGGTAAGTCAATCTTGTTGACAACGGGAATCAGTTCCAGATTGGCTTCGATAGCCAGATAAAGATTGGCCAGGGTTTGGGCTTCAATGCCTTGGGTGGCGTCTACGACCAAAACAGCGCCTTCACACCCCTGCAAAGCGCGGCTGACTTCATAACCAAAATCGACGTGCCCCGGCGTGTCGATGAGATTCATCTCATATCTTTCACCGTTTTGGGCGTCATAATACATGCGCACGGCCGAGGCTTTGATAGTAACGCCTTTTTCGCGCTCTAAATCCATGTTATCCAGCACCTGCTCTTGCATTTCCCGGTCAGACAGGGTACCTGTCACCTGGAGCATGCGGTCGGC
>JAWOGU010000150.1:0-4268 GCA_046496595.1 Chloroflexota bacterium
ACGGGAAGGTCGTGGGTCGCGTGGACCTGGCCTTCCGTGAGAAGCAGATCATCAGCCACGATGGCTGGCTGATCCCTGTGACCGGTGACGTGGCGGAGAACGCGGCGATCAAGGCGATTGTAGACGGCTATGCCGCTCAACTGGCGGACGAGCTGAACCAGGAGGTTGGCGAGACGCTGGTGGCCCTGAACGGGCACGATAAAACGGTAGTAAAAACGGAGAAAATGGTCTCTTACATAGTAACGGCCGCTTTTACTGTTGGGTCTGGCAAGCACCGGCTCACGCCGCTCGATAAACTCCAACTCTTGCAGCACTTTCAGATAATGTCCCAAAGCCGTTTCCGATAATCCGGCCATTTTGGCGATGTCTGACCACTGGTGATAGCCCGAGGCTATGGCGGAGAGTACAGACTCATACGTTTGTGGTTCTTGCAGTTGTTCATAGAGAATCACGGCCGGATCGGACATCATCATGCTGCCTGGCGTCAGACAGTGGTCGCGCAAAGCGCCGACAAAATTGTCGGTGCGTGTGAAGATTTCCAAATAAGCCGGCACGCCGCCGGTAACGCCGTAAATGGCTACCCGCTCGTCAACCTGCCGCTGAGGAAACAATTCTTGAACGGCCGAAAAGGGCAGGGGGCGCAGGCGCATCTGGGCAGTGGCCCGGCCGTACAGCGGCGCCTGGTAAGCAAATACTTCACGCGCCATCATACCAATGAGAGAACCGGTTAGGATGAGCTTGAGTTGGGGCAGCTGCGAAAGGCGCTGGTCCCAAACCTTTTGAAAGAGGCTGCTGATAGCTGGCTCGTTACGCAGTAGATAGGTGAATTCGTCCAGCACCACCACCTGTGTCTTTTCGCTGTAAGCAATGACATCGGCCAGATGCTGGAGCGCCTGCTCCCAACCAGAGAAACTGAAATTCTCGGTCGGTGGGCCGGCAAGGCGTGGATCATGATGCACAATGGCCTGCGAAAAGTCACGTAGCTGATAGACTTCGTTGTGGGTAGTGGCGACCCAGTAGAAGGACGGCGTTTCGGGATGTTTTTCTAAGAAATGCGTGATGAGGCTGGTTTTCCCGATGCGGCGTCGGCCATAGAGAATGAGTAAGCCAGCATGGGCCGCCTGCAAAAAGGTTTCTAGTGTCTGTAATTCACGCTGTCGTCCAACAAAGTCCATGTAACCATCCTGATGTTGATTATAGTTGTTAGTATTATAATAATATTCACAATTATAATCAACAACCTCTGGTCAACGTGGCTGTGAATGCAAAACCTATCGGCTGATACCTGAGCGCCTGGAAGATTCTCTTGAACGCAAGTCGTTATTGACACCATTGAGAATAAGCGAATCGTTATTATCACGAGATAACCAAAATGATAACAAAAAGGGGAGTAAACGGCCGTTATCCCGCAACCCGAAATAATCTGTCCTCGTATACACATCTATGGAATTAGCTGGTAAAATCAACATTCTTATCAGGTAACTATTTCCAGAGAAGAGGAGCAGGTTCTCTCCAAATCAACCAATATCATGTTAACTGAAACGTGGACGTCCCTATTTGCCTGGTACAACTTACCATTCACCATCATGTTGGGGCTATGTGGTTTGTTTGCCATGCTTCAACTCATTGGCCTGGGCGATGACAGCGATTCCGATCTCGATGCAGATTTTGACGCCGACCTAGACGCCGACCTCGATTTTGATGCCGATGCTGATTTTGATGCCGACATAGACGCCGATGCGGACGGACTGCCCGACCTTTTATCCGTATTAGCCTTTCTTGGTGTCGGTAAAGCCCCGCTCATGGTCGTATTGGTCGTCTTACTGGGCAGCATGGCAGTCATCGGCTGGACGCTCAACACGGTATTGGAAGCTGTTTTGGGCAGCTACCCGGCATGGGGCTTACTGTTGGTATTGCCCATTGCTTTTATTGTGGGCGGCCTCATCTCCTCGCGTATTTCACGCTATATTGGCCGTGCCCTGCCCTCAATTAACAGCACAGCAACCGGCGCCTCCGGCTTAATCGGACGGCGCGGCGCTGTCATCAGTCCACGAATTGATGGCAAATATGGACTGGTACGCGTGCGCGACCAGGGTGGCACACAGATCAACGTCTTTGCCATCACGACAGAAGAAGAGCCGATAACCGGCAAAACAGAAGTGGTATTAGTAGATTATGATATTGAAAAAAAACGGTATACAGCCGTACCCATTGATAGAAAGTAAGAAAACCTACCAGGGGCTATAAGCCTCCGCCAGAACATGTAAAGAGGAAACCATGGAAATAATCATCCCAACTGCTGTTGTTTTAGTGATAGTGCTTGCCAGCATTGTCCTGTTCTTTTCGGTCTTGCGTTCTTACGTCAAGACGCCGCCCAACCGCGCCTTTGTGCGCACCGGTGGTCTTGGCCGAGCGACCATGCCGCCCAAAGTGGTGATGAACGGCGGAGGTTGGGTCTTCCGCACAATCCACGAATTCACCTGGGTAGACCTGAACACCATGGCCATTGAAATCGAGCGTACCGGTGAAACGGCCCTGCTCACCATTGACCCGCAATACGCCGACATCAAGGTTATCTTTTATATCAAAGTCAGCCCCACCATCGAAGGCATCATAGACGCTGCCCGCACCATCGGCGGCAAGCAAGTAGACAGTGCTGTCGTGAAGGAACTGGTAGACGCCAAGCTAGATGGCGCTCTACGCGATGTCGCCGCCACCTTCACCCTGATGAGTCTGCACCAGGAACGGGAAAAGTTCATCGAAGAAGTACAAAATCGGCTTAAGGCAGACCTGGAAGAGAACGGCCTGACATTGGAATCCGTCTCCATACTTACCTTACGGGCGGCCCGTCAAGGCTCCTTTGGCACCGATGACGTCTTTGGCGCTCAGGTAGCCCGCGCCAACGCGCAGGTCATCCAGCAAGCCCTACGCGAACGCAACGACATTGAACGCAAAGCTGAAATCGAGATTAAACAACGCGATACGGATACCGCGCGGCAGCGACTAGACCTGGACAGAGACCTGGCGCTGGCGGCTGCTACCCAGGACCGTGAAGTGCGTACCATGGAAGCCACTGAAAGAGCGCAGGCTGACCAGAAGGTTTTTGAGGAAGAGCAAAAATCAGAGCAGGCGCGCATTAGCAAAGAGCGCGCCGTTGCCCTATTGGAAATGGAAAAATCGCAAGAATTGATGGTGCAAAATGAGCGCAATCAACAAGAGGTCATGTCGACCGAACTGACGCGCCGCCAAACATTGGAACTGGCTGACCAGCAGCGCCAAATTGCCCTGGTGCAAGCCGAGCAAGAGCGCGAACGAGCCGAACAAGAACGTTTGCTGGTGCAGGCCAAACGCGAAGAAGCCACTCAAGCGGTTAAGACGGTTGAAGCCACACAGCAAGCGCAGCGCGAAGCCAAAATCAGCACCATTCAGGCCGATCGTGAAGCGCAAAAGGCCATGATTGAAGAGAAAAACCTCATCGAAATGGCAGCGCTGCGCACGCAGCGTGAAGCGGAAGCAGAAGCGGCGGCGCTTAAGGCCCGATCCTCTGCCGAAGCGGAAGCGGCGCTTAAACAAGCGGAAACGGTGCGCACACAGGCTCAGGCAGAAATGGAAGCGGAAAAGCTGCGGGCAGAGGGCGCCAAAGCGAAAGCATCGGCTGTGGGTTTGGCGGATGCGGATGTGCTGCGAGCTAAAGCCGAAGCCGCTATGCAAGAAGCGGATGCGGTGCGGGCAAAAGCGTTGGCTGAAGCGGAAGGCGCCAAAGCCAAAGCCGAAGCGCTGGCCGCTTATGATGGTGTGGCTCAACGGGTTGAGATACTCAAGTTGCAATTGGATGCTCAGGTGCAAATTGAGATAGCAAAAGCGGAATCGATGTCGAAGGCGCTGTCCTCAATGAACATCAAGATGATTGGCGATCCCAACGCAGCGGCTTCCCTGCTGCGCATGGTGACGATGTCTGATGGTTTGGGCGAGATACTCAAGAACACACCAGGACCAGTGCTTGAAGTCGGCCAGCAACTGCTGAACCGCGTCACGGGTAATGCCACTGGTGAAGGCCTGACGAAGATGAGCAGCAGTAATGAACCGGGAACCGATGTGGCGGAATTGGCGCTGATGGTACCGGAAATGGTGCAGAAGGTAGAGCAGCATCTGGATGTGGATAAGCTGAATTGGCTGACACTGGGTGAAGTATTGCAAGTCTTAGGCGAAAAAGTCCCGGATGATGAGGGAGTGGCAAAGGCGCAAACGGCCGTTTCCCAATTACCTAT
>JAWOGU010000210.1:0-2510 GCA_046496595.1 Chloroflexota bacterium
CAGCGCGGACATCATGTGATTGTACTGGATGATCTGAGTGGCGGTTTTGTGGACAACGTGCCCGCCGGAGCCGCCTTTATTGAGGGCAGTATTAACAATGTTGATTTGATTAACAACCTTTTTCAAAAAGAACAGTTTGATTACGTTTATCACCTGGCGGCTTATGCGGCTGAGGGATTGAGCCATTTTATCAAGCGGTTTAACTACCAGAACAACTTGATCGGCAGCATGAATCTCATCAATGCCGCCGTGAACACCGGGGTTAAGTGTTTCGTTTTTACTTCCTCAATTGCTGTTTATGGCACAAGTCCGGAACTGCCAATGACGGAAGAAACGCCCCCGCACCCTGAAGACCCCTATGGCATTGCCAAATTGGCGGTTGAACAGGACTTGCGGGTCAGCAAAGAAATGTTCGACTTAAATTACGTCATCTTCCGTCCCCACAATGTCTATGGCGAGAAGCAGAATATTGGTGATAAATACCGGAATGTGGTGGGTATTTTTATGAACCAGATTTTGCAAGGAAAGCCGATGACTGTTTTTGGCGACGGCGCGCAAACCCGGGCTTTCAGCTACGTGGGGGACATGGCGCCGATTATGGCGGACGCCATTCAGGTACCGGAAGCATACAATCAGGTTTTTAATATTGGCGCGGATCAGCCTTACACCATCAGTGAATTGGCGGAACATGTGGCGCGGGCGATGGGTGTTGAGCCACAGGTGACCTGCCTGCCGGCGCGTAATGAGGTATTGAACGCTTTTTCATCCCACGAGAAAGTGGATAAGATATTTGGGCAGCGTCCTTTATGCGATTTAGAGGAAGGGTTGCAGCGGATGGCGGCCTGGGTGCAGACGCATGGCGCGCGGAAGAGCCAGGAGTTTGAGGGCATTGAGGTGACGAAAAATTTCCCCAAGGCCTGGATGCAGGAAAAACCGGCGGCAGTTGAAGTGTAAACGGCCGTTTTGACTGCTAACCCTTTCGATGGCTGAGCCTGTCGAAGCCATTGTCGCCTTCGACAGACTCAGGTAGCGGTCTTAGTAACGGCCGTTTCCTCCATCAATAATCGCTTAATTCACCCTGAAAGAGAACCATTGCATCATAAGCTCACCATGACACATCCCTTAGTCGTCACCCTCATCCTCAATACCAACCGGCGCGCCGACACCCTGGAGTGTTTACAGTCGCTGACGCTCAATGCCTATGCAAAATTAGACATTCTCGTGTTGGATAATCATTCTACCGACGGCTCCGTGGCTGCCATTGAAGCCGCTTTTCCGCAGGTGTCCATCGTCAACCTCACGCATAATTTGGGTTATGCCGGCAACAACAATGTGGGCATCCGGGCCGCGATGGACAAAGGCGCGGATTGGGTCTTCGTCCTCAACGAAGATACCGTGCTGGCGCCCGACTGCCTGCAAAAAATGGTGGAGGTAGGCGAAAGTGATCCGCAAATCGGCATTGTCGGACCGCTGGTTTACCATCACGACGAGCCAGACATCATCCAGACGGCCGGCGGCGTTTTTGGCCGAAATTGGGAAGCTTTCCATCTGGCAGAAAACGAGCCGGATGAAGGTCAATTCACGCAGCCTCACTTTGTCGATTGGATTTCCGGGTGCGGCATTTTAGTCCGCCGCTCTGTGATTGAACAGTTGGGCATGATCGATGAACGCTATTTCTATTTTTGGGAAGAAACGGAATGGTGTTTACGGGCCAGCAAAGGCGGCTGGAAAATTGTCAACGTGCCTGAAGCCAAAATGTGGCACAAAGGTGTGCAGCGCGATTACCAGCCAAAACCTTCTGTGACCTATTACGCGACCCGGAATCGGCTTTTAACGATAGCCAAACATCACGCGCCCTTGAAAGTCTGGATTTTTACCTGGGCAGAGTTACTGCGCACGTTAACCAGTTGGACTGTTAAGCCCAAATGGCGCAGTAAACGTGAACATCGGGACGCCATGTGGCGGGGCATGGTGGATTTCTTGCAACATCGCTGGGGGCAAATGCCTTCACAAGGTTAAAAACATCGACCCATGCGTATACTCTTCCTGTCAGGCTGGTATCCCGATCCACCCAATAATGGCTCAAAACTGAGAATCATTAATTTGCTGCGCGCCTTGGCACAGCACCATGAAGTAACGCTCTTAAGCTTTCATGACGAGCCGCAAGGTGACCTCTCCTTTTCTGAACTGCAAACACTGTGCCAACAAATCGAGATTGTGCCGGCCAATCAGTTCATCCCTCAAAGCTGGCGCGCCAGGCGAGGTTTCTTCAGCAAAACGCCCCGGTCTGTCCTGTCTACTCGTTCCGTCGAGATGGAGAAGCAAATTGGTGACTTGTTGGAAAACGGCCGTTTTGACTTAATCATTGCCTCGCAGTTGGGATCGGCCGATTATAGTGACTGTTTTCAGGGTGTGCCGGCTTTGCTGGAAGAGGTAGAAGTGGCTCTGCTGCTCGAACGTTTCAATCAGGCAGCCACACTTTGGGATCGAGCACGGCATGGTCTCACCTG
>JAWOGU010000222.1:0-8145 GCA_046496595.1 Chloroflexota bacterium
TGAGCAGATGATTTCCCTTAACAAAAGGTATATTTTATGAAACCTTGTTTCTATCCCTGTTAGAAAAGCCAGTGGCTTAATGAAATTATCCATCATAATATAATTATTTTTAGTGGGATGATGAACCCCTAAGAGCGCTTCCTCATCCTTCATAATACTTTATTCCGTTCTTTTTAAGAAAATTCTTGATGATATCAACGTGCACGGCATAGCTGAATTGTGTCTGATTGCCTATGCCGGATGATGGTTCCGAATCCCCGTAAAAGGAGTTTTTGGTTGTTATGAACCGTCCATCACGGAAGATTGCCTTACCCCTTGTCATCCCGCATATAAGGCCATCGCGGTTAAAAACGGGGCTTCCACTATGACCACGTAAACTGTTCCCGCTCATTTCAATCGAATCCGTTATATTCCCGGTACCTGTCAGCCTTGTTAGCATAGATTGAGGATGCCGTTGTATTCCGCAATGAGGCGCCATTTGGCAGCGTCTCCGTATACGTCGGCGGCTATCAGGTCCAGCCGGTCGCCGCGGATGATTTTGCGTATCTCCTGGATGGGGCCGCCGCCAGAGGTGGGATTCTGGTGCGGTTTGATATTTGGGTTGTCGCTCTGGATGAAAGTGATGGTGACTTCGGAGCGCAGCGGTTCGCCGTCGATGTCAAATAAGGTGTATTTGACGGTCAGATTTTCGATGACGGCTTTAAATTCAAAAGAGGCCCACTTGAATTTTACTTCCGGTGGGGTGGAGTTGGGATCATTGGTATCGGCGGGGGACATGAGATCCCATAATTTGTTGGTGGTTGCGGTCAGGTTGCCGCCGGTTTCGTAAGCGTCGAAGTAGAGGGTGCTGAGGGTAAGGGTAGAACGGCCGTAGTGGGTGAATTCCGGTTTGAGCGGGATGACGGCCTTATCTGATAGATTAAAGGTGTTCTTTTTGGTCACGGTGTAGTGTTCAGGATTGAACATACAGTTGATGGTGACGCTGTTATCGACGGTAGTAATGGTGGCGGGTTTTAGGTTCCCACGGGTGGTATTGGTCATTACCGTTTACCTCGTCCTCTTTCCCATTCCACAGCCAGGCGCTTTTTGAGCTGGCTGTACACTTCGTTGGCTAGTTGGTCGATGTTGACTGGTGGTTGTTCTGTTTGGGCTGCCGGTTCGGCTTCTAGATGCTGGGAGGTACTGTCCGGGGCCGTGATTTCGGCTCGTTGGATGTTTTCTGCGGCAGACGGCGCTGACGTGGGTGCGGGTGCGGGTCTGGATGTGGATATGGATGTAGGTTTGATGTCGGGCCATTGATAGCGGTTTTGCACTGGTGCGGCTGTGGATTTTTCGGCGGCGGCGAGGGCGCGCATGAGCGTCGGAGAATGTGTGGGCGCAACAGCGGGCGCAACAGCAGGTTGGGAAACGGCCGTTTCCTGTTTTACGTGCCATTCATTGGCTTGCAGCTCTTGGAACAGGGCGGGTGGGCTGGCAACGGCCGTTTGAAGTTGACTGTGCGATACGGCGTGTGCGGCGGCAGGCGCTGTTTCGGCGGCGGCAATAGCGCGCTGCAAGGCGCTGGTTGGTGTTGGTGCGTATGATGGAGCGGAAACGGCCGTTGATTTCGCTGGCGGCGCTGCGGTTTCTGGAATGGCCGCTGTTTCGGCGGCGGCAATGGCGCGTTGGATGTCTTCAGGCGCAGCGCTGGCGGCTTCCGTTAACTGTTTACGGTTCACTGTTAACGGTTCACGGTTCACTGTTAACTGTTCACTGTTCCCCATTGCGGCTTGCCCCGACGCGGCTTCGGCGGCGGCGATGGCTCGCTGCACGGTATCGGGAGCAGTTGAAGTGACAGGTGGGGTGGAAACGGCCGTTTGTGTTTCTTGCACTGGCGTAGTTTCAGCGGCGGCGATGGCGCGGTGGATGGCGTCGGGGGCGGCTGGTGTAGTCGTTGGAATCGAAACGGCCGTTTGCGTTTCTTGTGTGGGTGCGGTTTCAGCAGCGGCGATGGCGCGTTGAACGGCGTCAGGCGCGGCGCTGGTGGGAGTTGGCGCAAAAGTTGGGACGGGAACGGCCGTTGGTGTTTCTTGAAGTGCCACGGTTTCGGCGGCGGTGATGGCGCGTTGAACGGCGTCGGGGGCGGCTGGTGTAGTCGTTGGAATCGAAACGGCCGTTTGCGTTTCTTGTGTGGGCGCGGTTTCAGCAGCGGCGATGGCGCGTTGAACGGCGTCAGGCGCGGTGCTGGTGGGAGTTGGCGCAAAAGTTGGGACGGGAACGGCCGTTGGTGTTTCTTGAAGTGACACGGCTTCGGCGGCGGCAATGGCGCGTTGAAGGGCTTTAGGTGTGGCTGGTGTGGCCGTAGGGGTGGAAACGGCCGTTTGCGTTTCTTGGATGGGCGCAGCTTCGGCGGCGGCGATGGCGCGTTGGATGGCGTCGGGTGCGGCGCTGGCAGCTTCCGCTGCCTGTTCGCTGTTCACCGTTAACTGTTCACTGTCCGCCACTGGGGTGGAAACGGCCGTTTCTCCCATCCCTGGCAGGACCGGCAAAGGGCCTGTTTTTGCATTCAAATCGACTGTTTTATGAGCAGGCGGATTAAAAACGACTGGTGCTGCCGCCGGGGATCTTTGCAGCGTTTCGGATTCCACACCGGGAGACACGGGCGATTTTGGCTCTGGCATCATGGCTGGGAGGGTTAATTTAGGCAGCGATTGAGCCACCTCTTCGGTTTTTGGGGGCGGCGCGGATTTTGCGATAGGCGCATCTGCCCTGGGCGCTTCGGCAGCAGCAATGGCTCTTTGGATCTGGGCAGCCTGCTCTATCGGGGCAGTCATGTCAACGGCCGTTTGCGCGATAGGCGCTGTGCGCCTGGTCTCATCCGGAGCAGGCGGCGTGGTGTCTGTCCAATCTGCGCTGTCTGGAGCCGATGGGATGGCGCTTTCAGCCAGGCGTTCGCCAGCGCGCTGAACGGCCTGTTCAGCCGGCGTATAAGAATGGGTCACAGGCGCAGCGGGTGCGGCCGGAGGGTCACTGTGTGGCTGACTGACAGGCGCCGTTGTGGTTGCGGGCGCAGGTCCAACCGAGGCTGGAGCGATAAATGATGATGGTGTGTCAGACGTGTCTTGTCTTTGAATGGGACGGGGCGCCGCCGGTCCCACGAGTTCGGTGCTGTCGGTGGGCGCTTCGGCTGCCGCAATAGCCCGCTGAATGGCATCAGAGGCGGGGTGTGTGGTGGGGGCGTCTACGGCTGACGCCTGGGCTAAAAAAGAGGGAACGGCCGTTTCTCCTGTTTGCGGCGCAGCGGGCGGGGTGGGGAAGGCGTCCGGTTCGGCTGACTGTTTTTGCACATCTGGCGCGGCGCTAGTTGTTGGCGGCTGAGCTGCGCCTGGCGGCATTTCGCCTGGCGGCGGTTCGCCTAAAATTTCCCACATGTCTGCCGGCAGTGGTCCGATTTCTGTTTCCACCGTGCGCTGCACGTTTTCTGGCTGCTTGCCTTCTACTTTGCGCAGCCGGTTCCAAAATGCCTTGTTGGGGTCTTCCGCCTGCGGTTTTGCCTGCACCACGGCCGGACGCGGCCGTCTGGGCAGATGCAGTTCAATGGATGAGTCGGTTTGCCGACTGGAGGAGACGCCGCCCAGTTTGCTGCGGATCGTCTCGATTTGCTCCTGGGGCTGCGCGGGTTCGGTGGCAATAGGCGCGTCCGGCTGGCGCATGACGAGGGGTTGGTCGCTTATTCGTTCCGGCGCTGCCTGCTGTACCGGCCACACGGATTCCAGCGGCGCCTGTTTGGCCGGCGTGGGGCTGGCTGCGGATTCGGCTGTGGACTCGGCAGCGTGGATGGCGCGTTGCACGCTATCGGGCTGGTTGGATGGAGACGAGGCGGGGGTGGGGGGAACGGCCGTTCCCTCCATTTCAGTCCGCTGTACAGCTTGTGACGGCGCGGTTGGCTGGCTGGTTGCGCCGGTTGATTTCTTGACTTCATGACTTTTGAAAATGCGTTGCAGCCGGCCCCATTCACCTTCTAAATTACCTTCAGATTTTAGCGCAGACGGCGCCGGGGTTGGCGGTTGGGGCGCCACAGGTTGTGGCGCCACAGGTTGTGGGGAGAACCGCCGTTGTGGCGCCGGCGTTGGCATGGGAGACGACGGCTGCATTGGTGTTGGCTGAACACTCTGGTAAGGCTGCGGCAGGGGCGAACGCTGCATCTGGGTCACGTGGTCAAGCGCAGCCGATACCGGATCAATATCTGACAGCGGCGCTGACGGTAATGCTGCCGGAAAGGCTTCAGACGTCAGGGGCATACCGCCCATGCCCTCGGCGTTTACGGTGCGCCCCACCGCCAGCGAGGAAGGCGCAGACAGCAGCACAGCCCTTGTGGGCGCCTGCGCCGGTCTGCTCACAGGGTTCGTTGTCGAACCTTCACCGGCTTCCGCCGTCCGAAAAATGGTAGACGCCTGTGCATAGCGCTGCACACGCTGCAAAAGTGCGTTTTGAGTTTTCGCAGATTTATGTGGAGAAATCATCCCAGCCCAACTCCTGGAATAATAGTAATTTCGCCGCAGCTTAATTCCAATGATTGTATCGCCACGCTGTTCTCGCTGGTTTTTAGTTGAGGACCGGACCATTTGGTAGGCAGCGCCTGTTCAATGTGCCAGGTCATCACCGGAACTTTGAGCGAATTGAGTAAAATAACAGTCACTGAGCGGCGCAGCCCTGCTCCTGGTGAATCAAAAATGCCGGCCATGGTTGCTAAATACCAGGCGATGAAAGCGCTGGTGCCGACGCCATTTTTGAGGGTTAATTTTGTTTCTTTCCGTCTGCCCAATAAATGATGCACTCTGGTATTCAGTCCCCCTTCTTTGATAGGCTGAGTCTCCCATTCCACAACGGGTAAATCACATTCCGAAAAAACGCCGTAGGGAGCGCCATTCACCATCACCACAAAACGGAATGTGGGCGCGGCGTTGGTAATGACTCTGGATAATCTGCTGAGCGCGTCGGTCATAACATTATCTCTTTAACGGCCGTTACGGCTGTTTCGTACTCTGCGCCGTTCGTTTTCTATTTTCAAGTCCCTCAAAAACAGTTGGTACACTTTATCCGTCACCTGCCGCACCAATTCTGGCGTTAAACTTTGCGTGCCGCTGTTTTCGCCTGTTGTATTGGATGAATGATTGCCAGAACCCGGTAACATGTATTGGTCCTTAACCCAGCGGAGCTACTTGCAGTTGAAACTGATTGTGGCAGTGTGGACAAATTGCGCCAACCATGATGCTGTCCGTGCCATTTAAACGCAGGTACATATCCTGTAAGTAAATCATGTCGGCGGCAAAAAGGTTGGCAATCACTTTGGGCGTCACTTTATCCAGCGTGCCTAGCTGAGTGACTACCCGCCCCAATAACAAAGCGGGTAAATATGAATGCTTGGCTTTGACGCCTGGGTGTTCAATGGCTTCCATTTCGTCAATGGCTCGCGCCAGGCGCATCCGGCCTTGTTGATGGACCTGCCCGTACTCATCAATAAACCCTTTCGGGAGTGTGAATTCAAACTCGGTTTGTACGCTCATGGTTCGTGTCAGGAATGAAGGAGCAGCAGTATGTTGCATACTGCTGCTGCCTTCCTATCCACTCAGGTTACTGCACGCGTTCGATGTATTCGTGGGCGATGGTTAGCTCTTCCACGCCAATTTCATTGCTGTCTGATTTGACGCTGGGGCCTGTCACTTTCACCGGCCAGCCAGATTGGAAATTCCAGCGGGCTACTTCGGCCAAAGCCTGGTCATACATCACAATAGAACCATCCGCGCGGGCGCCGGCTACGTCGCCATTTTCCACCATCTTGCGCCAGGTCCAGATGTCCATGTTGCTAGTGATGCCGCGTTTGAGGACGATGTTTTCCCATTTCAAACGGCCGGGAACTTTCATCACCACTTCTACGCCAGCTTCATTTACAACTTTGTGCTCGATTACCTCTTGTTCGGAACCAAGGCCGGATACTTCGGTGAAATAGCCGGTTACCTGACCCTGAATATCGACTGCGAAATGAAAACCAACAAGAGGATCTTCACGTGCGGTATCGACTGCTGTTGCCATAATTAATCTCCTTTATTTAAGTGATAGTGCTGCCTGAGCTTGTCGAAGGCAACACGGGCTTCGACAAGCTCAGCCTTCGACAAGCTCAGCCTTCGACAGGCTCAGCCTTCGAAAGCCGTAGTAGTTACAAGTTGTGCTTTTATTCCGCATTCGGGCCAGCCCATTGGCTGAGGCGGAAGATGACAAATTCGGCCGGTTTGACAGGCGCCATGCCAATTTCAATGATGAGCTGTCCCAAATCCCGTATTTCGGGCGGGTTGATCTCTTCGTCGCACTTGACATAAAATGCCTGATCCTTCGTAGTGCCGAACAATGCACCGCTTAACCAGACCGTACTCAGGAAGGCGTTGACATCCCGGCGTACTTTGGCCCACAAGGTATGGTCGTTGGGTTCAAATACCACCCACTGCATACCTGTGTCCAGCGATGCGCCCACAACGATGAACAGGCGGCGTACGTTGATGTAACGCCAGGAGCCATCGCTGCTTAGGGTGCGTGCTCCCCAAATGCGAATACCGCGCCCGGGGAAGGAGCGGATGCAGTTGACGCCGATAGGGTTCAAAACGCCCTGCTCGCCTTTGGTGAGGTTGAGTTCCACGTTCATGGCGCCGGCGACGATTTCGTTGGCGGGGGCTTTGTGGAAGCCGACCCGGCCGTCAACGCGGTTGTAGACGCCCACGACGTGGCCGCTAGGGGGCACAAATTTGGTGGTCTGCGGACTGTCGCTCAGGTCGGCAATTTCGATCCAGGGATAGTACATGGCGGCATAGGAGGAATCGAAGTTGACGTACTCCCGCCATTCTTTGGCCTGTTGGGCGTTGAGTCCGGGCGGGGTGTCCAGGATGCAGAAGCGGTAACGGAGCCGTTCGCAGTCTGCGATCATGGCAGTTTGTACAGCTTTGACCGTTTCTTTGGCGGCGTCGGAGCCATCGTAACCGGCCATGAGGTCGGGGCAGAGGACCAGGCGCACGTCGTCGAGGGCTTCCAGTCCTGCCAGACCGGTGCGTTTGACGACATCACCGATGAAATCGGCTGCTTTGAGCGGGGCGGAACCGCCGCCAGTCAACTGGTAGGAACCATCGGCCAAAGCGCCTGTGCCGGTGTCGCTCACGGTAACGGCCGTGAAGTCGGCGTCACCGACGTAGCCCTCGCCTTTTTTGGTGGTGAGACCGCTTTTGCTTTCGCTGCCGACGGTCATGGTGAAGGTTCCGGTCTTGTCGTCTTCGGTTTTGATGGTGACGCTGAGGTCGTTGCCGCCTTCACCGGCGACTTTGGCGGTGACGGTCAGTCCTTTGCCCTTGCCGGCAGCAGCTGGAATGCTGACGCTTGCGGCCGTGGCCTGGGCGCTGTCTTCATTGAGCGCTTTGAGGCTGACGATATAGCAGGGGCCGCCGCCGTTGTTGAAGTAGCCGTATACCGCATCCGGCAGGAAGGCACCGGAGGTAAACCCGCCAAAGACGTTTTGGTATTGGGTCCAATTGGTGACGAGGGTGGCCCGGTTGACGAGGGATTGCACGGGGATGCGTTCGCCGGTTTCAGGGTCGATGCGTTTGGTGCTGGCTTCGGCGGTGATGCCAACGAAGGCGGCCATGGAAGCCCCTGCGGCTTCTATGGGCTTACTTCCCTTGTCGACTTCTTCTACATATACACCTGGGGTGGCGTAAGTTGCAGGCATTTTCAAATCTCCTTTCGTGTTTTGTGTATGGCGTTAAGGGGTTGTTACGGAATAAGCGATACACAAGAGGTGGGATCTATACGATAGAACCTTTATACGAAGCGTTATCGTATGTTTGCTAGTATCCGTATACCGAAGTCCGTATACCGAAGTCCGTATACCGTTTGTTTGATCGTTACCAAAGGTGACGTCTTCGGATTACCGATTACGGGTACTAGAGCAAATGTCATCTTCGTTTAAGGTGGAGCGCGTTTATGTTTGTTTTGGGCGTTATCTAACATGTTTTATGCTCCTTGTTCGAGCTTGTTTTGCACTGTGAGGGCAGGGTTACAGCTCGATGTCGTAACCTGTGCCGGGAACGGTTATGTTTTTTTCGATGGGCGGTCCGGCGGGGGGCC
>JAWOGU010000247.1:0-5168 GCA_046496595.1 Chloroflexota bacterium
CGATCAAATATCAAGCGCTGCTCAACCTGGAAACGCGCGGCCAGGCCACCTATTATGACGCGGCCAATGACCTGGAGATTGACGTATACGCCCTGCTGGATGGGATTGAAGCGCCGGATGAACGGAAGGCACGGCCGTTGCAGCAGCTATTAGTCCGCTATTTCAACATGGAAGAACTGCGACAGCTCTGCTTTGATTTGCACATCGATCACGAAATGTGGCCCGATGCAGGCAAACAGGCCCTGACCCGCAATCTGGTGCTGCATTTCTTGAAGCATGGGAGGCTGGCGATCTTGGAAAAGAAGATAGGAGAGGAACGACCTCACGCTTACTTCTCGACTGTTCATGATTTTTGATTGCAAACTATAGTTAGCGCCACTATACTGCCAGGAAGAGAATTGGCAGGAGTATCAAGCTCATGACTGATTACCGTACCCTGGACGACGTCACCGTCGAATACTTCACCCAACACCCTGAAGAGATCGATGCCTTCCTCAATGAAACCTTCGCCGAATACGCGGAAGATGGCGACTCGGCCGCCCTGCTTTCCGCGCTGCGCATCATCGCCCGCGTCAAAGGCATCTCCACAATGGCGGAAGAAGTGGGCATGACGCGGCAGGGTCTGCAAAAGGCGCTGTCTGCCAAGGGCAATCCCCGCCTGGACAATATCAACGCCATTATGAAGGCGATGGGCTACCAGCTTATGCCCCATCCCCTGGAGAATGCAGCCGCCTAGCCCCCGGCCCCTGCCTCGCCTCAAGGTGAAAATGTATTGACCCTAAAAAATCAAAACAAATCATCTGTTACAATAGGGGAGAAAGTCACAAAAAGTTGTGGAGGCATGTTTAATGAAAGATGTAGAGTTGCTTGAACGCATCACCATGAACCCCAACGTGATGGTTGGCAAACCAGTGATTAGAGGAACACGGCTCACTGTTGAATTCATTCTGAACCTGTTGGCTCATGGGGCCACCGCAGCCGAGATTCTGGAGGAATATGACGGATTAACTCCAGAGGACATTCAGGCTTGCTTTTTGTTTGCCTCCCGGTCGATTGAGAATATGGAAACAAATTGAAGCCAACCTGACCGATCATTTTATTGTCGTCACTGAAAACCGCGTTTGGTCTCTACGGCCGTCAACGTCACCATTGACAATGCCCTACAATGTAACTACACTATCATGATGAAATCTTTGCGCTTCGCCTGGGACCCGGCCAAAGCCGAAACCAATTTACGCAAACACGACGTCTCTTTTGCCGAAGCACAAACTATTTTTTATGATGAAAACGCCATCGAATTTTACGATGACGAGCATTCAGAGTGGGAAGACCGCTTTTTGCTGCTAGGAATCAGTTCCAGGCTGCGCCTGCTCATCGTCTGCCACTGCTACCGCGCCGATGATGGCGTAATCCGTCTCATTTCAGCCCGCAAAGCGACCCAGCAAGAAGCAGCCCACTATCAAAGGTGATCATATGATGGAAGAAGAACAAGAATGGGACTTGTCCAAAATGAAATCCCGGCCCAATCCTTACGCCAAACAGCTCAAAAAGCAGCTCACGCTGCGCGTCAGCCCGGATGTCATCGCCTATTTCAAAGCAATGGCTTAAGAAACCGGCATCCCCTATCAAAGCCTCATCAATCTGTATTTACTGGACTGTGTTAACTCACAGCGCACCTTGCAATTGTCCTGGGAAGCATAAAGCCGCCGAAAATGGCAAGCCGTCATGTCAAACATCCGCTTTGAAGAGTGGGAAGCCGAACAGCTGCAAGACCAGGCATTCCGCAAAATCGCGGATTTGATGGAACCCGGCTACCAGGTCGCCCGTTTACGCCTCCAAAAAGGTCTCACCCAGGCTGAGTTGGCCGAACTGGTCGGGTCGCATCAATCCAGCATCGCCCGCCTGGAAAGCGGCCGGGTAGCGCCGCGTGTCTCCTTTTTGCAGAAAGTCGTGGAAGCCCTGGGCGGCGAACTGGAAATCAAAATCTCCTACAGCGCGATGTAGCCCCTTGCTCCCCCCTCTCCCCATTTGCTATCCTATCTCCATAGCACATTCATTACGCCCCTTTGCACTCGCCTGGATTCCCCCAGGAACGGCCGTTGATGGAGGGGCAGGTGTTGATGCACAGGAGTGCATTGTTGGCGCGCCAACAGGTGACGGTTTCAGAAATGACGTTTTGTGGTTGAAACGGCCGTTGGGAGGTGGTATATTAAAAAACACAAGTGAGGGCCAATCATGAATTACAAAACATTTTTGTCGGAAAATGGAAAATACGTAATTTGTGAAGTCACCGGCTTGATAACTCAAGAGAATTCTCACGAGTTTACAGAGGCATCAAATCGGTTACTTTATGCCGCAAATGTCAAACGACTTCTAACTGATGTTAGGAATGCTACGAATGAGCTAAGCGTTTCCCAGAATTACAAATATGCTTATAAAGATATGGAAGACCTAAATCTCCGAAGAGATATTCGTTCTGCAATTCTGACGAGTAAGGGTGATAGAAGTCACGATTTTGTAGAAACAGTAGCTCAAAACGCTGGGTACAACGTACGAATATTCAGCGACGAAGAGGCTGCTATCGCATGGCTCAGTGAAGATATGCTTGACTGAAAGCTGGCTCAGCACGGTTCATAATTCCGTATAACTTTCTCTCTTCAATTGAACTAACCAGAACACCTGTGCTACCATGATACCATGCACAGCACCGACAACGGCCGTTCCCTGTGGGAGTGCCAGCCCTGGGACACCAACGCCAGCTACCAGGCGTTCAAGGACTACTATCTGCCGGCCGAAGAACCCGGCCGGCTCGCCAACGCCTACCGCGACTATAGGCGTCAAATGGGCGCCAAACAGGCGTCAACAAAAGTACCGGGCACCTGGTCGGCCTGGTCACGCGGTCGCCATCCTACCTCTGGCGAACCCCTCCCCGGCGCGGCCACCTGGGCCGAACGCGCCGCCGCCTTCGACGCCCACGTCGCCCAGGAAGAACTGAAGCAGCTGGCGGCCGCCAAAGCGCGCAACAAACAGCAGCGCATGCGCGTCCTCGAAGGCGCCCTGACCCAACTGACCCTCGTCTGGAGCCAACTCGACTACCGGCCGAAACTGACCCCAGACGGCCGTTTAGCCACCCCTGAATTACCCTCCTTCCGCGACGCCACGGCCGCCACCAGAGCCATCCTCACCGAACTCAGAACCGAATACGACGACGTGCCCGCCCAGCAGGTCCAGCTTGCCGGACCCGACGGCCGTTCTTTACCCATGCCCGGCTACACGGCCGGCTACGATTTCTCGGACCTCAATGATGATGAACTCCTCGACCGCATCCGCGAGTATGAATCGCGTCGAACTGGAACAGTACCTGGCCCTGCTGATGGAGCAGGAGCGCCGGGAACGGGAACAGACACGGACCCGGTTACTGGCGGCTAAGAATAACGGCCGTTTGACCCCGGCCGTCGTCGCCGACTTCGCCCAGCTGCTGATCACCGACGACCACGGCCGTCCGATCCGGCCGGCGGCCCACCACTGGCTCTGGCTGCACCTGATGTGCAACGAGGACATCAAGAAGCTGCTGATCATCGCCCCGCCGGAGTCGGCCAAGACCACCTGGCTGCTGGCTTACCTGGGCGCCCACGTCGCCTTCTATCCGGAGTGGCCGCGCATCATGGCGGCCGTTTCCGGCGAAGTAGCGGCCAAGCGCAGCCAGTCCCTGCGCCTGATGGCCGAATCCCCCGAATTCCAGGCAACCTTCCCCGACCTGAAGCAGGCCGTGGGCATGAAGTGGACCCAGGAGGAATGGTCGATTGCCCCTCACGGCGGGCTGCCCCGACCCGGCCGTATTCACCCCAGCTTCTTCGCCACCGGCGTGCAGGGGGGCGTCATCGGCAGCCGGGCGCGCCTGGCCGTGGGCGACGACATCCTGGACCACGAGAATACGCGCACGGCCCACCAACGGGAAATCGTCCACGATTGGTTCCACAAGAGCTTCCTGAGCCGGCGCATGAGCCGCGTCGGCCGCAGCATTGTCATCGGCACGGCCTGGCATCACGACGACACGTATGCCCGGATGCGCAATGGAGGAGACTGGGTAGTGTGTCATGTGCCGCTGTTGAGCGAGAGTGGTTCTGTTATTGCGAACGTGTGGTATCCGGAAGGGTATGAGGGGGAGCGGCTGGGAACGGCCGTTGGGGAGGCTGCGGCCAGATTGGAGGTGGAGGTGTAATGATGGGTGTCACTGGTAATTTTTCCAGGGAGGAGGGGTTGGAGCAGGTTGCTTTGAGGTCGTTTATCATGGGGAATGAGTGACGTTTGTTAGGTGACGTACTTAGTAATTGCAATTAGGCTTAAGCTGTTGATCAGGCAAACTAATAATAATTGTTTTGCTTCTACTTATGTCACGAAAAGGGGTATCATCATGCAGGAAGATCTTCTTTGGTTTCTCATTGCGAGTATCTTGGGTGGTTTTATTGGCTCAATCATATCAATGATTGTTCCAAGGCTATATCTTAATCCTCGTATTAAAATAGAGGGGCTTACCCCTCAAGCAAACCTTTGGCACATTGTTGTGGATAACAGAGGGCCGGTAGCGGCGACTCATGTTATGGGGCGGTTGACATTACGCTCTATACGGGAAGAAGATATTATCGGGACTATCCAAGAAGTAATGGAAGCACGTAAGCATAAAATGGACAATGATTGGAAGCGGAATATAAATTCATATTTACGTGTCGAAGAATGGGAGTTAGGCATAGAAGAAGAGTATATATTTTTTTTGACAGCTGTTTCTAAGGAATCTCCCTACATTACAACTATTAACCCAGGCATGCCAGAAAGGCTTGCAATAGCTTATTCTGATGGGCCTTGGGTAGATATACCTTCTGAGCATATACATCGAAAGAGAGCCAGGCTTAAACTTGATGAAGAACGAGTATATTATGGAGAAGTTGTTGTTGGTGCAGAGAATGGTAGGAGATCTAAACCGCTACTACAAATCTTATACTATCTATTGATAGCTGTTTGTTTCTTGCTTCACAGGCATAGTTTCACCAGACAACCCTTCTGTCAGGCCAGCGCTATCGCCTCCACAAGCGGTGGTGCTCACCGCATAATTTTTTATATTGATCGCCGCATTCAAATCACGATCCATGCGGTTGCCGCACGGACAGTTC
>JAWOGU010000385.1:0-7505 GCA_046496595.1 Chloroflexota bacterium
CTGAAAAACAACGATCATTTCTTGCGCCATGACTTGCTCCTTAAAAATCCTGTTTGCCGGAGAAAGTATACAGGGGAAAACGGCCGTTTACGAACAAAATCCCTTCAGGCACAGCGGGGATTAGGGGATTATAGGATGCGAGGAAAATCTCCGAATCCCCTAATCCCCTCTAATCATTTTGTCTCTCGAAAAACTTGCTCAGGCAATTCCATTCTCGTAAAAAAAATGTTATATTATGTGAAGGCGTCAGCATCCCAGTCCCACCACAAAAACACGCCAAAGGGTCGAGCCGGAGCCTACCCCCATTTGTCATGTCCGGCGCATGGAGCATCAGTCAATCTAACCCAAAGGAGAGGATAAATCATGGGCGTAACATATGCAGACAAACCGTGGCTCAATAAGTATGAAGCCGGAGTTGCCAAAGAAATTACCTTACCTGATCAGACAATCATCGACATGTTGGAAGCATCGGCGCGGAAGCACCCTGAACATACGGCGCTCTTTTTTAAAGGCACGAAACTTACCTTTCGCGACTACAAAGAGCAAACCGACGCTATTGCGGCGGCTTTGATCGCCAGCGGTTTCAAAAAAGGAGATCGCGCGGTTATCTACATGGCAAATACGCCGCAATTTGCCCTCTCCTTCTTTGGCATCATGAAGGCCGGCGGCATCGTTGTTGCCACCAATCCCCTCTACACCGAACGCGAGTTGGAGCATCAACTGGCCGACTGCGGCGCAGAGACGGTGTTTGTCATGAGCCGTTATTATCCTTTGCTCAAAAACGTACAGAAAAACGGCCGTACCCAGGTCAAACGCATCATTGTCACCAACATCAAAGATTACTTCCCCACTTTTCTCGGCGTCATGTTTACCTTGCTCAAAGAGAAAGAAGGCGGCGACAATGTAAAACCGCAGGGCAGCGACATGGCCTTTAAAGATTTTATCGCCATGGGCAAACGCGCCGCGCCGGTCAAAGTGACCGTCACCAACGACGATCTGGCGATGCTGCAATACACCGGCGGCACCACCGGTCTGGCCAAAGGCGCAGTGGGCCTGCACAAAAATCTGTCGGCCAATGTTGCCATGCTCCAGGAGTGGTTGGAATGGGAAGAAGCCAAAGAGGGTTTTGTCGGCGCGATTCCCTTTTTCCATTCGTATGGCATGATCACCGCCCTGATTTTTTCGGTGGCGATTGCCGGAACGCTCTACGTTGTCCCCAATCCCCGCGACCAGAAAGATTTGTTAAGCACCATCGACAAATACAAGCCCACTCTGTTCCCCGGCGTGCCTGCCATGTATATTGCCATCAACAACAATCCGGACGTGGCGGCCGGCAAATATGATGTCACCTCCATTCGCGCCTGCATTTCCGGTTCCGCGCCCCTGTTAATGGAAACCAAGCGCCGCTTTGAGGAATTAACCGGCGGCAATCTGGTGGAAGGTTTTGGCATGACCGAAACCTTTGTGGCCACGCACTGCAACCCTATCAAAGGCGAAAGCCGGGAAGGCTCTATTGGGCTGCCGCTGCCCAACGTAGAATCCAGAATTGTGGATGCGGTAGACGGCGAAACTGATATGCCCGTCGGCGAAATTGGTGAATTGATCATCAAAGGCCCCACCGTCATGAAGGGGTATTGGAATATGCCCACCGAAACGGTCAACGCCCTGCGCGATGGCTGGCTTTACAGCGGCGACATTGCCCGCATGGACGAAGATGGCTACTTCTACATTGAAGACCGCAAGAAGGACATGATCATTGCCGGCGGCTACAACGTCTATCCGCGTGAAATTGAAGAGGTGCTGATTACGCATCCGGCAGTGATGGAAGCGGCCGTGGCCGGGGTACCAGATCCCAAACGCGGGGAAACTGTCATCGCCTGGGTCGTCAAGAAACCCGGCGACCAGACGACCGAAGAAGAAATTAAGGCATGGTCGAAGACGCAGCTTGCCGCATATAAGTATCCGCGCCTCATCATTTTCCGGGATGAACTGCCTAAAACAACAGTGGGTAAGGTGCTCAAGCGTGAACTGGTGAAAGAGCAGAAGGAAAAGATGGCGGGGTGAGAGCGGTTTACAGTTTACAGTGAACAGTTTGCAGTGGACAGTTTTCAGATTGGATTAGGTGTGGAAGCCCTGGAGGAGAACCTTCAGGGCTTTTTTAGTCCGCGAAGGCGGACTTTGTAAATGTGGGTGCAGATTTATCTGCTGTTTCTAATCTAAATTGAGAATTGCTGTTTTTTATGCCGGCAATTTGGGTTGATGTAATGTAATTGTTAACCTGAGCCTGTTATGGTGGGCGCTGCCTGCCAGGAAATACGGCTTTGCAACGTTTCCGCCAGGCGGATAATCAAAAATAGGGATTCTGTCATGGGAATTTTTGAAATCATCAGGAGCGTGCCCTGGGAACCGCACGTTGGCGACCCGACTCTGTTTGGCTGGTTGACGGTGGCCGCTTATTTGTTGGCGGCGGTGGCCTGCGCCGTGTGCGCCTGGCGCGCGGGTCAGATTTTTGGCGAGGAGCATCTATGGCAGCACCGGCTGTTATGGGGCGGGCTGGCGTTGGCGATGCTTTTTCTGGGACTCAATAAGCAGTTGGATTTGCAGTCCTGGTTCACGGCCGTTATCAAAGCCATCGCCTGGGAAAAAGGGTTGTACGACCTGGGCCGTCAGGCGCAGGTTTATTTTATTGCCGGACTGGCGCTGATCAGTCTGCTGGTGTTTGGCGGCATTGCCTGGACTTTTCGGCATATGTGGCGCCACACCTGGCTGCTGCTGCTTGGACTGGTTTTTATTGCCCGCTTTGTAGTGGTGCGGGCGGCTGGCTTTTATGGCGTTCCGCTGCCCAGATTGTCTGCGTTGACAGGCGGCATTCAGATTACCTGGATGCTGGAAATCCTGGGGGCGTTGGTGATTGCCCTGGCCGCCATTTTGAATATTCGTCGCGGGCAGGCCGGGGGTGCGGACCATGGTTGAGGTGATGTGGTGGCTATTTTGGCGTCAGACGCGCCGGCTGTAACGCCCGCCACAGGGGACCATCCTGGCGCAGACCGCGGCGGTCCAGATCGCTGCTGGCGAGCAGGATGCCGCCGGTGCAGCGGTTGGTGAGGCCGCGAATGATGCGGCTGAGCAGTTGGTTGCGGATGTTGAATTCTTCATCACTGGTCCAGGGTTCGTCGGCGGCGCGGCTTTGGGCCAGGACAAAGGCGTTGCTCAGGGGCTGGTTGGGGATGGCCCACCAGCCCTGATCGGCCGTTTCCAGCCAGACTTGTGCCTGTACCGTTTTGCCTGCCAGTAAAAAGCCATAAATCGTAGAAATCATGATGCCGTCGGGGTCGGGCGGGTCGCCCAGGTCGGGTGGATTGGCGGTGACGAGGCCCTGGTTAATGCCTTCGATGAAGGCAGCGCCGATGTCGGCGGGGGTATGGAGACCTATGGGTTGGGCGGCCTGCTGCAAACGGGTGGCGGCCTGCACCAACCAATCGCAGACGGCCGCGCCGGCCAGGTCCGGTTCCGGTTGGAAGCGGGGTTGGGCCAGCAGGTCGTTGAAAAGTTTGTAGAGGAAGGCGTCCAGGGGATAACGGCCGTTTGCCGCCAGCAGCCATTCGCGTAATTCTTCCACCAGCACGGTCAGGTCCGGGTCCAGCCGCGCCGCTATTTTGTCCGGCAGTTCGCCGGTAGGCAGCAGCCGGATTTCGTCCGGCAGGTAGAGGCGGTCTGCCAGCAGTTGGGCGCGGGCGGGATCCATCCCGGCAATGGAGAGCGCCAGCGCCTCGGCCACGTCGTAGCGGGAGGGGGCGACCTGCCAGTCAGGATGAGCCAGCGCCAGCCAGGTGAGCCAGGCGCGGATGCGCGGCTCTTCGCGCGGGCTGGAACGGCGGCGCAGGAAGAAGATGGGCAGGCCAGCCTGTTTGCAGGCCTGGGTGAGCAGGTAGCGCATCGCGCCGTCCAGGTAGGGAGCGATGATGGCGATCTGGTGGGGCGGGATGCCCTGCTGATGGACCAGTTTGTGCAGTATGGGGATGAGCTGCGCCGCCATTTCGCGCCGGTAACGGCCGTTAATCACCTCCCATATGCCTTCTTCAGCGCCCAGGGTGGGCTGGCTGGTGTGCATGAGCGCATTTTCGACGAGGTTGGAAACGGCCGTGAGCGCCGGCGTCGTCACAAAATTTTCGTCAAAATCAAAGGCGCGGCGGCACAGGGTGCGGAAGCGGTTGGACCCCAGCGGATCGGCGGCCATGAAACGTTTGTAGCCGCCGCCGGCGTCGTAGGCGATGGCGGTGGTTTGTGTGAAGCGCAGCAGGTTGGCGATGAAATTTTGCCCGGCGGGAGTTTGCTCTTCCACGTTGTCGATGAGCAGGTGGCGGAAACGTTCCTCAAAATAGCGGTGAAATTCAGGGTGCTTGACCAGTTGGGTGTCAAAGACCTGCACCACCAGGGAGAGATCGAGCAGGCTTTGTTCTAAACAGGTGCGGCGGAAGCGGTGAACGGCCGTTTCCGCATCATGCAGGTGGCGCACCCGTTCCGGTTCGCCGGTCCAGGTGGTGATCTGCCGTTCAATGGCCTCGTTCAGGCTCAAGCCATTGAGCGCCGCCCGGTTGAGCGTGTCCAAAAGCTGGCTCACGATTTGCTGCGGACGCAGGCGCAGATCGGAAAAAGCGCCCTCCGTCAACAGCGGTGTGATGGTGTACCACATCAGCAGTTGGGCCAAGTCGTAGCTGAGTACGGTGGGCGGCTGGAAGGGGCGGGCAAAACCGGCGGGCCGCGCCACCAGGGGCCAGAACAACGTCACCATTTCCTGCGCCAGCCGGTTATACGTGGTGATTTTCAGGTCGGCATAAGATCCGAGGCCGGATTGGTGGAGGGCGTTCAGGTAGTCGGCCTGATGGCTCAGTTCCGCGACAAGTACCAGCAGAGTATAGGCCGGTTCGCCGCTTTGCAGCAGATGGAGCAGGCGCTGCTGCATCGCCGTCGTTTTGCCGGAGCCGGCGGGACCGAGCCAGAAGCTGCTCTGGTCGGCGGTGATGGCGGCTTGCTGAACGGCCGTTAATTCAAAAGGTAGTTTGATAACCATAAACCAAACGGGTCTGCTTTATCTGTAAGCAGCGCGGCATTTTTCTGCCTTCTGCCTTTTGCCTTTACTCATCACGCTTCGCGGTAGCGCAAATGGACCGCGCCCAGGTGGATTTCGTCGCCGTCCATGAGCTGAATGCCGTACTCCGGCACCTGCTGTTCATTGACCCAGGTGCCGCTGGTGGAGCGCTCATCGTAAATGCGGAAATGGCTGCCTTCCAGGTGCAGGGTGGCGTGTACGCGGGAAACGGTGATGTCGTTTTCAAAGGCCAGGTCGGACTGGGCGGGGGAACGGCCCAGGCGAATCTGGCTGGCTTTCAACTCCAGCGGGGCCGGGATGCGCGTCACGGATTCCAGCACTTCCAGGTAGGCCAGCGGCGCGGACGAATGGACAACGTTACCGGCCGGGGTCTCAGAGGGGGTAAATGGCTCTTGGTAGGCGGCAACGGCCGTTTCTCCTTTTTGTCGTTTGCGGGCCGGCATCTTCAAGCGGGAGAGCAGGTCATACCGCCGCACCAGATACACGACCGCCAGCGCCACCGCCCCTAAAAACACGAGGCCTATCACTGTGCGCAGGACGCCGCCGAAACCGCCGCCGGCAGCCAGTTCCGCCGGTACATTCCGGCTGCCTTCCTGCACTGTCAGATTCACAGGCGGGCTGCTCACCGGAATGCCCTGTTCATCCAGAATGGCAACCTGCACGGTATTTTCGCCATACACCAGATTGGGAACTGCGGCGGTGAAATCGTTAACGTTTGCCACCGGAATATCTTGCACGACTGTGCCGTTGACCACGAGCTGCGCTGCCTCTATCTGCCGCTCCACGCCATCCAGCCAGGAGATGGTGGTGGTAAAACGTAAATCAACCGGATTGTCCAGATTGGGCAGCGTGATGACCCGGCTTTCCAGAGGCAGGTCAATGATGACGCTGGGCAAACTGCCCGATACTTCGAGCGAGGTTTCTGCCTGGACTTCCGGATTGTCGGTCAGGCTCATGACGACGTTTACACTGCCGCCGGTGGGACTTGCCATATCGAAGCGCAGCCGGGCCTGATCTCGAAACGTGGCAATGCGCTGCCAAATCCGAGCCTGATCGGCGGCGTTTTCCAACTGCGTGGCAATGCCGCGTGATCCGGCCGCCACCTGCCCCAAATATTCCTGTCCGATACGCAAGCCTGGTAGATCCACATTGTTCAGCCAGACGGTATGCACCGGCACGCCCAGGTTGGCGGCGTGGGGCGCAACATCTGTCGTGGTAAACCGGGAACTGACCACATCCGTGCCATCAGACATCACCACCAAAGAAGCCGCCATGGCGGGGTCTGGTTTCAAACCGGCAACCTGATCCAGCATGTCCATCATGCTGTCCACCAGAGCGGTGGCGCCGGTTTCCGGCTGCAAGTGCGTGGCAAAGGCGTTTTGCACGGCGTTGTAAAAGGGAGTTGGCGCCAGCAGGGATTCTGGTCCTGTTTCCCCAATGGTGTAAATGGCGACGTAATCGACGCCTTCAACCATGTAGGCCGCTGAGGCGTATTCTTTGATGGCGTTCTCAATCGCCGGAAACTGATCGGAGACGCCCCCGGGAATGTCCAGCAGGAAAACGGTCAGGGTTCCGGTTTGGGCGGGTCCGGCGTATTGGTAAGGCGTCGGCTCGCCGTTTTGGGTGATGGTGACGCCGCCAGCGTTGAAGTCAATGGCATTGCCCTGGCTGTCTGCGCCGATGGCTTGCAGTTCGATGCTGGGCGGGCTGGAAGCGTCGCTGCCGGTGATGGTGAGGATGGGCGGGGGTGTGGCTGACCCTTCTTGCGCCCAAACGACCGTTTGCACGCCCAGCAGAATAGCGGTGAAGATAATAAGGACCTGAATCCGCAACGTCTTTTTTTGGAGTGTCATAGCTGGTTTCCCTTACCTGTCTGTTACCGTGTTATAATAGCAAACGTGGGGCAGAAAGTAAACATAATCAACCTATCTGTCTCCGGAAAAATAGTCGATGCAGGCGAAAATTTACCGCGGAGGCGCGGAGGACGCAGGGTTTTCTCTAGAAAAATCTCTGCGTTCTCTATGTTCTTCGCGGTTTAATCGGACAGGCTGGGCAATCATCAACAAAGAGCGCAATGAACACACATTTTAGCCGACAATTTAGACGATTTTTGGCCGTGACTACCCTGCTGATCCTGCTGCTGTGGGGGGAAACGGCCGTTTTCCCCAATTCCGCGCCGGTTGTTTTCAGCCAGGAACCGCCGCCAGACCTCGTTGAAATCATTCGCGTAGACGACGCCGATTTTCCACTGGTGAAAGTGGACCTGCGCACCAGCAGCGCCCAGGGCGGGCAGGTGGACTTGAGCGGGGCCAGTTTCCGCGAAAATGGCATTCCGGTGGAGTTTGCGTTGGCCGCCGTGCCTGCCGGGAGGGACGTGGTTTTTGTGCTGGACGCC
>JAWOGU010000475.1:0-5905 GCA_046496595.1 Chloroflexota bacterium
TGGCTTCACGCCCGATGAGGAGATCGGCCGCGGCGTACACGCCAACCTGCCGGCCGACCTGCAAGCCGACTTCGCCTACACGCTAGACGGCGCGCACCGGGGGGAGATCGTCTATGAGACTTTCTCGGCCGACGCCGCCAAAGTCACCGTCAAGGGTGTGTCTATCCACCCCGGCTGGGCCAAAGATAAGCTGGTCAACGCCGCGCATCTCGCCGCCAAGATCGTGGATACCCTGCCCCAGGCCACGCTCACCCCGGAGACAACCTCCGGGCGGCAGGGCTTTCTGCACATCGTTGGCATGAGCGGGTCCGCGGCCGAGATGAGCATCGACATCATCCTGCGCGACTTCGAGCGCGACCTGCTGGCCGCACAGGGCGAGCTTCTGCAGAAGGTGTGCGCAGCCGTGCAGGCTGGCGAGCCACGCGCCGCGATCACCTGCGCCATCACCCCTCAGTACCGCAACATGCGCTACTGGCTGGAGGATGACATGCGGCCGGTGGAGCTGGCGCGTGAGGCGTGCCGGCAAGTCGGCATCGAGCCGTTCTCCGTGCCTGTGCGCGGCGGCACCGACGGCTCGCGGCTGACCGAGCTGAGCGTACCCACCCCCAACGTGTTCACCGGTATGCAGGAGATCCACGGTCCGCTGGAATGGGTCAGCCTGCAAGACATGGCGGCCGCGACCGAGGTGTGCGTCAAGCTGGTGCAGCTTTGGGCTGCGGTTGGGCGGGGCGAGCCGAAACCGCACCATGACCCCGAATCGCCGGCCGATACGGGCGCAGCCGTTGACTGGACGGATGCCATATGAAACTATTTGAGTGGAGGCTGGAATGACCAAAAAAACGACTGCAAAGCAACCTAAGCGTTCTCCCATGGACAGCCTGCTGGATACCGTCGAGCGGGTAGGCAACAAGGTGCCGCATCCGGTGCTGATGTTCTTCTACCTGATGATCGGCGTGATCGTCCTCTCGGCGATCTTGGGGCTTCTGGACGTCAGCGTTACCGAACAGATTGCCGTGCCGGTGCCGGTGGAGGTGACGCCTGACTTCTATGAGGACGTCAGCCAATATTCGCTGTCTGGTGTGGGATCCGAGGATGTGGAGTACGAAATCAAGGAACAGACCATCGCCATCAGGAGCCTGCTGAACATCGAAGGCATCCGCTTCCTGTTCACCTCCTTCGTTCCGAACTTCCAGGCCTTCGGTGCGCTGGCTGTCACGCTCATCGCCATGATGGGCGCGGGCGCGGCCGAAGTCGCCGGCCTCATGGCCGCACTCATCCGCAAACTTGTCCAGGTCGCCCCGCGGGCGCTGATTGCCTATCTCATCGTCTTGATTGGCGTGCTGTCGAGCGTTGCCTCGGACGCGGGCTATCTGATCCTGATTCCCCTGGGCGCGGCGGCCTTCCTGGCCGTGGGGCGGCACCCGATTGCCGGCCTGGCGGCCGGCTTTGGCGGCGTCGCCGCTGTCTTCATGGCAAACCTGATTCCAACACCGACAGACGCCATGTTGTTCGAGATCACCAACGAATCCATTGCGTTGGCCGGCGGCGCGCCGATCTCCATCACGGCAGACTATTTCTTCCAGGCCGCCTCGGCGCTGCTGATGACCGTGGTCGTGGGGGTCGTCATCGTGCGCGTCATCGAACCGCGCCTGGGCGAGTACAACCCGGCAGACGCCGGCGATCCCGACCAGGCCGCCGCCGCCGACGAAATTGACCCGGTCCTGGAGGCGCGTGGCTTGCGCCGGGCCGGGATCGCCTTCCTGGTCGTGATGGGCGTCGTCCTGCTCGTCACCCTGCCGCCGGGCGCACCGCTGCGCGATCCGGAAACAGGTGCGATCGTTGGGCAGACGCCCTTTATGGGCAGTTTGCTGTTCATCGTCATGCTGTCCTTCTTCATCCCCGGCGTGGCCTATGGCTCGGCGGTTGGCAAATACAAAGGTCCAAACGACGTGATCGCTGCGATAGTCAAGACCTTTTCCGGTTTGGGCGGCCTGATCTTGGTGCTGTTGATGATCAGCCAGTTCATCGCCTACTTTAATTACTCCAATATGCCGGCCGTCCTTGCTATCACGCTGGCTGGCTGGCTGGGACAGGCCGGCATTCCGCCGATCCCGCTGTTGATCGGCTTCGTCCTGGTGATTATGCTGCTCGACTTCATTATGCCTGGTTCGCTGCCCAAGTGGGCGATTTTCGCACCCATCTTTGTGCCGCTCTTTATTCAATTGGGTGTACCGGCGCAGACAGTGTTTGCCGCCTATCGCGTCGGCGACTCGCCGGTTAATACGCTGACCCCGTTGATGGTTTACTTCCCGGTGATCGTCGCCTTCGCCCAGCGCTATCAGAAAAGCGTGGGTGTAGGGTCGCTGGTGGCGCTGATGCTGCCCATTGCTACTGTTGTTCTGATCGTCTGGCTGCTCTTCTTCATCCTCTGGTTTGTGCTTGGGATTCCGCTGGGGCCAGGGTATCCGGTAAGTTTCTAGAATCGGCAATATTTTATGACACAAAAATCGACTAAAACTGTTCAGGGAAAAACACAAGAGTCCGCTTCCTGGCTGCCACTGGTTGTTATTCTGCTGGCGCAAATCCAGATGGCGTTTAACGTCAATGCCATTCCTGTGTCCATTGGCCCCATCGTGGAAGAGCTGGGAGTACCGGCCACCAGTGTCGGCACAGCCCTTGTCTTTTACTCCCTCTTTGTCGCTGCCTTTGTTCTGGTGGGGGCCAAGCTGGGCAAGATGTTTGGGGCGCGCCTTGTTTTTCAGGCGATGGCGCTGGCGCATGGCGCGGCTATGGTCGTGATGGCCCTCAGTCCAAACGCCGAGGTGATGAACCTGGCCCAGGCTTTAGCCGGGTTGGCGGCGGCGGCCCTGGTGCCCACGCTGGTGGTGTTGATCGCTGCCAATTATCGAGATAAACAGCAGGCGCAGGCTTTGGGTATTATGGCGGGTACGCCAGCTATATCGGGGGCGCTGGCATTTTTCATTGCTGGCCTTCTCGGGACTTTGTTGAGTTGGCGTCTGTCGTTTGGGATTCTGGGCGTGCTCTCGATCTTTGTTTTTATTCTCAGCTTCCGGTTGAAACCGATTCCGCGCCAGTCGGGTATTAAGATTGATGCGATTGGCGCAGTTTTGGCCGCTCTGGCGATCATATTGATCTCTTTGGGATTTAATAACTTGAACTCCTGGGGGATCATCGCAGCCAAACCGGCGGCGCCAATTGCGCCCCTGGGGCTGTCACCCGCGCCGTTTATGGTGATTTTGGGTATCGTGCTTGGTCAGGGATTTTTTGCCTGGTCGCACCGGCGCGTAACCAAAGAGAAGATGCCGCTGCTGGCTTTGGAAGTGCTGGACTCGCCGGAGGAGCGGTCTAACATTGTGGCGCTGCTGGTGATTGGGGCGTTGGGGCCGGCCGTTAACTTTTTGATTCCGCTCTACCTTCAGATTGTGCAAGGACGAACCTCTTTGCAAACGGCCGTTAACGTCATCCCCTATACGCTGGCTATCGCCATCTCAGCCATGCTTGTCGTGCGCTTGTTTGACCGGCTGTCACCGCGCCAGATCGCTACCATTGGCTTTATCATCGTAGGCATTGGCCTGACGATGTTGGCCTTCACCATTCGCAATGAATGGACCACGCCCATCGTTATTTTCAGCCTGATCCTGGTGGGTATCGGGGAAGGCTGTCTGTTAACTCTGCTGTTTAACGTCATGGTGTCGGCCTCGCCCAAAGAGTTAGCCGGAGATGTGGGCGCCTTACGCGGCGTCGCCAATAATCTCTCAACGGCGCTGGGCACAGCTTTTGCTGGCGTCGTCGCCGTGAGTCTGCTGAGTGCTCTGATTTTGAGCAGTCTGGCGCAGTCAACCATCCCACCAGCTCTCAAAGTACAAGTCAACCTGGACAGTATCAACTTCATCGCCAATGATCAGTTGGAAACAGTGCTGGGAGAGACCAAAGCCACTTCTGCCGATGTGGCTGAAGCTGTGAGTATTAATGAGTTGGCGCGCCTTCAGGCGCTAAAGGCTTCCTTCCTGATTTTGGCGGGCATTTCACTTCTGGCTCTGATTCCGGCTCGCGGCTTGCCCCATTATGCACCGGGCGAAGTGCCAGATGGTTCTTCGCCAAAGAAGGCCAGACGCGACAAGAAAAAAAGTGTGGCATAACAATCATTGGATAGAAGATTACGTAAGCGTGGCACACCGCTACGAACCACAACTGGTAAAGGAGACAAACATGAGACGACGAGGACCAGCAGGTAGAGGCCCCGTTGGTAGAGGCCCAGGAATGCACCGCGCCGCGCGGCGAGCCAGACGGCGCCGTGTGCGTATGCGGCGCAGACGCATGATGCTGGTGGGCGGTATGGTGGCAATTGCCGTGGCTGGAACATCTTCAGCGATCAAGATGAGCCAGCAAGACGCCGATCGTATTGAACAGCATACCGGCCAAAAGCCTGAGGATTTGAGCGAAGAGCAGTTGGAACAGGCGCTTAATGATCTCAATATTGACACAGAAGAGCTGACCGATGCTGAAGTGGCAGCCATTGAAGCGGCGGATACCGAATCGGCCGGGACAACACCAACGGCAGCGCCAGCTTCGCCACCGCCAACGGCGCCCACTGCCCAGACTGACTACATCACACAGCTTGAGCGGTTAGCAGAACTGCGCGACAAGGGTATCGTGACAAACGAAGAGTTTGAGGCCAAAAAGAAGCAGCTCCTCGGACTTTAACCGGCCATTTTGCTTTTCTGGCCGGTATCTGGCGAAATTTAAATTTCAACCCATCAGGACAAAGACCTGACAGGTTTCTAAAAACCTGTCAGGTCTATTTTCATAACCGTGTCTACCAGAAGATCCGTTTCACGGGCCTAAGCCCGCTGCGACGCCTAAAGAAAATTTCATGGGGCGGATGCTGGATCCGATATACCGTCTGTCTGAAACCGTCTACAGCGTCCTGATTGCGCTGATCTTTACCCTGGCGTACCGCATCTTAATGCTGAACGACGATCCTGGCCTCTCTTTTTCAAGCGGCTATGGCATCGATTTATTCGCTGCCATCCTGGGGCGGCGCTGGCCTGAGGCGCCATCGACGGCATGATGTATGCCATGATGGAAGTTTTTGAACGCGGTGGACGGCACCGCTTACTGCGAAAAATCCAGACGGCGGACGCGGAGGAAACGGCCGTTTCCGTCATTGCCGACGAGTTTGATTTCATTCTGGAACCGATCACCGGTGAAGCGCAGTGGCGCGAACTGTACCTGGACATCCTAGAACACCTGCACGAAGGGGAACCACAGCCCGTTGGTTTGCAGCATGAAGACTTAGCAGGGGCTTTGGGGTCGGTGCTGGTCGCTGTCCTGGCAGTGATGAATGCGCCAACCGCTGAACTGGAAACAACAGTTGAAGCGGATGAAACGCCAGCCGCGATTGAATACGATCTGGGTGAGGCAACCATCATGCAGACCCGGTTCCCGGAAAACAGCCGCTTCCGCAATATGCCGGTACGCCTCAATGGCCTTATCGCCGTGCCCAAAGCCGGCGACGGCCCGTTTCCGGTGGTGGTAATTTTCCCCGGCACACAGGGGCCTCAGCCTATATAAGCTCCTCAAACATGGCGTTGGCTGCCATGGGATAGACTTTTGTAGTCTGCTTCGTTACCCAAAAACTAATCGTACCCGGTTTGGAAAGATTACTTGTAAGAAATAGGTGCTAAACTAAACAGCTAACTATGGGTGCATTGCTTACGCAAATGCTTGGTTACTTGATTTTTAGCTTCAAGTGAGTAAAAATTACTTTCACCATCGTCGTCATCTCCGCTGTAGTCTCCTTTGTTGTTTCCATCGCAGACCTGTCTTTTTCGCTCGATCGTTTAGCTCAACAGTCAGGTTTTAACACCACAGCTCCCATCAC
>JAWOGU010000628.1:0-5510 GCA_046496595.1 Chloroflexota bacterium
CGGCCGTGGCCGTTTCGCCGATGGCGAAATTGGCCTGGGTCTCTATCCCCAGCCGCGCTTCGTAGGCCCGCTGGCTTGACCGCCCCACCCCGCTTAAACCGGCGAGGGTGTCTCGGGCAATGGGCATCGCCGAACGACGCTCATGTGCGTCCTTAGCGCGACCGCTGTGGAAAGCGGCGTAGAGGTGGGCGCGGAAGGCGCCGATGCCTTGCAGCAGGGCTGTCAGGGGCAAGGCCACCGGTCGTCCGGTCAGCTGCGCCACGCCCAGGCCCGCCGCCACCCGCGCCGCCGAGTGCAGCCAGACCCGCTCATCGTCTCTCGTCCAGTACAAGCCATCCCCGGCGCGCAGCAGGTTGCGCAGCTGCCGCTTGCCGCAGAGGTGAAGGTCTGAGTTTCTTGTGGTAAGTTGGTCTCTGATAATGTCTACACGAAGTTGTCCGCTCCCCTCCCTGTCGAGAAAACGCAGCATCAGCCACAGTCGCCCTGCCGCCGTTTGCTCCCGGCGCAGCATACCCAGACCAATGTCCGGATAGAGCTTAATCTCCCCGGCGTCAGGTTTATCAGTCGGGAAACCGTTTGTTAGTCGCAGTCGGTTTCCCGGCGCGTCCTCCACCAGGTTTATGGCTACCTGCACCGCCGGGCGGACAATATCAACACTCGTCTGGAACGGTCGTCTACTGCGGCGCAGGGCCGCCGTCAAAGGCTGGCTTTCCCAACCCAAATGCGCAGGTAGAGACGCCGCACCCTGCACCATCCAGGGAATACTCTGGTCCGCCAACTGCCCGCCTGGGGCGATGAGATCCGCGCCGCCTTCCTGAGCCTGCTCCCGCTGGGTCTGGAGTTCAGCGCGTAATTTAAGGAGGCGGTCATTGGCCTCTAAGAGCTGCGACGAAAGCGCCGCCGGGATGGCGTCCATGACGGATGACAGGTGGCAGCCAGCATCAACAAATCGTGTAGAACGCACGATCGATTGACACAGGGATCAGCCTGTGCTATCCTCCTCAATGAAATAGGCCGCATAGGAGGTAATAAATACACCTCCCCCCTCCCCAATGAAGGGGCTTCAAAAACAGGTCAGGGTGCTGCGAACACCTTCGACCGGCAAGGTATGCGGTTCAAGTGAATAAACAACTTAAGCAAAAGTCAGTGTTTCTACTGGCTTTTTTGCTTTTTCTGACCAGACAGCAACCATTGCTGTACGGGAGCCAGCCTGTAACGACCAAATCATTGGCAACCACAAGTCGACCACCGTCACCTGATGATCATCGCTGTAAAAATAAAATGTGAGCAGGGGAAAATATAGGCACTTGACGAGGCTACACAGAATGTGGTAGTCTATCTACACGAAAGTTACCTGATGAAGTCCCTATGATTCATCACCCGCCTGGCCCTTGTACCTGTTTCCGAGACAAATACGAGGGCTTTTTTTATTCAATTATGAATGGGTACCATCGTTTCATATCCGCATACATGTCCTCCAGATTCAGCAACCGACAACTGCCAGCCCGCCAGTTTTTCCCCGACTCACCGGCCACCTGTGCTGCCAGCGCTCGCGCTTCCTCAGTCCAACCCTGGGCGGAATAGCCGACAAAGTCAACGATCCACTCGCCGCGCTTGGGTGTTACATCATCTGCGTTCTTAAACAAGACGCGCAGCGCTTCGGCATCGACAGGGTCATCTGTCCAATGGCAGCTTCCCAAGACCAGGCGCTTGAAGCGCTGGTTGATACCCACAACATCCACAAAATATTTAGTTGTCCAGGCTGCACCCACTTTATCAAAAGTGCCTTCGATATCGCCATGGCTGCTGGCTGCTACCAGCCACTCCTGGCATAATTCGCGCCAGGTGTACCGTTCCACAAACGGTTTCATCTCGCGGGCGATTTCTTTAAGGGCCTGATGTGATTGACCCAAGGCAATATGCGTCTGGGTGGCGAGGAACCGGTAATAAAAGCGTAAATAAGGATCTGTGATATTGTAATGACCACGGCGAGACTTCTCCGTATCGGTCACGGGGATGCGCCGTTCGACAAAACCGGTATCCCGCAGCACGCTCAGATACTTGGATATGTGTCCCTGACTCAACCCCGTATGGTTGGCAATTTCCAATTGAGTTTGCTCTCCCTGGGCAATTGCCTTTAAGATACTGACGTAGTTGTGGGCATCACTGATAAAATCTTGCAGCAGCAGCCGAGGTTCTTCGCGCATGAGCGTATTCGGGGTTAGAAGCTGCTGTTGAATGTTTTCCATGATGGACAGGTCGGGGTCCAACCGTTCCAAATATGCTGGCACACCGCCGAGCATGGCATACACTTGTACCCATTCCGCCAGGCTGTAATTCGGGAAAAATTCACAAACGACGACGAAGGGCAGCGGCGGCAAATCAATTAAGGCTGTCGCCCGACCATAAAGAGGCTCTTGGGGCGCAAACATTTTTTCAATGACCCCACGTTGTGAACCGGCCAGGGCAAGTTTGATATTGGTAGGCTTGAGGACATGATCCCAAATGTTTTGCAGTTTGCCGACGAAGGAAGGATCGACGTCAACCAGGTAGGTAACTTCATCAATAAAAAGCGCCATACGTTCTGTTTCGGCCAGACGCGCTACTTCGGCAAACGCCTGGTCCCAATTGGCGTAGGTAAAATCCTGGGGCGCCGGCATCCCCGGATGGCTGAAATTGTAAATGACCTGGGAGAATGATCGCAGTTGGTGCAGCGCCGATGAGGGTTCGGCCACCCAGTAAATTCCTCGATCCGACTGTTCGTTCAACCAATGGATAAGCAGCCGCGTCTTGCCTACCCGCCGCCGCCCATAGAGGATCAACAGCGTCGCTTCAGGCGCTTCCCATAGGGAGTCCAATAATTTTAACTCTTCAGCCCGTCCGCGAAAATATGTTTTATTCACGATATACGCTCAAGTATGATACTTTCTAGTATCATAGCAACAGATTGATTTCACCTTAATACTTTAAAGTATGATACTTCAATGAATATAACCGATCTGGAACCCTTTTGTCAAGTATTGTTGTAGTAACCCACATCGGATGGTAAAGATTGGTTCCTCCTGGGATGTTGTCTTGTCAGAAACGGCCGTTTGTCAACCTTACGCAGGCGTTAGGCCCCATCATATTGCAATACCAGGCACTCGCTCCGATTCTGTACACCCATGGCGCGGTAAATATCATAGGAGTGCTTTTTGACCGTCCTTTCGCTCACGCTCATCTGTCCGGCCAGGTCGCGGTTGGTTGCGCTAGGGCTGGCGAGCAAGCGCTGCAGCAGTTCAAGCTGGCGTGGCGTGAGGTTGCACAGCGGATTCCCACATGGGATGGATTCAGCAATTGTTCATAACAATTTGGAATTCTGTTGACGCGACCATGAAATTTGTTGATTTGTGTAGGGCAGATTGTTGAGAAGTATAATGGATCCAAAATACTGGACCACAGCCTAAAGCAAGCTGCACTTACTCCAGCAGCTTGCTGAATAGGGAATTTGAATATTTAAAACAAGGCTCGGCTATGACCGAAAAAAGACACAACAACCTCCACATCGGCGTACAAATCGCCCCAAATGACCCCTTCTGGGTGCAGGTCAACGAAACCGTGCGCCAGGAATTGGCCGAGCAGTTTGTGCCGTTTGAAGTCATCAGCCGCGGCTGGGATTTGACCGACGACCAGATGGAAGAATTGAGCGAAGAAATTCTCTCCAACGAATTCGACGCCTTCATCTGCATGATTTTGCCGGATAAAATCATCACCCGGCTGCTGGAAAACGGACTGCCGGTTATCTGTGTTGAGGATGAAATTGAGATCGCCCATCCGCTGTTTTCATCGGTGCGCGGCTGGTATGATGCGGGAAAGCTCATCGCGCAATTTTTGGCCGAAGCGTTAGCCGGAGCCGGGCAGGTTCTGTGCCTGACAGGCAATGCGCAAGAAACGCAAAACCTGGATTTCAGCCGGCAGCGATTGGCGGGCATCCATGCCGTGTTCGCAGAATTTCCTGGTATTGAGGTGCAGGTTTTACAGAGCTATTGGGATTACGAAACGGCCGTTTCCCACCTAAACCCCCTCATCACCAGCAACCAACTTACCCCACCCCACGCCATTCTTGGCCTCTCAGATTCTCTGGCTTTTGCCGCCAAACATGCCGCAGAGGGCACTCCATTCATCACAAACAATACACTCATCGCGGGCATTAACGGTGAACCGACAGCCCTCTCTGAGATTTTAAAAGGCACCTTCCAAGCCACCGTCAACATCAGCGCCGAAGAATTCGCCGGACAAGCTGTCAAACTAGCCAGAAAAGCGGCACTAGGGCAGCCACTGCCCACCCATTTCTACTTTTCCACCGAATTAGTTACCCGCAGCAACGTCGCCGAAATCTCCATCCAGAAACTTGATGCCATTTCCAACATTCCCTCTCGACTGGTGGGTATCAACCGCAAAACAGAAGAAAACCGGCTCATCCAATACGAAATCACCGCCTCCATCAACCAGAAAATGGCGGTACTGCGCGACAAAAGCGAACTCGTTCACGCCATCGCCGAACTTCTGCGCGTCAACTACCAATATTCCCGCGTCCATCTTTATTCGCTCTCCACTGACAAGTCACAATTTCTTTTAGAAAACCCAACTAGCGTGCCAGAAGAACGGCTCCATCGCCCCACCCAGGAGCCATCCATCTTGCGCGAAGTGTATGAAAACGAGACCGCCACCTTCCTGGCAGACGTGTATTTCAGCAGCAATAAATTTGCCCGGGAACCGCGTTGGAAACAGATGCGTTCCCGCGTGGTGCTGCCAGTGCGGTTTGGTGAATCCGTGCTGGGCGTGTTGGACTTGCAGAGCGACCAGCCCAAAATGCACCTGCGCAACGAGTTGATAGGACTTCAGCTTGTGGCGGATCAAATCGGTGTGGCGCTGCACAACGCAAAGCTATACGAAGAAGCCATCCAGGCCAGAGCCGCCGCTGAAAAAGCCAACCAGCTTAAAACCCGCCTACTGGCAAACGTCAGCCACGAACTGCGGGCACCACTGAACGTCATCCTCGGCTACTGCCAGGCTATTCTCACCAACCCGGACCTTTATCATATGGAACTGCCCCGCGATTTATTCCGAGACCTGGGCTACATTTTCAACAGCGGCGAGCATCTCATCCGTCTCATCAACGATTTGCTGGACGTATCACGGGCAGAAATTGGGGCGTTGAATTTGTTTCCAGAAACGGTTTTCCCGGAGCAGCTTTTGCGCGATATTTTCGGGGCGATGGCCGACGCGCATGATACACAGCAAAACGTGATCTGGCAGCTGGCGCTACCCACCAGTCTGCCCCTCATCAAAGCAGACCCCGTGCGCACGCGGCAGGTGATCATCAACTTGCTGGGCAACGCCAAAAAGTTCACGCAAGCCGGTTCCATTACGCTGGGCGCAGACGTGCAAACGCCATATCTGCATATTTGGGTTCAGGATACGGGGCCGGGGATTCCTGAGGCGCAGCAGCAGAATATTTTTGAGCCATT
>JAWOGU010000500.1:0-7690 GCA_046496595.1 Chloroflexota bacterium
GAGCTTGTCGAGGGCTGAGCTTGTCGAAGCCCGGTTCCCTTCGACAGGCTCAGGGAACCTACCTGTATAGTCTGATAGTCAAGTAGTCGAATCGTCAATCAAAAATCGTCAATCAAAATGCGGCGAGCGCCGCAGACTCCGGCATCCCGGTCAAATGCACATGTCGATTGCCAAATCTCTGCCGTCTCCAACCCATTTCATCCTTCATCCTTTTGCCTTTTGCCTTCATCCTTTAAACTAAAAAGCCCCCTCGCCTGTTCAGGACGAGAGGACCCGTGGTGCCACCTGTATTTATTAGTGTAGAGTATAGAGATAGAGTGAAGAGTAATGTGCTGACTACACACTGTCTACTGTTCACTGTCTACTGAACACTAACCTCTAAATCGCTGTAACGGGCGAACCCGGTTTGCCTTAATCGCATTAATCGCTTTCGGCAACGGCTCCGGAGTGGATTTCGGGCTGTGGATTGTTGGCTTGCACCGGCCGCCAACTCTCTAAAAATCCGCTCAACCAACCGTACTTATCTCCCTCACGGCCGTTTTCTATCCATTTGTGCTGGCATTATAGCGGGGGGTAAAACGGCCGTCAACCTCACGCCCCCAGCGAAAGCCCAATCTCATCCGCTACCGCCCTGGCCTCATAACGCAAAATCTGGCTGCGCGGCCTGTTCCCCAGAGAAGTCTCATACTGCGCCCAGGCCCACAACACCAACGCCTGCTCGCGGAAAGCGCCGGTACTGTCCCCATTTGCCCGTCGCAAAAGACGCAGACTTTCATTAAAACAGTCACCCGGCATATACGTTTTCTCATTAACGGAAATAGGCAATGCCGTCTGCGGCAGATAGGCGGAAGTTAGACCCAATCCATACCAGCCCCAGCCCATCAACCGGTCGTCAGCCATGATCACGGCATGGGCCAACGCCTTCTGCGCCGCAGCCAGCGCCTCAGTTACACGATTCAAACCATGCAAAGCCATCGCTAACTGACTGTAGGCAAAAGAAAGGCCTTGCCAATGCTCAAACCGCGCTCGATCTTCCGCCAGATGCAGCACGCGTAAAATCTCTTTTTCGGCCAGATCATACTGCGCCAGCCCACAGCGGGATGCCGCCAAATGCACCCGGTACCACATTTCCCCTACCACATTCCCGGTGGCGGAAGCAATCGCCAGCGCCTCCCTGTAAAAAGGCGCCGCCTGGTCATTATCTCCGCGCAGCCGGCCGGATTCTCCTAACAAATCCAGCGCCTGCGCCGCCCCCTGCTGGTCATCCAGCTTCTTAAAAATGCGCACCGCCAGCAGCAAGGGCCGCGCCACCTTATCGTAACGACCCAACCGGTTATAAATTTCGCCCAACGCCACAAAACCGGCGCCGATGGTAGCAAGTTCGATCTTGGCCTGATCCAGGCGGTTAATCAGTGCTTGCAGCCGCGCAGTATAATGCTCAACGTGTGCCTGCCGCCCGGCATCTATCGCCAACAAAGTTAGTGTTTTCAAGCAGGCCACAATCATATCACTGCTTCCCAGGCGTTCGGCAATGCCCAACGCCTGTTGCGCCGGCTGCGCAGCCTGTATCGGGTCGCTCAAATGACGGTATACCAAACTCTTGGTCAGCAAAATCCGAACCAGTTCCAGATCATCTCCCACCAGCCAGGCAATTTGTTCTGCTTTGTCTGCGGCTTGCCAGGCCGCTTCATATAATTGTTGTTCATACTGGATGCGCGAGAGCGCGCCCAGCGCTTTGGTCTGAGCCAACAAGTCGCCATCCAGTTCAGCCGCCTGTCGCATCAGGTTTAAGGTGGTTACTGCTTCTACAAGACGCGCCTGCAAATGGAGCAACTGGGCAATCTGCTCCAGCACCGATACCTTCCAGGCGTTTTGATGCGGTTCAGGCTCAATGAGGGCAAACACCTTTTTGAAATGCGTGAGCGCCAGTTCCGGATTGGAGAGTTCCTGGGCGCGTACCCCGGCTCTTTCATACATTTCGGCGGCGGGCAGCCACTGCTCTGCTTTTTCATAATGGTCGGCAATGAGACCGGCATATTCGGCCACGCGTTCGCCGCCTTCCTGCACCAGCCAGTCGGCGACTTGTTTGTGGTAGGCAGGGCGCATTCGCAGCAAGACGCTTTCATACGCCACCTCGCGCAGCATCTCGTGCTTAAAGAGGTAGGCGCTGCTGCCGGTGAACATGGACGAACTGCGCTGGAAGATCATTTCACGTCTTTCCAGTGCCTGGAGAGCGGTGATGGTTTCTGGAGCATGAACGGCCGTTTCCTCCGCCACATCATTCATCGCCATCACCGTACTGTCCCAAAACACCCGTCCAATCACCGCCGCCCGCTGTAATGTGACCCGCTCCAACGACGACAAGCGGTCCAGACGCGCCTGCAACACCCCCGTCAGCGTCAGCGGAATACGCACGTCCGTCAGCTCTTTTTTAAGCACCCGCCACGATGCCTCACCCGGCACAATCACGCCATCTTCAATCAGCACCTTCACCAGTTCTTCCACATAAAACGGGTTCCCCTCAGAACGGTGCACAATCAAATCAGACAGCGCCGGTGGAATCTGCGGCAAATAACGCAAAATATTCTCAACCAACTGGCGGCACTGCGGCGCCGCCAGCATTTTCAACACCACTGTCTGCTGCAAAACCGGCTCCTGTCCTAAAAGCGCCGCGCCATTTTCCGCCAGTCCCCAGGTAGCGTGATAATCCAACAGCGAGGAACGAGTGACACACAAAATCAGCAGCGGCGTATCGCGGCACAACTCTACCAGGTAATCGATCAACTCCAGAGAGCCTTCATCCGCCCAGTGCATGTCTTCCAAAATAAGCAGCCCCGCCCGGTAGCCTGCCACGGCCTTGTGCAGCAGCCTGGTCAAATCTTTAAACGTCTCCTCCCGCGCCTGAAACGTCTCCGGCAGCAGTGACAGCTCCAGGTCTTCCTCCATGTTTAAGCCCAAAAGCTGGGCAAACGCGCGGCTGCGCTGCTGTGATTTTTCCGGCGTGTCTTTGGGAAAATAGCGTTCCATGTGCTGGTTGATTTTGGTTTTCACGACAGACGCCGGATCGTTTTCCTGGATGCCAAAAAAAGTGACAAACAGGTCTCTAGCCAGGGAGTAGGGCAGGTGCCTCATACTTGGCTCAGTATGCCCGCGCAGGATGTTGACTTTGACCGGCAGCGCTTTTACCCAGCGGTTATACTCATGGATGAGCCGTGATTTGCCGATACCGGCTTCTCCTACCACTGTGATAACTTTGCCTTTACCGCTTTTTATCACGTCGCGCAAACTGGTTTGCAGGAAAAGAAGCTCTTTGTCCCGCCCCACCATCTCTGTTTCGACGCCTTCTACCCCGCGCCCCCTCTGTGCAAAAATGCGAGACCTGACGCCGGAAACCAGATAAACGGGAATGGGCTTCTGCTTGCCTTTAAGGTGCATGGGGCCTAATGGCTCCATGTCGAAGGCGCCACGTACAAGCTGGTAAGTTTCATGGGAAATGAGGATGCTGTCTCGTGGGGCTTTTTGTTCCAACCGGCTGGCAACGTTCACGGCGTCGCCAATCACGGTGTACTCGTTCCCGGCGCCGATTTCACCCACCAGCACCGGACCGGTGTTAATGCCTACACGCAAATGAAGTGCATCCAAAGCTGCCAGAACGCCGGTTCCGCCTGTGTCCAAGGCCGGATATGCTGCAAATTCCGCACGCATCTCGGCCGTAAATTGAGTCAACACGGATCGCATTTCCAAAGCGGCCCGCACGGCGCGTTCCGAATCGTCTTCCCCGGCTATCGGCACGCCAAACAGACCCATCACGGCGTCGCCCATGTGTTTGTCCACCATGCCGCCATGGGCGGTGATGACGCCGTCGAGCCGCCGCCAAAGGAGGTTGATGAGGTTGAGCATTTGGGTATTGGGCAGGATTTGGGTGGCTTCTGTGAAGCCGGAGACGTGGGCAAAGAGGATGGTGAGGTACTTACGTTGGGCGGCGCGGTCTGGAATGGAAACGGCCGTTTCTCCCCCATTTTCCACAGCCGCCAACTTTGCCCGCAAAGCCGTCACCGTCACCGCCACCACCTCGTCACCGAGCAGCAAACGCTGCCCGCTGATCACGGATATAGCCTGCCGCAGCGCCTCTGCCTCTTTCACGGTTTGTCGCTCCCCTGAGCTGCCTGCGCGTAAACCGCCTCCCACAATTTGTCGTGCAGAAATTCGTATTCCATGCTGCCCACTACCAATGAAGAACGCCGCCGCAGAATTAGATCCCGCTGCTCCAAATCTGCCAGTCTGGTTTGCAGGTCCGCCAGGGACAATTCCATCTCAGATTTCAGCGCCGCCAACACAGCGCCATCCCAAAACACCTCACCCACACCCGCCGCCACCTCTAGAATCCGTCTGTCCGTCGCAGGCAAGGCCGCCAGTCTGGTTTGAAACAAATCCGTAAGTGTTTGTGGTATGTCAAACGTTTCCAATTTTGCCAGATCCACCACAACGCCGGACGTTTGCGGCTGGATGATGTTGAGATCATACAGGCGCCGAATGGTCTGCTCCAGGAAAAAGGGGTTGCCTCTGGCGCCAGACACCAGGAGATCAGACAATCGGAAAGGTACGTGGCGAATTTCTGCCAAAATATCGGCTGTCATGTGGCGGCTGTCGATGGGCGACAGCGGTGGCAAGGGCAAAGCACGATATGGGCTTAAAGGATCATCCGGCACATTCCAAAACGGCCGTTTCTCCCAAAACTCCGGTCGCGCCAGACACACCACCAAAATCGGCTGGTCGTAACACTCCGCCAGCAAATACTCAATCAAATCCAACGAAACCGCATCCGCCCACTGCGCATTCTCCAACACCAACACCACCGGAAAACACTGCCGGCATAAATCCGTCAGAAAGCGAGCCAGATCTTGCCGCCCATATTGTTCCAGTTTCTCTTGATCCTCGTGTAAACCCTCCACATACGGGCTGGCCGAAAAATCGATTCCCAACAAATGCCCCATCACGTGAGCCTGTTCCTGAGCGCTGATTTTATGACTGCCCGCCATCCGGGCGACGCCCTCGCTGAATTTCTGGCGGGCCACTGCCGACGTACTGCGCACATGAATATCGAAAAAGTCAAAAAGCATGTTCTTCACAGCAGACCAGCGTACATCGGCCTGCTCCCGTGAACAGTTTGCCCACAACAAGCAGCCCTGCACCGGCATCAGGTCCAGCCAGCGTTCAAACTCATCAAACATGCGGGTTTTCCCTATGCCCGGCTCCCCAACCAGGGTCACTACCTGCATCACACTGCTGTTCAACGTCTCCTGCCAGGCAAATTCCAACTGTTCCAGTTCCGCCACCCGCCCCACAAACCCGGATTTGATGCCATGTCCGCGGTAAGCATTTTGCCTTAGACTGCGCGGTTTCTCTCGCTCAACCACGTACACCGGCAGTTCATGCGCCCGGGCAGGCACAGCTAACGGTTCACCGGGAGTCACCTCAAACAGGCCAAACACCCGGCTGTATACGTCATAAGAGATAAGAACGCCGCCTTCCGGGGCCGCTTTTTCCATTCTGCTGACAATTTGCACGGTATCGCCAACGGCCGTTTGCCCCAAACTTTGTCCCACGCGACCCCATAACAGCGGACCGGCGTGCAGGCCGATGCGCATCTTAAAATTGGCTTGCGGCGCATGTCGGCCTAATGAACCAGTCTCCACCAATACAGCCGCCGCTTCATTAAAAAGAGCCAGTTCCACCTGCATATCCAGCGCCGCCAAAACAGCGCGCTGCGCATCATCCTCTTGAGCCATCGGCGCCCCAAACAGCGCCAGCAAACCATCTCCGGTATGCTGTTCAATCAACCCGCCCCAGGCCAACACCACGTTGTCCAACCGCGACCACAAGGCGTTGACCATGTCCCGCACCTGTTCCGCGTCCATCGTCGCCGACATCGCTGTAAAACCAGACAAATCTGCCTGGAGTACTGCCACCGACTCAAAATGCTCAATCAGCGGCGCCGTCTCTCCCGCAGCTAACTGATCCAGCAAAGCGGAAACGGCCGTTTCAACAACAGCATTCCCCAGCACATTCCGGTGCTTTCTTAGCGTGGCAACTGCCTCTTCCAATACTTGTGGATCAAACACGTTGTTCTACACCAATCCCAATGGCCTAAGCACTAAACCCAAAAATTTTAACAAAAACAAGCTTGTACATTATATAGTCTTCATAGAATCATGACCAAAACAGCCGCTCGTGCGCCGCTCGTGCGCCGCTCGCCAACGCCACTTGCCAACTCACCAACTTCTCACTATACTGCCCGGCGCGATCTAAGCTTACAGCTTACAGCTAACAGCTTACAGCTAACGACTAACCGACTAACCGACTAAAACTCATGCGCCTAAAAAAACTGTCCCTGCAAGGGTACAAAACCTTTGCCAGCAAAACCGAATTCATATTTGACGAAGGCATCACCGCCATTGTCGGACCCAACGGCAGCGGCAAAAGCAACGTCGCCGACGCCGTGCGCTGGGTGCTGGGCGAGCAAAGCTACAGCTCCCTGCGCGGCAAACGCACCACCGACATGATCTTCGCCGGGGGTCAAAAACGGCCGCGCGCCGGCATGGCCCAGGCCATCCTCACCCTGGACAACAGCAATGGCTGGCTGCCCATCGACTACACGGAAGTGGAAATTGGCCGCCGCGCCCACCGCTCCGGCGAAAACGAATACCTGCTCAACGGCCAAAAAGTGCGCCTCAAAGACATCACCGACCTGCTCGCCACCAGCGGACTGGCCCAGCGCACCTATACCATCATCGGGCAGGGTCTCGTTGACCAGGCGCTCTCCCTGCGCGCCGAAGAGCGCCGCGCCCTGTTTGAAGAAGCCGCCGGTATCCAGCACTACAAAACCCGCCGCGCCGAAACGCTGCGCCGCCTGGAGGAAACCCGGCACAATCTGGAGCGCGTCCACGACATCCTCAACGAAATCCGGCCGCGCATGAATTCCCTCAAACGGCAGGCCCAACGCGCCCAAAACTACGAGCAAATCGCCCAGGACCTGCACCACCTGCTGCGCATCTGGTATGGTTACCAGTGGGAACAAGCCAAACTCGACATGCGCCTGGCGCGGGAACGCGCGCAGGTCACCGAAAAAGTGTGGCAGGAAGCGCGGCAGGAATATCTGGTGCAGCAAGGCAAAATCGACGTTATTCGCCGCCGCCTCAACGACTTGCAAGAGAAAACGGCCGTTACCCGCCAACAGCGTGAAGAGATCCGCGAACAACTCGAAAAAGCCCGCCGCCAGGTCGCCATTCTCAACGAGCGGCAGGCGTCGCTTCAGCGCCAGTTCGCCGACATCGAACAAGACCAGCCCGAAATCGAAAAGCAGCACGCCGCCGCCCAATCGCAGCTCGCCGAAGCCACCGCTGAACTGGAAAGCGCACAGGCCAGCCTGATCCAAAACCAGGCCGAACTGCGCCAGTTCAACGCCACCTTCCACAGCCAGCAATCCGAAATCACGCGCTGGCAAAAGACGCTCGGCCAGCTTGAGCTAGACCAGCGCGCCGCCCAAAACAAACTGGCGCAGGCCGAGGGGCAGCTCAGCCAACTACAAGAACGCCTCAAAGAACAAAACCAGCCCGCTGGCCCCAGCCAGCCGGACGAAAGTGTGCAGTTGGAGAAACAAAGCCAAAAATTAACGGCCGTTCTCCAATCC
>JAWOGU010000557.1:0-3965 GCA_046496595.1 Chloroflexota bacterium
GCGGTGAAGAAACGGCCGTTAACCGCCCAAACCCCGCTTTACCATGTCCCTTGCCCCAACGTGTTTGCCGCTGGCGGCATTTGTCCGGGAGCGACCCCCTTCCCTGCCTGTTCGGCCCAGAGTATAAACAAAGCGTTGGCGCTGTTTTGGGAAGGAAGCCTGTTTAACGGCCACCTGAGCCAGGGCAAGTGCCGTTCGCAGCCCAAGGATGTGCGAAAGTTGTGGGCTGAGTTGGACGGCCGTCGACGTTTCCCCTTGTCAGAATTGGTACCGGCGCAGATGAAATTGCAGGCGCTGTTATAGGGAGTCGAGAAAGGATTAGGGTTTCAATGTATAATGGAATCAATTCAGAGTTTACAAAGCGTCCCGCTAAAAAGAGGAGAGTTGATTATGACAATGTCAACTTATGAGCAGGTAGTGAAAATGACAAAGCGTCTCAACCTGCCCGAACAACTGCAATTGCTGGAAACCTTGTCGCGGATGGTTCGCGATCAGGTAACTGAGACCGGGCCACACAGTATTATGGAATTGGAAGGGTTAGGGGCTGAGATATGGCAAGGTGTTGATGCACAGGCTTATGTTGATCAGGAGCGCGCTTCGTGGGAGTTATAGAAGATTTAAGGGGCAATGTTGTTGGACTGGACACAACACCATTGATTTACTTCATTGAGAAAAACGCGACTTACCATCCGTTGGTACGTCCGTTCTTTGTTGCGCTGTCCAGTGGACAATTTACGGTTGTGACCTCGACCATCACGTTGGTAGAAACCCTGGTTCACCCAATTCGTAACCATCACCCAGAGATAGCCAGACGTTACCGAGAAATATTGTTGAATACGCCCCGGCTTACCACGTTTGATGTCTCACCCGACATTGCCCAAAAAGCGGCTGAAATCCGCGCCAATTACCAAATTCGCACCCCAGATGCCATTCAACTAGCGGCTGCATTGCACGGAGGCGCAACATTTTTTCTAACCAACGATCATAATCTAAAGAAATTTCCCCAAATGAACGTTATCATTGTTGATGATTTAGCCTGATCCCCATCTGACTATAACTGAACAGCACAGAAAGCCGTCTGAAAGGGCGGTTTTTTTGTTTCCTGGAGTTTTCCATGTTCGAGAATCTCGTCACCTACCATATTCACCGGCAGAACCCACTGCCTGCCAATAATGCTTTGGGCTATCAATATATCCTGGCCGGCAGCGGCCTCTTCGTTCGGGCGGAAACCTGTTTTTTCCAGGCGCGCTTTGCCATTGCGCCCTGCCTGGTGCGCGGGCTGGCGACGCTGGAGACGCACTTCCGGCTGAAGGCGCCCCGCATTCCGGAGGCGCTGTTGACCCGGATTCTGGCGGACGCCCGCCGCGCCCGGCGGCCGGTTGGCGGCGGGACCGACAACGGGCTGAATGAAGTTTTCTACCGGTTCCACCACCAGGGACGGACGGTGCAGGTGAAGAAACCGGCCCAACACGCCACCGCTGCCAGCGTCCTGGCGCCCGGCAGCAGTGAGACGGACATCCTCTGCGATCTGCATACCCATGGCAATATGCCTGCTTTTTGGAGCAAGACCGACGATGCCGATGAGCAGGGCTGCCAGTTGTATGCGGTGGCCGGTAAATTGGAGACAGCGCCGGAGATGCGGCTGCGCCTGGGTGTTTATGGCTATTGGCTGCCGCTGCCGGTAACGGCCGTTTTCACCGGCAGCGGTCCCTTCCAAGATTTGTACCAGAAGGAGAATGAATCATGACAACGAATGGAAATAACCATGGCGGCGGCAGCGACCCGGCTGCCGACGACGATTTCAACAGCTTCACTTATGAATTGGAAGAGCCGATCACGGTCAAAGGGTTTTCTGTGACCTACGACCGCAAGTTCAATACCGGCAACTTTGAGTCTCTGGCGCCCAGTATCACCATCTGGGTGAAAACAAACGCGCCCGAAGGAAAGGTCTTCGATCTGCATCACGCCAAAGAGCGGGTGCGGCGCATGGCGCGGGAAAACGTACGGGCGCAGCTGCTGCGGCTGCAAGACAGCCCGGAAGTGGTGTTTTTGGGCTTACAGCCGCCGCTGGCCGGCGGCGAAGACCCGATTTTCATCCGAACTGTCAGCGTCAGTCTGGTACACAAAGCGAACCTGGGAAACAACCAATCCATCACGCCTGGCTTCACGGATTGGGCCGATCTCCGCCACGTGGCCCACAGCCCCGGCGAGCTGCATGTCGCCCTGGACCGCATGTGGCAGAGTCTGTGGGCCAACGTGGCGGACGAAGTTTCCCGCGCCCAGGGACAGGGTGGTACCGGCGGTTTCTTTGGTCTGCCCGCGATTGTAGTGGAGGACTTAACGGCCGCCGCGGCAGCACCGCCGGTCGACGAACGAGTTTCACCCACTAACAGGTCTGCGTCCGCCAACGGCCGTTCCTCTGCCGCCAACGGCCGTTCCTCTGCCGCCAACGGCCGTTCCTCTGCCGCCAACGGCCGTTCCTCTGCCGCCAACGGGAGCCGGGTCTGATGGAGGCGCTGAACATTGAACCGACCTACCGGGTGGTGCTGGGCGACGTTAACCGTTTCCGCATTATGCTGGTAGGCTGTGGCGGCACCGGCTCGGCGCTGGCTGCCAATCTGGCGAGCCTGGCCTACCACGCCGGGCAAAAAGGCGTCCAGGTGGAGCTGACGCTGGTAGACCATGACGTGGTGGAGCTGAAGAACTGCGGCCGGCAGAACCTGGCCCTGCAAACGGCGCTGGCGGGCGGTGTGCCCAAGGCGGCGGATTTGGCGTTGCGCCTGAACGCCGCTTATGGCCTGAATATCGCGGCCTGGCCGCAGCCGTATGAGGCCGCCATGGCTGAGCAATGGTTGGAGGCCAATACCCGGCGCGGCGGCTGCGTCCATCTCATCATCGGCTGCGTGGACAACCACCTGGCCCGGCGTGAATTGGCGCAGACGGTGGCCCGCTACAGTGGGAGTGTGTGGGCCATTGACAGCGGCAATGACCGCTACAGCGGCCAGGCGCTCATCGGCAATTTGACGGAGTGCGCCGGCATCAAGCTGGACCCGTTGGGGTTGTGCAGCGGCCTGCCCTCTCCTTACGTGCAAGAGCCGGATTTGTTGGCGCCCGACCCGTCTGAACAAACGCTGTCCTGCGCGGAGCGAACCCTGGCTGAAGAGCAAAGCCTCATGGTCAACCGGATGGCGGCGACGATTGTGGCGCAGTACGTGACGGACATGGCGCTGCACCGGGAGGTGAGGCAGTTGAGTACGGCGTTTAACCTGGCGCCGCCCACGATGTCCAGCCGGTTGATCACGGCGTCTGCGCTTCGCCAAATGGAGGAACGCCTTGTGAAATCCAGTGTAACTATAGAAAAACATAAAAATCCTGCATGAGTATAGAAAAAGTGACAGGCGGAGTTTTGCCAGTTTGAAGGAGAGTAAGCGTTCACCACCGCACAGCGGCGCGCCGCCGGAGAGCAACGTCTATACCGACAACCATACCGGCTACCTGAAACGTTTCCTGGCGGGGCGGCCCACATTGGAGTGGCACCACAGCAGCCTGGATACGGAGTACGACGCCTACAAATCTGGCTGGCGCGGCGTGGCGCCGGGGGTGGAACTGGTGACCCTGCGTGACTCGGAGGCGGCGATACTGCCAGTGGCGGAAGCGCTGGTAGAGGATCCGCTGGTGGAGTGGCCGGGTATGTCCCGTCCGCTGTACGCTCTGGCGTTGTGGGGCCAATGAGGCGCCATAGCCAGCACTCGTATGGATATGCACACATGTTCTAGCGGGAGTATAATTTGACCATGCGAATAGCCAGACGTAACCCACAATCGTATCTGGTGCAAAGAGGTGACCATGAGCGAGACAAACGACCAGGAACTTATCTCTATTGTCGAAGTAACTGTCCCGTTCTATGAGGACAGGCTTATCGTCCAGTTGGGCGAAGACAGCGAACTTTACGTGTCTCTGGGTCG
>JAWOGU010000584.1:0-4940 GCA_046496595.1 Chloroflexota bacterium
GGCAGTTGAGCTACGTCTATTCGTTTCCGGGGGCGTTGATGTGGCTGGCGCTGGTGCTGGTGGTAGCGGTGGTCGCCAGTTACCTGCCCGCGCGGAATGCTTCGCGGCTGACGGTGCGGGATGTGTTGGCATATGAGTAAAACAAGACGGGCTGCCGTCATTCTCGCCGTGAAGATGAAGGTTACCCAAAAAAGAAGGCGACTCAATTGAGCCGCCTTCTTTTCATACAATGTATTTATTCATTCCACCAGACCCAATGAAGGGAAGCAACCGGATATGGCCGCGGCAGCGCCGGGTCGCCGGATCGGGGCAGTGTGTTGTTGACCGGGTTAACGCCATTGGTTCCTTTGGCGTACAGGTAGGCCGGTTTGCCGGCGTTCATATTGAAGGCGGTTTGCACCCACGCCTCGCGAATGCTGAGCTGGTACAAGGTGATGCCAAAAAAGGTAACGGGGCGCATGTTGTCCACCAGGCGGGGGCCAAAAGCGACGTCTCTCATATTGCTGTTATAGCCGAGCAGCATATGGGCGCCCTGGAAAGCGCCAAACCAGCGTCGGATCGGCTCTGAGCCAGCCGCATAACCCTGGACGCGCAGCGGCTGACAGGCAGCAAACCCGGCCCAACGCAGGGTGGAGTAGCGGGCGTTGGCGCCATCGAACCAACTGCTGTCTTTGTTGGAGGGCAGGCTGATGCCGCCTGGCCCGGCATGTCCGGCGTAATAGGCAAAGTCTACCCGGTCTACACCGAAAGTACAGTCAATGCCGCTCAGGCCGCAATCGCGCCAATCTTTTTCCCAGGCAGAGGCGTTCCACCAGTTGTAGGTGGCAGTCCAACCGTAGCTGAGCATACTGCTGCGGAAGCCGGTGGCGTCTGGGATGACGCCAGGCAAGTCTGAGCCGCCAGCGCCATAGGGAGGATAATCTGATCCTGCGTGAACGCCAAAGCGGTAAACGGCCGTTACTGCCTCTACATCGTTTACGCCTGCGGGCAGGATGGGGGCAGATTGCACCAGCGAACTGCCGACGTTGTTGAGTATGCCGGGCAGGTAAACGCTGGGGGCAACGGCCGGGTAGATTGTGAGCATATCCTGGCGCACTGCGCCCGTGTCATCCTCTACCTCTAACAACACGACGATGCCTGCTGGGAAACCGCCATGCGAATCAACCGGCAAATCGGCGGCAGTGGCGAAAACGTCCCCCGGTGCGGCCAGTGTACCGGTTACCAGCACGGCGCCATCGCTCAGGCTCCAGGTGTAAGTGTAGGGCGGCTCACCGGCGCTGATGGAACCTGTCAGATCAACGGCCGTTCCCGGCATGAATGTACTGCCACCGTCGGGCGAAATAATGGCGACATCTGGTCCAAAACCACCACTGCCCGTCTCCAAAGCGGATACAACGATGCTGCGCAAGAATATCGTCTCGCCGTCCAGTTCAACCTCGATGTCCTCAAACTCAAACATCGGCTCGAGCGCCGTCTGCACCTGAGCGGCGTCGCCAGCCATATAGCGCAGCGCCGGAGGCGGTACCTGGACTTTGGCGGCGTTTGGATAGCTCTCTCTAACCTGTCCCTCGATTTCATCCTGTGTGGCTGCCAGATCGCGGGTGGGAAAGTTGCCCAAATGTTGCAGAGAACGACTGTAAAACGGCATGGACACTGCGCCCAATCCCGGCACCTGGCTGTCCAGCGAAAAGCCAGTGTCCTTGAGATCCGTGGTACGGAACAGCATGGAAATGTGTCCTCCTGCCCCGCCTAATTCCACTTCCGGTATCTGGCTGTAGCGGCCTGTCTTGACAACCATCGGCACTTGCACCACGACGCCTATGGTCTCGGCGATGCCCAGGCTGTTGCCGGCCGCGTCGGCCGAGGCAGACTCGATCAATGAGGTGGCATAGGGATTTGCACTGAAGTCGAAGTTGCAGAACTGTACGTTGGGCGTCCCGATAAAGTCGTTATCTGGCCGCAGCATACTATTATTGGCGTGCAAAACCTGGCAGGCTAACTGCTGCGCTGCCACCGGATTGACATCACCGCGTTCTGTCTCACCGAAAGCCTCGGTGGCGTTAAAAGCATAGAAACCGCCGGTCGCCCCATACTGCTCCAACACTGAACCTGTATCTTCGTTGTACAGGGTGAAGCGCGGCTGATTGAGGTAGGGAGTTTGATCAAGCGGAGCTGTCCGCCCGATGGCGCTAAAACGCCCGCCCAGAGGACGGACGGAGCCATCGGCAGAGACTTGAGGCGGCAGGAATTGGAAGACGGGCAAGGGGAGGCCGCTTTCCAGCCAGATACCGTTGCTGGTGAGATATCCGGTCGGGGACGCGGTCTGGGCATCATCTTGGGCGGCAGTTTGCCCGGTTGTGTAGAAGATGGTTGCCAGGAAGGCTAAAAAGAGAAACAAAACGGCCGTCAGGCGAAGCGCAACTGATTTATGACTCATCATCATTCTCCTTCGTAATTTTTAGCTGTGGTAGGTAAAGTAAGCAGGATGGTTTATTGCACAATGTGTGGAGCGGAAGAGGACAGGAACGGGAACAAATATGATTGAACGTCACCTCCTAAAGGGTTTGACAAGTTGCAGCCAATCCAGGCAGCTTACTTGCAGATTAATTTTATTCGATGGTGGGAGTTGTAGTGTAATCCAGTTCTCATTGACCTGGTATGTGACGCCTCAATTTTGGTATTAAACAGCAGACAGTGCGGGTGGTTGGCCGATGATGATGTTTTGGCAATAACGGCCGTTACCCCTCCCCCTTTCTCTATCCCACCACATTCTTCACGCGCCCCACTTCGCCCGAAACCAACTGCACCTTAATGCCGTGCGGGTGGTTGGCCGACTTGGTGAGAATGCGAGCCACCACCCCGCTGGTCAACTTTCCAGTGCGTTGATCCTGCTTCTGCACAATCTCCACCCGGCTGCCGATAGCGATGTTTTGGCGATAACGGCCGTTTTGCGTTTCATTTTCCATGTGATTACCCGAATTTCAATCCCGTGAGACACACCTCTGACAATTTCCAATTAACAATTGCCCATTAGAACAGCACCGTCAGCAGTCCATTCGCGCCCAACACCGCCACGTAGCCGACAGCACACAGCGCCAGGAACGAGTAATACAGCTTGCGCCACACCGACCACGCCTGCCGCCAATAGAGAACGGCCGTTATACTCTCAACGTACGTTCTTGTTGTCCCTATTGTCTCCACCCAAATTTAAACTAGAATCCTGCTATTAACAGTTTGGCGGGGTATACGGGACAGGGAATCCTTCAACAAATGTCTGTTTCAAATAACGTACACCCCACGCCTGAAAAATATATTTTATAAGGATGTGAAAACGATGAAACGTACTTTGATGTTTGTTATTGTATTGCCGTTGCTTAGCCTTATGGGCCTCATGTCTGCACTCAAGCTGTATGCCAGTCCTGCTCAAACTAGTACCGCCACCTTCACCGTAAACAGCACAATTGATGCGACCGATGCGAACCCTGGAAATGGCATTTGTGAAACAGGCGCGGGAAATGGTGTTTGCACTCTCCGTGCTGCTGTTCAAGAAACAAATGCCCTAGCAGGTGCCGATGTCATTAATTTACCTTCAGGTATCTACACACTTACGATACCTGGAAATGATTTTGATGCTGCGATGGGTGATTTAAATATCACGGATGCCCTTCAGATTTTAGGAGAAAGTAACACAACAACAATTGTAGATGGTAACAATCTCAATGAAATATTTGATGTGCAGTTAGGCACAGGTCAAGAAGTTACTATGGCCGACTTAACTATGCGAAATGGTTCCAGAGGAATATTCCATAGTACTGATGACACAAAACTTTATCTATATCGTGTCATTATCCGTGAACATCACAATGAGCATTCTGGTGGTGGTATATATAACCAAGGCTATATGGAAGTAATTAGCAGTACTATTCAAGAAAATATTGGTGGTTCTGGAGGTGGCGGTATTTATAATTCTGGTACCGCAATAATTCATCAATCAATTATCGTGAGTAATAGTGCTCCTTATGCTGGTTTAGGCGGCGGCATTTATAACAGTGGTATATTAACATTAACAAATTCCATTGTTAAGGGAAACTCCGTTTTAGCGGATGGGTGGGGTAGCAATGCTGGTGGCGTTTATAATAGTGGTGAATATGCAGAAATCACTATTGAAAACAGCACCCTCAGTCAAAATACCTCCCAGTGGGGTATTGGTGGATTTGGTAATTATTGGGGTGTGGCAAGATTGATCAATGTGACTATTAGTGAAAATGATAACGGTGGTGTGATTCAATATGGGGGTGGGAGAAGTTATATTACCAACACATCCATAATAAGCAATTTCCATGATTCTAGTGCTGTAAGCTTGAATGTCTCACAAGGAGAAGCTTTTTTAGCTAATACTATTATTGCAGGAGAAACATCCATAGATAATTGTATCGGTTCCATAAATTCAAGTGGAAATAATTTAGAGAGTGGAAATAGTTGTGGCTTAAATAGCGCTGGAGATATCACAAACACAAATCCATTTGTGGAACCATTGCAATGGAATGGCGGTGATACACAAACACATGCCCTCCAACCTGGAAGCCCAGCTATTGATGCTGGGAATGATTCTGCTTGCCCTTCAATAGATCAGCGCGGTGCAACAAGACCATCTGGCCTGCATTGTGACATAGGTGCATACGAATTCGATTCTGGCCTTACGGCCATTGATGACACTATAAACACAACACAAAACATCCCCGTTCTCATTCCAGTATTGGAAAATGACTTGCCTGGAAATAATGGCGATCCATTCCTAGACAGTGTAGGTACGCCAATGAGCGGAACGGCCGTTATCAGTGGCACGTTTGTTTTTTATACACCCACACTTGATATATTAGGGACAGATATATTCAGTTATACGATTAGTGATGGTGTATTTACCAGTACCGCAAATATCT
>JAWOGU010000040.1:0-14997 GCA_046496595.1 Chloroflexota bacterium
ATGTCGATGCCCAACTGTTTGGCGGCGTCGAGGATGGTGGTATGGGCAGGGACGGTGGTGGAACGGCCGTTAATGGTTAAGGTAATAGTTTCGTTCATAAGAAAATCAGGTGGCTGGCTGGGACAACCTATCGGTCGTTTTTTCCACTTCTTCGCCCAATGCATCTAAAAATTCAGGAGCAAAGTCGGCGCCATTCGGCCATTGAATGGTTTGGGTCAGAGCGTTTATGGCGACTTGCTTAAAAAATGCTTCGTCTTTGAGCGGCTCAAAGACAGGACCATACAATTCCTGGCTCAGGTCAACAGTTTTGCGCTTACCATTGTTAAATGTAAGCCTAAGTTTGTAGGCGCCCAGGTGTTGAACAGCATCTACGTGTAAAAACATGACAATTCCCTTTAAGGTAATGGTGGAATTTCGTGCAGCGGCATGTGCTGGCGTGCTCGCTCCCAATTTTCCATCAGCTCTACCTGGTAATGATCCAACCAATCAAACAGCATTTGCAATGCGCGGCGTGACATGAGCCTGTGACCAGGCCCGTTTGAATTTCCATCGTGATTTCCTGGTCCTGGTAACGGGCGTGGAAATGTGGCGGTGTGTGATCGTTGTAATTCATATACACCACAATACCATAGAAACGCGAGATTGTTGGCATCTACTTATAATCCTTTCGTGAATTAACCAGGTCCGGCCACAGGTGAATGGCGCTGGTAACGGCCGTTCCCGCCGTCTGCCCCAGGCCGCACAAAGATGTCTGCGTCATCGTAAAGTCAATATCCAGCAAATCAGCCTCGTCAGTGGGGTGAACAGCGCCGTGGGCAATGCGTTCCAGAATTTCCAACTGCCGCTGTGTGCCAATCTGGCAGGGAAAACATTTGCCGCAGCTTTCGTGGGCGAAAAAGTGGCCAAGTTTGACCAGCGTCTGGCGCAAATCCACCGTTTCATCGAACACCATCACCACCCCGGAGCCAATCGGAAATGCCTGGAGGCGGGCGTCTTCATAGGTCAGCGGCGCGTCCAGCTTGTCCGGACCGGCAAAAACGCCGGCCGCTCCGCCCAGGAGTACAGCTTGAATCTCATGTCCCTGGCGCACACCGCCGCCCAGCTCGATCAGCTCGCGGATGGTGACGCCGAAAGGCAGTTCATAGAGGCCGGGCTGGTTGACGTGACCGCTGAGGCAGAACAGTTTGGTGCCGGCCGATTTTTCTGTGCCGTAACGCTGCCATTCTTCCAGGCCGATGCGGGCGACGGCAAGCGCCGCCGCCAACGTTTCCACGTTGTTGATGACGGTGGGCTGTTGGAAGAGGCCGTGGGTGGTGGGGAAAGGGGGTTTAATGCGCGGGAAGCCGCGTTTGCCTTCGATGGCCTCGAAGAGGGCGGTTTCTTCGCCGCAAATGTAAGCGCCGGCGCCCAGCCGTACTTCAATGTCAAAATGGAAACCGGTCTGGCCGAACAGGTTTTGGCCAAGATAACCTTCTTCTTGGGCGCGCTGCACGGCGTGGCGCAAGCGGGCATAGGCGCGGGGATATTCGCCGCGCACAAAAATCCAGCCATTTTCGGCGCCGACGACGTAGGCGGCGAGGGTCATAGCCTCGACGAGGCTGTAGGGATCGTGTTCCAGGATGGCGCGGTCTTTAAAGGTGCCGGGTTCGCTTTCGTCGGCATTGGCTATGATGTGTTTTTCGGATGGAGAACCGGGGGCGGCGCGGGTGAATTTCCACTTGAGGCCCAGTGGGAACATGGCGCCGCCGCGGCCCAGAATGGCGCTGCTTTCCACCATCTGGATGAGTTCGTCCGGTGTGTAGCGCATGGCATTGCGCAAGCCGACGTAGCCGTCGTGGTCCAGGTAATCTTTGAAACTGGCGGGATCCATTTTGCCAATGCGCCCTAATTTGAGCAGGGGTGAGCCGTAGACTTTGGGTTCCGGTTCGGGGTAACGGCCGTTCAAGAAATCGTCTGCATCTGCCGGGGTGAGGCCGCCGGCGGGCCGGGTTCCGTGGAGACCGCTGGGCGCGTGTTCGCACATGCCCAGGCAGGGCACGCGCTCGTAGGTGACAGCGCCGTCTGCGCTGGTCTGTCCTGGCTGTAGGCCGAGCTGGGCTTCCACTGCCGCCGCCACTTGATCGGCGCCGTGGAGGGAGCAGGCAACGTCGCCGCAGAGGCGGATGACGCGGTGGGCGGTGGGCTGGTTGTAGAACATGCTGTAGAACTCAATGACGCCATGGATGTCTGCCTGGGGGATGCGCAGCGTTTGGCTGATGGCCTGCTGCACTTCTCGGGGCAACCAGCCGTAAAGAGCCTGGGCTTCATGCAGCAGGGGGAGGAGCAGGGAACGGTTGTGTTCGGCCAGCGAACGGGAGCTTTCGTTCGCCGAACGGCCGTTTTCGTTCGCCGAACGGCCGTGATACCGGGCCAGTATCGGTTGCAGCGGGGTCAGATCAATTGGGGTTGTCACGGGTCACCTCATGGAAAGCGTGGGATTCGTTTCAATCGTAGGCGATGGTAGACCAACAGCTAGGGTGAATAAAGAAAGTATAACATAGGAAAGGGAAAACGGCCGTTTATATGGTCGATTTGAAGCGAGAATTGGATCGATTGAAATCGGCGTAATCAGCCAAAGTGGTTTCCCTTTGAGGACTGGCAGGCAGCAGAATTTCAAAGGTTGCGCCGCCTTCCTTATTGTTTGCCGCAGTGACAGAGCCGCCATGCAGCTCTACGATTTCACGCACGGCGCTCAGTCCTAAACCTGTGCCGGGAATGGTTAATTGGCTGGCATTTTGGCCGCGATAAAAGCGGTCAAACACATGGGGCATGTCTGCGGCGGCAATACCTACCCCGGTATCTTCGACTAAAATGGATATCCAGTTGTTTTTGAGGGCGGTCGTGACTTTAACTTCACCTTCTTGCGTGTAGGTGATGCTGTTTTTGAGCAGGTTGGACATCACCCGGTTCAGTTGGGAATGTTCACCCCAAATAACGGGCAAATTTGCGAGCAGGTTGTATGAGAGAGCAAGCCCTTTTCTGTCTGCTTCGTTTTGATACAAAGCCAGGGTGCGGAAAATCACTTCGTTCATATCCACGATGTCATAATCTGCTTGCTGTAAGTGGCTGGTGTGGGGTGATTCATCAAAAATATCTTCGATGAGTTGTGAAAGGCGTTGGGTTTCCTGTTGTAATATCGACAAGTAGTGTTCATGTTTTTCTGCTTTGCCGCGTATGAGCAAGTCGAGATACATGGAGATGTTGGTGATAGGCGTGCGCAGCTCATGTGAAACGTCTGAAATAAATTTTGTCTTCAGCCGGTCCAGCTCTTTGAGTCGTTCATTGGCTTCGGCCAGCGCCTTTGTTCTGGCTCTGACGCGCGTTTCGAGTTTGGCGGCGTATTCGCGCAGTTCTTCGTATAGGTTTGCGTTTTCCAGGGCCAGAGCCGCTTGAGAAGCAAAGGCTCTTAAAATGTCGACGTCGCTTTTCTGGTAGAAATTTAGTTCTTGTTTGGACAGGGCAAATAAAGCCACGATTGCGCCATTGACCAGAATGGGCACGCCGACCCAGGAGCGGGTTTGGGAGATGCCTTTGTCTTTGTGCCAGCCTTCGTATTGACGCACATCGGGAATGATGAGCGGCTCTTGGGTGCGTACGATGGTTTGTAGATTGCGTGTTTGTGAAATGGAGAAGTTGAGATTTGAGACTTTGTGTAACGTGTCTTGTCCATATCGTTCGTAGCCGCGTGTTTGGCGAATGGAGGCGGTGTCGTCCTGGATGAGGATGATGTTGGCGGAGTCGTAGGGGATGACTTTGGTGAGCTGGTCGAGCAAAATATGTAAGACTTCATCAAAGTCCAGGGTGGAGTTGAGGGCTTCGCCGGTGGTGCGCAGGATTTCTGCCTGTTCGCGCTGGCGGCGTTCGGATTGGTAGAGGCGGGCTTGCTGCAAGCCAATTGCCAGGGATGTGGCAATCTCTTGGGCGATGGCGATGTGGTCTTCGGTGAAGCGTGTTTTGTCTTTGGCGCCCAGGTTGAAGAAGCCAATGATTTGCTGCTGGGCAATGAGGGGGATTTTGATTTGGGCTTGAAATCCCTCGGCCTTTAACTGTTGGCCAATAGCTGAAGTTGGGTGATTGAATTCGGAAATGGCGGCTGGCGTGTTTGGTTCTGCGGCAATGAATTTATTGAGTTGCGCCTGGTTGATGGGAAAGGTGTGCCCGGCGGAAACGGCCGTTTCCCCCTCCTGGCTCATGGAGAGAATCGTGCCTTCTTCTCGGGCAATATCAAATATGATGACACTGACGCGGTCACTGGGGATGATCTGGCGGGCATAACTCAGGGCTACCTGCGCGATTTCTTGCGGCTCTTGCTTGCTCAAAATGGCCTGGTCAATGTGGTGGATGAGGCGCAGGCGTTCGGCGTATTGGCGCAGCGTGGTTTCGGCGGTTTTGCGGGCGGTGATATCGTGTTTGATGGCAATATAAAAGGCAGGCCGGTTATTGGCGTCCATAACGGGGGTGATAATTTGTTCTTCTGTGTAGAGGGCGCCATCTTTGCGTTTGTTGACGATTTCACCCTGCCACACATTTCCGGCGGAAATGGTTTGCCACAGGCCGGCGTAAAAGGCGCTGTCGTGTTGACCGGAGCGCAGCAGGGCATGAGTTTGCCCCAATACTTCCTCGGCGGTATAACCTGTTAGTGCGGTGAAGGCGGGATTGATCCATTGGAAACGGCCGTTACTATCCGTGATGGCAATGGCGTTGGCGGCAGTTTCCAGAGCAGTAGAACGTAAACGCAGCTCCGCCTCTACCTCCCTGCGTTCTTGAAGTTCATGGCGTAACTGCTTCTCTAATTTGCCGCCATAATAAAAAGCAATTTCCGCAAACACAAAAATCATGATGGAACCCAGCGCCAGGTCAATCACCACAAAGCGCGCATCACGCTCCAAAAACAGCACATAGGCCAGTTCCACAACGATCAACCATAGAATCGCCATGACGATGATGGTATATTTTATTTGTTTCAGACTATTGAATCGATTCATGCGTCATATTTTCAACTGTTGTGTAAGAAACACACCCTACACAACATCCTACACTAGGCGATAGCCCTTGCATCATAATATTGTAGGCTATTTCCTATATAAATAGTAACTGCCTCAACACAACCATGTTTAACCTGTTACAAGAAACCTTGTTATACGCGCAGAGCCATGCCGAAGAGCTAATGTCAGCGCTGCAAACGCATTTGTTCCTGGTCAGCGCCGCTTTAGGCATCAGTTTACTCATCAGCCTGCCGCTGGGTATTTGGACCTCCAGATCGCGTCGTGCATCCCTGCTTGGCATCAATTTTTTTAGTGGACTGCGGGTTATACCCAGTATCGCTATTTTGTTTTTAGCCATTCCTTACTTTGGTTTATCCTTTACTTCTGCCGTCATTGCCCTAATAATTCTGGCAGTGCCGCCCATTCTTATCAACACCGACGCCGCTTACCGCACAGTTAACCCGGCTGTTAAAGAGTCGGCTGTTGGCCTGGGCATGACAAAGCGGCAAACATGGTGGCGGGTAGAAACACCGCTGGCGCTGCCGCTCATTGTCGCCGGAGTACGCACGGCGGCTGTGGAAGTGATAGCCAGCGCCACCCTGGCTGCCTTTATTGGGATTACTAGTCTGGGTTTATTTGTTGTGCGGGGTTTTGCCTTGTACGACATTTCCATTTTATTAGTGGGCGCCATTCCGGTGGCCTTATTGGCTTTGTCTGCCGATTGGCTGCTGGGTAGACTACAGCTTTGGCTGCAACCTGTTTCTTAACTTCTTTGTAACTATACAGCCAGACGAGGGCTGAGCCTGTCGAAGCCCGGTTTCGCCTTCGACAAGCTCAGGCTGCACTGCATAGATACACTTCTTTTCAATCTGGGCGACAATTCGTATGCCTGCCCACCAAAAACAAATGCGGGGATTTGGAGATTTTGGGAATTTATCCCGTAATCCCCCAATCCTTGCTATTTCCTTAGGAGGAAAATATGAACAAATATCGTTGGATTGTGTTGCTTGTATTGGTTTTGTCAACCGCATTGTTGGCAGGTTGTGGCGGCGGCGATGATAAGACCATTACCGTAGCTTCAAAGGATTTCACAGAGCAGTTTATTCTGGGAGAAATGTACGCGCTGCTTTTGGAAGACGCGGGCTATACCGTTAACCGCAAGATGAATTTGGGCGGTACGCCAGTGGCGCATCAGGCTTTGTTGGATGGTGAGATTGACGTTTATCCGGAATATACGGGCACTGGGCTGTTGACTGTGTTGAAGCTGGAGGTGATGAGTGATCCACAGGCCGTTTTTGACGCGGTTAAGACCGGTTATGCGGATCAGTTTTCGCTGGCCTGGCTGGACGCCGCGCCCATGAACAATACCCAGGCGCTGGCGATGACCAGGGAACGCGCCGCCGAATTGGGCATCACCACCTTTTCTGACATGGCAGCGAATGCGGATCAGTTGACGCTGATTGGGCCTCCGGAATTTGCGGAACGTGAGGATGGCGTGCCTGGTTTGAAGCGCGTTTATGGCGATTTTGAGTTTGCCAATTTCCTGACGGTGGATCCCGGCTTGCGTTACCAGGCTTTGTTGAATGGGGAGGCGGACGTGGTGGTAGCTTTTGGCACGGACGGCGAACTGGCAGCCTATGATCTGCTTTCGTTGGTGGACGACAAAGGGTTGTATCCGCCATATCAGGTGGCGCCTGTGATTCGCCAGGCGGTGCTGGATAACGATGCGGAGGTGGCAGCCGTCCTCAACCGATTGGCGCCGCTGTTGACCAACGAGGTGATGCAGGCTTTGAACAATGAAGTGAGCGGAAACGGCCGTGAGCCGGTCGATGTGGCGCGGGAGTTTTTGAGGGCGCAGGGGTTGATTGGGGAATAAAGATTAAAGATTGGAGATTGGATCGTTTCCAATCTCCAATCTCCAATTATTTTTTATGAGTACGATACGGTTTGAGCAGGTTACGAAGCAGTTTCCGAATGCAGAACGGCCGTCTGTCCTTGAAGTGAGTCTTCAGATAGATCAGGGCAGTTTTGTAGTGCTGTTAGGGCCGTCTGGCTGCGGCAAGACGACTATGCTCAAGATGATCAACCGCCTGATTGAGCCAACGTCCGGGGCAATTTGTGTGGATGAGCAAAACGTTCTGGATATGAATGCCACCGAACTGCGCCGCCATATCGGATACGTTATTCAACAAGTCGGCCTGTTCCCGCATATGACGGTGGCCAAAAACATCGCCGTGGTGCCGGAACTGTTGAAATGGCCGCAAGCGCGTATTGACCAGCGTGTGGACGAACTGCTGACGCTGGTGGAACTGCCGCCGGCCGAGTACCGGGAGCGGTATCCGGCGCAAATGTCCGGCGGGCAGCAGCAGCGGGTGGGGGTGGCAAGAGCGCTGGCCGGTGATCCCGGCGTTATTCTCATGGATGAGCCGTTTGGCGCGGTAGATGCGCTGACGCGCGCCGGTTTGCAGACTGAAATGCTGGTCTTGCAACGCCGCCTGCACAAGACCATCGTCTTTGTGACCCATGACGTGGAGGAAGCGCTGCGGCTGGCGGACAAGATTGTGATTATGCGGGAGGGTCGTCTGGTGCAGTATGATACACCGTTTAATATTTTGAGCCGGCCGGCAGATTCATTTGTGCGCGAGTTGGTAGGGGCGGATGATTTGGTACGCCAGTTGAGTCTGATTGCGGTGGCGGCGGTGATGGAGCCGCTGCCTGCTGATTTTGTGGGAAACGGCCGTTTGTCCATTGACCGTGACGCCGATTTACGCCAGGCTTTGTCGCTGCTCCTGGGCAGCGAGTCGTCTGTGTTAACCGTCCTGGCTGGCGACGCGCCGGTTGGCCTGTTAACGCTGCAAAGCATTCAAAGCGCCGCGGCAGGAAAATAGAGACGTGGGCTATATCGTCCAAAATCCTGACGTTATTCTGCAATTGACCGCCGAACACCTGTTTATGACGGTCACGGCGCTGCTCATTGCCACTCTGATCGCGCTGCCTTTGAGCCTTGTTCTAGCGCCTCGCGAGCGCCTGGCGTCGGTGACGTTGGGGACGCTGGGTGTGTTTTACACGATTCCCAGCATTGCGCTGCTGATTTTGCTGCTGCCCCTGTTTGGCCTGAACCAGAAGTCGGTGATTGTGGCGCTGGTGATTTATACGCAGATTATTTTGGTGCGGAACATGGTAGCGGGGTTGAAAGGGGTGCCGGCGTCTACGTTGGAAGCGGCGCTGGGCATGGGCATGAACGGCCGTCAGCGCTGGTTTCGGGTACAGATTCCGCTTGCCCTGCCGGTGATTGTCGCCGGGATGCGTATTGCGGCGGTGGTGGCGGTGTCTATTGCCACCATCGGGGCCAAGTTTGGCGCGGGCGGACTGGGCACGCTGCTGTTTGATGGTATTGCCCAAAACCGGTATGACAAGATTGTGGCGGGGTCGGTCAGTGTGGCAGCGCTGGCGCTGGTATTAAACTGGCTGCTGCTGGCGGCGGAAAATCATTTTGACACCGCTAAAAAGATTGAACGGGCAGAGAAGCAACAGAAAAGAAGATTGGAGATCAAAGATTAAAGATTTTGCGGCAATGCGCGGCTCAATCTTTAATCTTTGATCTTTATTCTTGCCTAAAACCCCTCAAGTTCAGACAGATCGGCAATGCCTTTGGGCAGGGCGGCGATGCGTTGCAGCAGCGCCAGCCGGTTCTCCCTCACCTGTGGATCAGGATCCATCACCAGGACGTCGTTGAAGAATTTGCTGATGGCCGGCTGCAAGATGCGCAGCGAGGCTACAAATGTGGGCAGCGTGCCGTTTTGGGCGGCCACGGCAACCTGATAAGCCAGCGCCAATTCTTGTTCAGCGGGCAGCTCAAAATTGCCGGGGCGCAAGGTGAATTTTTCCGTCTGGCTGCGGGTGATGCGTACACAGCGGGCATACGCATCCAGCAGCGCCGTCCAATCCTCGGCCTGGGTGGCTTCTTGGAGAGCGGCGGCGGTTTTGAAGGCGGCGTAAGGGTTGTGTCCCTGTTCGGCCAGCACCGCTTTGGTGATGGCGGCGCTGACGCCTTTGTCACGGAGCAGGCCCTCTAAACGGCCGTTTATGAACCCCAACACCTGCGCCTGCACTGCTTCATCACACGCTACCGGCTGCAAAACGGCCGTTGCCGCCAGGGCTGCCCGCAAATCAAAGCGGACTTTGTTGGCAACCAGGTTCTCAATGATGTGGAAAGCCGCCCGGCGCAGGGCAAACGGATCGTTGGAGCCTTTAGGCGCCAGACCGGCGGCAAACAAGCCCGCCAGACTGTCCAGCCGGTCGGCCAGGGCCAGGGCCAGACCCGGTTTGGTCTGGCTGACGGCCTGGTACTGCCCGGCAATGGCGGCGGCGACCTCGTCGGATTCGCCGCTGAGTGTGGCGTAATGGCCGCCCATGACGCCCTGCAACGAGGTCATCTCTACGACCACCTGAGTGGCAAGGTCTGCTTTGGCCAGAGAGGCGGCGCGGCCGGCAACGGCCGTTTGCTCCTCATTCAGCCCCAGCATCTCCGCCATCACCGGCGTCAGCTTCTCCAGCCGCTGCGTTTTGTCCAGCATCGAGCCAAGATCAGCCTGAAACGTCAGCCGCGCCAGCTTCGGCAAAAAGTCAGTGATCTGGTGTTGGACGTCGTGCTTGTAGAAAAATTCGGCGTCGGCAAACCGCGCCCGGATGACGTGTTCATTGCCATCTACCACATGATTCAGATGGCGTTCATCCCCATTGCGCACGGCAATAAAATAAGGCAGCAGCTTCCCTTTTTTAGTGGTGATGGGAAAATAACGCTGATGTTTACGCATCACGGCCACCAGCACCGCCGCCGGCAGTTCCAAAAATCGTTTCTCAAACTCGCCGCGCATGGGCGTCGGCCGTTCCACCAGATTAGCCACCTCATTGAGCAGCTCTGCGTCGTCTGGTATCACACCTCGTTTTTCGGCGGCCAGTTTGGTGGCGATGTCGATAATATGGTCCTTCCGCCGCCGCTGCTCCAGCACAATTTTGTTATTGCGCAGGGTGGCTGGATATTGGGAGGCGTGGTTGATCTCGATGGGCGGTGAATCGTAGGGGCGCAGGCCGCGGCTGACACGGTCGCTGCTGACGCCGGCATAGGTGAACGGAATCACATCCGGGCCAAACAAGGCCACCAGCCAGCGGATAGGCCGGCTGAAACTGACGTTGGTTTGGTTCCAGCGCATACTGCGGTTGAACTTAAGGCTGGCGATCAAAACGGGCAGTTCTTGCGCCAGAATGCGGGCACTGGGCTGCCCTTCTTCCTTTACCAGCGCCGCGATGTACTGTTTGCCGCCCTCATCAATTGTGGTTAATTCATCTACCGTCACGCCTTTACCCCGGGCAAAACCAACAGCCGCCGGAGTGGGCTGGCCCTCGGCGTCGAAGGCGCGGTCTACGGGCGGTCCTTTCACCAGGGTTTCCAGGTCTGTTTGCCGCCCGGCTGTCTGGTGAACCAGCACGGCCAGCCGCCGGGGTGTGCCGTGGACTTCGATACGGCTGTAGGGCAGGCGCAGCCGTTGGAATAAAGCGGCTGTGTTTTCTTCCAACTGCTTGATCCCGCTCTCTAAATCAGCGACAGGCAGTTCCTCCGTCCCGATTTCCAATAAAAAGGTTTGCGGCTGCTCGATTTGGGCTAGTTGGATGACGTAGCCGGGGCCTTCGGCTTCGGCTTGAGACCAGGCGCTTTGGAATGGGAAGCCCAATTCTGCCCGCTGCGCCAGGTAGCGTTCTGTCACCTGCCGGGCGATGGTGCGCATCCGGTGGAAGTATTGGGCGCGTTCGGTGACGCCGATGGCCCCCCGCGTGTCTAAAATATTGAAGAGATGAGAGCATTTCAGGTTGTAGTCGTGGGCCGGGATGACGAGACCGGCTTCCAGGCAGCGTTTGGCTTCGTGCTCGTATTGGTCGTAGACGGCGCGAATGGCGTCTACGTCGGCGACGTTGAAGTAGTAGCGGCAGTACTCGATTTCGCTTTGCAGCAGCAGATTGCCGTAAGGAATACCGGCGCCATAGTCCAGCGCCCACACGCTGTCTGTGCCTTGCAGGGCCAGGGCAATACGGTCGAGGCCGTAGGTGATTTCCACGGCGACGGGATCCAGGTTGAGACCGCCGGCTTGCTGGAAGTAGGTGAACTGGGTGATTTCTTGCCCGTCGAGCCACACTTCCCAGCCGAGTCCCCAGGCGCCCAGAGCAGGACTTTCCCAGTTGTCTTCTACGAAGCGTATGTCGTGGTAGCGGGGATCGATGCCAATGGCCTCCAGGCTTTTAAGGTAGCGTTCTTGCGGATTGCCGGGGTCGGGCTTGAGGATGACCTGGAGTTGGTGGTGCATTTGCATGCGGTTGGGATTGTCGCCAAAACGGCCGTCATCGGGGCGGATGCTGGGTTCCACGTAGACGACGTTCCAGGGTTCCGGGCCAAGCACGCGCAGGGCGGTGGCGGGGTTCATGGTACCGGCGCCGACCTGCACGTTATAGGGCTGTTGCACCAGGCAGCCCTGGTCTTGCCAATAGGTTAACAATCGGAGGATGATCTCTTGAAAGCTGAGGATATTGCTCATAACTTCCTTCCGCAGGGGAGTGGTTTCTGGGAACTGAATCAAAAGATTATAACATGGGCGAAGTGTAACGGCATCTATAGGGACTGTCGATGAAGGGGTCGTGAAAGTAATGGGGTAAAAGAGTGAACGGTGAACAGTGTACAGTTTACAGTGCGGTTTATGGGTCGTCGGTTTCTGGGTCGGGCGGCGCGAAGAGGGCGGCTTCTTCGCGCAGGCGGTGGAGAAAGTCTACGGATTTGAGGCGGCGCTCCAGGATATGGGTAAGGTAGAGGTGCATGATGGTTTCCAGTTCGGCGTGTAACGGCCGTTTTAGCTGTAAAGTATGCACGGTATCCCAGGGACGGGTTTGCAGGTAACGCAGCACTTTAACGGCCGTTGCCGAAATGGGTCTGGCGCTGCGGTCGGCGTGGCGGCAGTTGGGGCATAACAGACCGCCCAGTTCAGTGCTGAAAAACTGGTCTTGTTCCTGGATGGCCTCGTCGCAGGAAAGGCAGGAGAAGAGTTGGGGTTGGAAGCCGGTGCGCCCCAGCAGGCGCAGTTCATAGGCGCGGGCCGCCAGACGCAGGTCGTCGCTTTCACTTATCCAATACAGCGCGTCGGACAGCAGGTGGTAAATATCCGGGTTGGCGTCTTCTTCTACGGTAAAGCGGTCCAGCAGTTCGACCACGTAGGAGGCGTAGGTGGCGCGCACCAGGTCGGCGCGCAAGGCGGGATAAGCCTCGACCATTTCGACCTGGGTAATGATGGCAAGATCGCGCCCTTCCGCCAGCATGAAGTGGCTGCGCATGAACAGTTCCACGTGACCGGTTTTGCGGCTCTGCGGTTTGCGCGCTCCTTTGGCGATGGCTTTCATTTTGCCAAACTCGCGGGTGTAGAGGGTGAGCAGGCGGTCGGCCTCGCCAAAATTGGTGCGTTTCAGCACGATGGCTTCGGTGCGCAGGGTGCGTTCTCGAGACATGGAGACTAAAGATTAAAGATTAAAGATTAAAGATTAAAGATCAGCTCCGTGGATAACAGGTTTTTGATCTTTACTTTTCAATCTTTAATCTTTCTCAGGTGAGATGCTCCGGACCAAAATGGTCGGGCAGCAGGGTGAACAGGGTGGTTTCACGGCCGTTTCCGTGTTTATCCACCAGCCAGACAGGTACGTCGCCGGCGAATTCGGCCAGCACCTGGCGGCAGGCCCCGCAGGGGGATCCGGCGTTTTCGGTGCAGACGACGATGGCTTCAATCTGGCGCACGCCTTCGGAGACCATTTTGACAACGGCCGTTCGTTCCGCGCAGATAGTCAGGCCATAAGAGACATTTTCAACGTTGCAGCCGGTGTAGAAACGGCCGTTTTCCGCCAGCAGCGCCGCGCCCACCGCATAATGGGAATACGGAGCATATGCCTGCTGTCTGGCCTCAATCGCGGCCTGGATTAAAGCATCGCGTTGTTCATTGGAAATCATGGCAGACCTCAAATGGCGGCGGACGGCGAATGAGAAGCGGCAAGCCATATCACCTGCTACTCGCTGCCCGCCACCCGCTGAAAAGGTTTCACTATTGTACCATCTTCCAGGCTGATGTTTTCAACCACTGCCTGCTCAATACGGCAGCCGTCACCGACATGCGCCTGGCGTATGATAGTGTTGGGACCCAGCACGCAGTCCGCGCCGATGGTGGTGGTCCCTTGCAAATAGGTATTGGGCCAGATAATGGTGTCCTGCCCAATAATATGCACGTCCGGATCGATGAAGGTGGAGGCCGGATCGATAAGGGTGACGCCGTTATTGAGCCAGCGCCGGTTGGCGCGGCGCCGAAACGCCTGCTCTACGGCCACCAACTCCGCGCGCGTGCCCGCGCCCAGGCTTTCGTCCGCGTCGTCGGTGACGATAGCTTCGACCAATCGGTCCTGCTGTACCGCCAGTTCAATCATATCGGTGAGGTAATATTCCTGACCGGACCGGGCCTGGCGCAGGGGCAAATTGTGAATATTTTGCCACAGCCAATCACCGTCAAAGGAGTAAACCCCCACGTTCAATTCGCGGATGGCGAGCAGTTCCTGTGTATTGGGGCGCAGCCGGGCTTCGGCCACTTCCACGATTTCGGCCACGTAACCATTGCGGTCACGCACCACCCGGCCAAAGGTGGAGGCAAATTCGCCCATGACGGAGAGCATGACGATGGCGGCGCCGGTTTTGGCCTGGGTTTGAGCCAGGCGGGAGAGGGTGTCGGCTTGCAGCAGGGGCATATCGCCATAGGTCACAATGACTTGATCGGCCTGACTCACCACCAGGGATTCGGCCATCATGGCGGCGTGGCCTGTGCCTAACTGCTCGGCCTGGACGGCGTACTGCGCCCGGCTGCCGATGAGCTGCTGCACGCCATCGGCGCCTTTGCCCACCACTAAGACGGGCGGCAGGGTGGATACGGCTTCGGCAGCTTCAAAGATGTGCAAAATCATGGGCTTGCCGCCGGCTTCATGCAGGATTTTTTGTTTTTTGGACTTCATCCGGGCGCCTTGTCCGGCAGCCAGGAGAATCACGGCTAAGGTGGGCATGTGAGTTATCCCTTTTCCAGGCGCAGCCATTTTCGGAGCGTGCCGCCCTGTGTTTGATATATGATGACACCCGTGAGGACGCCCAAACTGTTCGCGAGGCCATCCAGCAAAGACATCTCCCGGGTGGGGAGCGTGGATTGGATGCCCTCTAACAAAAAGCCCAGGCTCAGGGAAAAAAGCAGCGCCAGGATTTGTTGGTTTCGGGCTGGGAACGCCAGGCAGGCCAGCAAGGCCAGGCTGGCGTAAGCCAGGTAATGGCCGGCTTTGTCGGCATTTTGAATGGATATGCCTGGGGAGACAGGTGCTAACGACGCGAAAATGATCAACAAGGCGCAACCTAAAAATAGAAGGCGTAAGATTATGTGAGGGGTCAAGACAGGTTCTTTTTTCCTTTTACGTGTTCGTACTCGAATGATACCAGGATTGGAGCAGAAGGACTAAACGGCCGTTTTGCAGCAGGCTCAAATTACATTAAGCAAAATAGCAAGTTAGGTAGGGTAGTTTAAATCCAATATCCATCTGGGTCTCAAATACAGGTAGTTGCATTTTATGGCACAGGTTTTCAAGCAGTACCGTTATTGTGTAGTTTTCCCATCACCGCTTGGTTAGAAACCAAATTTTGCAGGTGCATTGGCTGTGTGGTTTCATCTTGAATAGAGATTTCCGGTTAAGGGAAAACCTGTTTTGTTTGTTGAAAAGCCAACCTGACACAAGCGTACAAGGTTGGTATTTAACGACATTTGGCTACACTCATGCTCATAAACATAGCGTGAGGTAACAAAATGACAGAAAAACGTCGGCGCAGTCAGCGTCAAACAATTGAACTTGAACAACTGAAAAACGA
>JAWOGU010000058.1:0-10308 GCA_046496595.1 Chloroflexota bacterium
GGCAAACTGTATGATTTGCCCTTGACCCGGCAGGCTGTAAGTGAAGTGAAAATCCTGTCCTCCACGCTGACCCATTACTGGACCTGAGGCCAGCACAACCATGAGTTTGATTGCGAAAACAAGCCGTATCCTGATGATCGCGTTTATAGGGGCATTGCTTCTGAGTGTTGCAGCCTGCCGCGCCGCCGCTCCACCGCCTCCTACGGCGACCGCCGTGCCCACGGCCACGCCCGAATGGCAGCGCGAGGGTTGGACCCTGACCTGGCAAGATGAATTCACCGGACCTGAGATCGACCTCAGCAAGTGGACCCATGAACTGGGCGGCGGCGGCTGGGGCAATGCCGAACTGCAATATTACAGCAACCGCCCTGAAAACTCGCGCATAGAAGACGGCCTGCTCATCATCGAAGCGCATGAAGAAGATTTCATGGGCAAGCCCTACACCTCGGCGCGTTTGATCACCCGTGACAAATTCGCCCAGGCCTACGGCCGTTTTGAAGCCCGCCTCAAACTGCCCTATGGTCAGGGTATCTGGCCCGCATTTTGGATGCTCGGCGATAATTTCATGCGCAAAGGCTGGCCCGACGCCGGCGAAATTGACATCATGGAGCACATTGGGCGCGAACCCATGACCATGTATGCCACAGTCCACGGCCCCGGTTATTCCGGCGGCAGCGGCGTGGGCGGCTCCACCACCCTGGACAAACCCCTCAGCGTTGATTTTCACGTCGTCGCCATCGAATGGGAGCCGGAAGAAATCCGCTGGTATCTGGACGATACCCACTACTTCACCGTCACGCCGGCGGATGTGCCGGGCGAATGGGTCTACGACCATCCATTTTTTATGCTGCTCAATTTGGCCGTTGGCGGCCGTTGGCCCGGCGTTCCCGATGAAACCACCACCTTCCCGCAGCAGTACATCATCGACTATGTGCGGGTCTATGAAAAATAATAACGGACAAAACAAATGACACCTCAAACCAACATCTACCTCGGCCAGACACCCTTACAAGTGACAGAGTGCCCCAGCAGCGGCGGCTACGTGACCATGATGGGCGAAACCTATTACCGTATCGCTCATTATGACCAGATGCCGCCCTTTTTCATGAGCCTGGTGAGCAGTACCGACCACTGGCTGTTTATCTCCAGCAGTGGCGGACTGACGGCCGGTCGCACCAACGCCGACTCTGCCTTATTCCCATACGAAACGGAAGACAAAATTACGGCGCACCACGAACTGACCGGCAGTAAAACCATGATGCGCGTCAGGCGCAACGGCCGTTCCCACCTCTCGCAGCCCTTCTCCAGTCAATACGCGGGCATCTACCGCTGTGAGCGCCACCTCTACAAAAATATCCCCGGCAACAAACTCATCTTTGAAGAAATCAACCACGATCTGGACCTGACCTTTCGCCTGGCCTGGCGCACCAGCGACCGCTTTGGTTTTGTACGCAGCAGTTGGCTGCAAAACGACGGCGAAGCCTGCCAGATTGACCTGCTCGATGGCTTGCAAAACCTGCTGCCCTATGGCGTCACCGAGACCCTGCAAACCACCTTCAGCAACCTGCTCCACGCCTACAAACGCAGCGAACTGGAGCCGGAAACGGGGCTGGGACTTTTTGCCCTCAGCGCCACCCTCACCGATAAAGCCGAACCCAGCGAATCACTGAAGGCTACGACTGTGTGGCAAGTGGGACTGGACAATCCGCGCCATTTATTGTGTACAGAACAGGTGACGGCGTTTAGAAACGGCCGTTCCCTCACGCCAGAAGTCGATATTTGCGGCAAAGCAGGCGCCTACCTGGTCAACACTACCCTTTCCCTGGAGACGGGTCAGACGCGCCATTGGCATATCGTCGCCGACGTTAATCACGACAGCGCCGCTGTTACCCACCTGCTTGGCTTGCTGCGTCAGGGCCGCGCCCCCCTTGAAGCCGCTGTCGAAGCCGACATTGAATTGAGCACAAAAAACCTCATCCGCATTATCGCCGCCGCCGATGGCCTGCAACTATCGGCGCAGGAGACCACCAGCGCCCACCATTTCGCCAACACCCTGTTCAACGTGATGCGCGGCGGCATTTTTGCCAATGGCTACACCGTTGAGCGCCATGATTTGCTCGACTTCGTGCGCGTGCGCAACCACGTCTTGTTAACCACGCAGGCCGCCTGGTTTGCCGCCTTACCCGCGCAAATGGGCATTAGCGAACTGTATGCCCGCGCCGCCGCCAACGGCAGCCCCGACCTCATCCGCCTCAGCTACGAATACCTGCCGCTTACCTTCAGCCGGCGGCACGGCGACCCCAGCCGTCCCTGGAACCGTTTTTCAATCAACTTAAAACAGCCCGACGGCTCGCCCCGTCTCGATTATCAAGGCAACTGGCGCGACATTTTCCAGAACTGGGAGCCGTTGGCCCTGGCCTATCCCGGGTTTGCCGTGGGGGTCATTGCTAAATTTCTCAACGCCACCACCGCCGATGGCTACAATCCCTACCGCGTTACTCGTGACGGTATCGAGTGGGAAGCGCCGGAGCCGGACAACCCCTGGGCCAATATCGGCTATTGGAGCGATCACCAGATCATCTATCTGCAAAAGCTGTTGGAAATTGCCCAACAGGCGCAGCCGGACGTCTTGCCGCAGTTGTGGCGGCAGCCCATCTTTGCCTACGCCAACGTGCCCTACCGCCTGAAACCCTATCAGGACATGCTCGCCAACTGGTACGACACCATTGAGTTTGATTGGGACAGCGAACGGGCGACGGAAACGGCCGTTTCTCAAATAGGCAGCGACGGCCGTTTACTCCAAGACCCCGACGGGGCCATCCTCCACGTGACTATGGCCGAGAAACTGCTCGTGCTGCTGCTGGCAAAGCTTACCAACCTCGTGCCCGAAGGCGGTATCTGGATGAGCACCCAGCGCCCTGAATGGAACGACGCCAACAACGCCCTGGTGGGCAAGGGGCTGTCGGTGGTGACGACAGCTTATTTACGCCGCTTCATCGCCTTTTGGCAGGCTCAATTGGCCGAGGCGGATGAACGCGATTTTATGGTGACAACGGCCGTCGCCGACCTCTTCACCCAGATACACGCCATCTTTAACAGCCACCAGTCCCACCTGACAGGCTGCTTTGACAACCATGCCCGGCGGGCGATGATGGACGCTCTGGGCACAGCCGCCAGCGCCTACCGCGCCGACCTGTATGCCAATGGCCTGTCCCCGGTCCAGACCGGCCTCAGCCGCCAGCAGTTGCAGGCATTCCTGGCGCTGGCCCAGCGTTACATCGAACACACTCTGCGCGCTAACCGGCGGCCTGACGGCCTCTACCACGCCTACAATATTCTGCGTCTGGACGACGCCCACAGCGCCGCCGTCGATTACCTCTACCTGATGCTGGAAGGGCAGGTCGCCGTCCTGTCATCCGGCTTGCTGACGGCGGATGAAGCACTGGCGCTGCTGCAAAATCTGCGTCACAGCGACCTGTACCGCGCCGACCAGCACTCTTACATGCTCTACCCGCACCGCACCCTGCCCGGCTTCCGCCAGAAGAACAACGTACCCGCCAACCGGCTCGCCGCCTCGGCGCTGGTCGCTGCGTTGACGGCGGCCGGCGACCAGCGTTTGTTGATTGAGGATGAGGCGGGAGTGTTTCATTTTAACGGCCGTTTCCGCAATGCCGCCGACGTGGATCAGGTTTTAACCGCGCTTGGGGCAGAACCTGCCACTGCCGGCCTGGCGGCGGCGGAGCATCATGTCATCCTGGCCCTGTTTGAAGAAACGTTTGACCACCGCGCCTTTACCGGCCGCTCCGGTACCTTTTTTGCTTATGAAGGACTGGGCAGCATCTACTGGCACATGGTCTCCAAGCTGCTGCTGGCGGCTCAGGAATGTTACCAGCAGGCAGTGGCGCAAGGGGCGCCGCCGGCTGTTACGCAGGCGTTAGCCGCTGCCTATTATGACATCCGGCAGGGGCTGAGTTTTAACAAAACGCCCGCTGTCTATGGCGCCTTCCCCACCGACCCCTACTCGCACACCCCCTTGGGCGGCGGCGCGCGGCAGCCCGGCATGACCGGGCAGGTAAAAGAAGAAATCCTGGCGCGGTGGGGCGAGTTGGGCGTGTCGGTGCAAAATGGCGCACTCTGTTTTGCGCCCACACTGCTGCGCTCCGACGAATTTTTGGCCCATCCGGGAACATTTGAATACGTCGATGTCGCCGGTCAACCCCAAAGCCTGTCTCTGCCTGCCGGATCCCTGGCTTTCACCTACTGCCAGACCCCCATTATCTACACCTATGGCGATCAGGCTGCGCTGGAGGTGGTGGGAAACGGCCGTTCCGAAACCATCCCGGGTCGCCTGTTAAGCAGCACCCACACCCAGCACATCCTGGCTCGTGATGGTCTCGTTCAACTTGTGCGTGTGGCTATAACAAACGAGGCTTAAACAAAACCCAAAAGAGATTGGAGATTAGGGATTGGACCAGTCTCCAATCTCAACTCTAAAAGCAGATTCACACGCTGCGCCAACCGAAAGCACAAAAAAACCCCGTCTTGACGGGGTTTTTTATTTTTTAGCGGTCAGTTATGGCTTATTCACCAATCTGAGCCATTAGAGTCCGGCTCAGTAATTCTTCTTGCTGAGAGCGGGTTTTCGCCTGATTGCGCTGCCGTTTGGCTTGTTTGTTTTTTCTTGTCGGTACGGGTAAATCTTCACCCATAGCGCGGCGCAAAGCAATTTCCATTGCTGTTGGCAGGTCGCCCTCTTCTTCCTCTTCGGCTGCGGCTTCAGCGGCAAAATCTTGCACACTGCCTTTGTAAGATTCCGTAACCACAGCTTCTGGTTTTTCCAACAGGGCCTTGACGCTTAGATCAATACGGCGTTTCCGGCGGCTAAACCCAAGTACCTGAACCTGGACTTCATCGCCCACGCTGACCACTTCAGACGGGTTGTTGATGTAACCATGGCTCAACTCGCTGATATGGACTAACCCTTCACGTTCGGCGCCAATATTGACAAACGCGCCAAAAGTTTCCAGGCGGGTGATGGTTCCCGTGTAAGCCTGACCTTCTTTCAGATCTTTCCATTCGACTGCGAGTGGCTCAATCATGGTAAGCATGAGTTGGTTGCGTTCCGGATCGATATTATCAACCCAAACAGTTACTTTTTCGCCTTCAGTCAGAACGTCTGCTACACGGTTAACATGCTCCGTGCCTAATTTTGAGATGTGGATCAAGCCATCGGCGCCAACGCCCACATCAATAAACGCGCCATAGAGTTCCAGGCGCTTGACAACACCTTGAAGCTTCATTTTTCGATCTAAATCGCTCAAGCTCATTGGTGCGGTTTCGGGTGGGGCTTCCACCTCAGGTGTTGCAGTTATTTCACTCATAAGACTCTCCTACGCAGGGTTTAATGAATTTGCGCTCTGCGCGGACTAAATGATCAATTATTCATTAAACGCTGGGGGCAGAACACAGTAAATTTGTAAATAGACAATGTGGAATTATAGCAAGCGGAAAAAGACTGTCAATACTGAACGGCATGAGTTTTTAGGATTTTGGTCACGGCCGAATTAACGTTTCAGGTGACAGCCGTTTTTGAGGAGGCTGTCACCTGAAATTCAAACGTGCGGCATGTGCCGCACGCAGCACTCGTCAAAACAATGAAGTCGATGGGCTAAAACGTTGCTTCGGCAATGATCTCGCTGTTGGTAGGCGCTAAGGATTCGAATTCGATTGTGGGCAGATTGGCTTCGCGGCGAATGAGATATTCGAGTTCGTCTACCAGCGCCGGATTTTCGGCCAGATACGTTTTGGCGTTTTCCCGCCCCTGTCCTAAGAGTGTTTCGCCATAACGGAAGTAGGCGCCACGTTTGTTCACCAGTTCACGTTCAACCGCCAGATCCAGGACATCGCCGGTGGTTGAGATGCCTTCGTTATACATGATGTCGAATTCACATTCCGTGAAGGGAGGCGCTACTTTGTTTTTCTTGACTTTCACGCGGGTGCGGTTGCCGATGACGTCGTTGCCGGCTTTGATGGCCTGCACGCGGCGGATGTCCAGGCGCACGGAAGCGTAGAACTTGAGGGCGTTGCCGCCGCTGGTCGTTTCGGGGTTGCCGAACATGACGCCGATTTTGGAGCGAAGCTGGTTGGTGAAGATGACGACGGTGTTGGTTTGTTTGATAGCGCCGGACAGCTTGCGCAGCGCCTGCGACATGAGGCGGGCTTGCAGCCCGACGTGGGCGTCGCCCATTTCACCCTCGATTTCGGCGCGGGGCACCAGGGCGGCGACGGAGTCGACGACGACGATGTCCATGGTGCCGGAACGAATGAGGGCGTCGGCGATTTCCAGGGCTTGCTCGCCAGTGTCGGGTTGGGAGATGTAGAGGTTGTTGACATCGACGCCGCATTTGGCGGCGTAGCCGGGATCCAGGGCGTGTTCCATGTCGACAAAGGCACAGATGCCGCCGCGTTTTTGGGCTTCAGCAATGATGTGCTGGCAGAGTGTGGTCTTGCCGGAGGATTCCGGGCCGTAGATTTCGATGACGCGGCCGCGAGGGACGCCGCCGACGCCGAGGGCGATGTCCAAGGAAAGGGAACCAGTGGGAATGACCTCGACCTGGAGATGGTATGCGTCACCGAGCCTCATGATGGCGCCATCACCGAATCGTTTATTGAGTGTGGCCAATGTATTTTCGAGCTGTCGCTCTTTATCTTTTTGGTTCATGCTTTCCTTATGGTTGGGTTATGTCGAATCTTAAGCTTGTAGTGTACAATAGCGTTATGGAATTCGCAAACCGTTGGTTTGATCCCAATGATGTGAAATTTAGAGAGGTTTCTGAGGTGCGTACAGCCCAAAAGTCGGATGCTGTACCGATTACGCGCCTGCTTCATTCGACGCATTTTTCGCATTTGCATGTGGATTGGCGCTTGCCTGTGGATTGGCTGGGAGATCCCGGTTTTGTGGTGATGCCTATGCTGCCGGCGGGGGATACGAGCCAGGCAAAAATGGATTTGGTGGAGCCTCGTGAGAAGTTATTGGCGTGTTTGGCGGTGACGGCTGATCCCCTGCCTGCCTCGTGGGTGCGCTTAACGGCCGTTTCCCCTGAACTAGATGTGCTGACAGCTTTGAGTGAGATGTTTGCTTTTGTGAAGACGGCGCTGCGGTTAACGGCCGTTACCGAGGTGGGCTGGTTGGTGTTGGCCCACTGGCCTTTGCCGTATCTGTCCGCTCTGGGGTTTGAGCAGGCGACGGTGATCGAAACGTATCGCAAAGACAACCTGACTGTGCCTCGGGTTAAAGCGCCGCCTGATTTGTTGATTCGGCCGGTTATTGAGACGGATTATGAGAGGCTGGCGGAACTGGAAACGGCCGTTTTTGCCCCGTTATGGCGCTTTAGCGTCGAAGCCTTGCGGTTGGCAAGACGCGAAGCCGTCAGTTTTGACGTGGCGCTGCTCAATGATCGTCTGGTTGGGTATCAAATAAGTTCCGGCGGACGCTATGGCGCTCATCTGGTGCGTGTGTGCATCATGCCAGAAGTTCAAGGGCAGGGCGTCGGCACTGCGCTGCTGGCGCAAACGATAGCAGGCTACCGCGCTATGGGATTCACGCACGTCACCCTCAACACCCAGGTAGACAATCCTACCTCTCACCATCTTTATGAAAAATTTGGCTTTCGGATGACCGGCGAACAGATGCCGTTGTGGGTGATGTCCTTGTGAGTGTCTAGCGCCGCAAGGCAGTGTGGGCAGACACTCAGACACCCGATAAGCCGCGAAAATTGGATTGCTATTTCGCAGATTTTGCCGTTCCCCTGAAGGAGTTTATAAAACCATGAGCGACTTGCAACCGGTAGAATTAACAGAAGACACGCCTTATGTCAATGCAATGCTGCTGCAAATGATGCGTGGCATTGAAGATGTGATGGGCCAAAATGGGTTAAATGCCGTTTTACGTTTGAGCAGCCTGGAACGATACGTCGATAATCCGCCGCCCAACAATCTTGAATTCGGCGTCCTGGCGCGGGAATATGCCCGCTTGAATGAAGCGATTGAGGAGTTCACCGGACGGGCGGGTAAAGGAATGCTCAAGCGTATTGGCCGTTCTTCGTTTCGGTGGGGGGTTCAGGAACAGTCGGCGGTGATGGGGTTGGCGGGCATTGCCTTGAAGGCGCTGCCGCAGCGGCTGCGCAAGCGCGCTGTTCTACTGGGAATGCGCAAAGGCATTATGGACACAGTGTCGTATGCCTCGATTGAAGTGAAAGATGAGGACGGCGTGTTGGTTTTTACTGATTATGCCTGCGTGAGCTGCCATATGCGCCAGACGACGGAACCGGTATGCCATTTGTACGCTGGTTCTTTGCAAGAGGCCATGGTGTATGCTTCCGGTAAGGGTAGTCAGGATTTTGAAGTGGTGGAAACGCACTGCCGGGCAATGGGTGATGATGTCTGTCGTTTTGAAATCCGCGACAAATGAAAGTTTCTTCTCCTCCTCGCTGGCACCGTTTAATTTCCTGGATAGACCTGGCGTTTATGCTGTGGGCCGCCTTGTTTTTAGGCGCGTTAGGCGGGATAAGCGCTAAATTGATGGCGAGTCTGGCGGGGGCGGCGGTGTTGGTTGGCGGTTTTGGGGCGTATGATCGCATATTGCCGGCTAATACCGGCCTGAAACGAGGCTTGTTTGCCGGCATGGTATTGGGCGCTTCGGTGGGCACGGTGGGTTTGATTTTGGGTGGAAGTATTGAGGATGTGCGTTCGGGGGCGGTATTGGGTACGCTGCTGGGCATTATGCTGGGCGGGGTGATTGGCACAGTAAGCCGGGCAGAATTTGACGAAGGGGAGGGCGTTATTTACCGGCTGTTTTTGCTGGTGGGGTCAGTGGCTCTGGGGGCGCTGCTGGCGGGCATGGTGGGGCTGTTTGTGGGGGTGTTTATCGGACTGACGCGCCAGATGCCTTATGGCGGCGTGTTGAGCATTTTAGCCGGTGTTATCGTGGGCCTGTATATGGGCGCCAGTTACCAAACGCCGCGGGCTGTGTGGTTGGGGGGCGTGAGTGGCGGGGTGATAACGGCCGTTTCCCTCTGGCTGGGCGGTGCTTTTGCCGGCCTGGTGGTGGGGGCGATTGCCGGGTGCCTGACGCCGATGTTGTTTGTGGCGTTGATTGGCGCGGTGGGCGGGTTGACCGCCCGTGGACCCAAAGCGATGTTCGTGGAAGCGTTGGAAGCGCCCAGTGAGATTTTGGCGCAGGGCGCTGTGCCATTTTTGCTGCCGGCTGTGATCACAGGGGCCATTGTGGGTACGTCCGGCTCCGGACCGGGCGGGCTGGTTATCATTACGGCGGCGCTGGCGCTGTTGGGCATGTTGTTTGGAGCATTTGGGGATTTTAACGGCCGTTCCGGGCAGCAGGTTACGTTTCGTTCTGTCGTAGAAGTGGCGATGATGGGGTCGGACGAGTGGCCTGTGCGCCAGGTAGTGCAGCAGGTAACAGGGCCAGGTCGCCGCCGAGCCGTCAGCGGCGCACTGTTGGGTGTGGGCGTGGGTCTGGCTGGCAGCGCGGCTGGTTATGTCCTCGTAGAGATGCTGCTGAGGGTATGGTAATAAAAAAGCACTCAAGTGATGGCTTGAGTGCTTGATTTAGTAGCGGGGACAGGATTCGAACCTGCGACCTCCGGGTTATGAGCCCGACGAGCTGCCTCTGCTCTACCCCGCAACAACGAACCGGGATTATAACCACCTTGCTTGGTTTGTCAAGAGCAGTTTACATAATTGCCCCTGGTTATTTGAAGATTCAGCAACGCCTTTCGTAGGGGCGGGATGGCGCGGTCAGATGCAAGCCGCAGCGCACCACATTATTTTTCGCGCCATCCCGCCGTGAAGACTGTCGCCGACCACCATGAATGAAAAGGCTTGTATAGATTGTCAGAAAAACATTTTTGCTGGTAGGGGCGACCCTTGTGGTCGCCCTCTGGTGAATGGGCGGGCACAAGGCCCGCCCCTACCCAAAATCGTTATCTGAAAGTCTATAGTAACGGCTTTAGCCGTCTGACCGCTGAAGCGGTTACTACAAACTTTATACGAGGAGACGAAGATGCCTAGATTGACAAAGATTTATACCAGAAAAGGAGACAGTGGTGACACGTCCCTGGCGGGCGGGCAGCGGGTACCTAAAGAATCGCTGCGGATCCGGGCTTACGGCACGGTGGATGAGTTGAACTCTCATCTAGGACTGGCTTTGGCTTTTGGTTTATGCGCACGGTTAACGGCCGTTCTGCCCATCATCCAAAACGAACTCTTTAACCTTGGTTCCGATCTGGC